>PXQZ01000132.1 GCA_003021755.1 Halobacteriales archaeon QH_8_67_36 | reverse complement strand
CTCGCCCGCGATGGCCGCGAACGCCCGGGCGTACACCGATGACCCCGACGTGGGCTTTCTCGTGGGCGACTTCGAACACCTCCCCTTCGGGACCGACAGCGTCGACCACTGCTTCTCGATGGAGGCGTTCTACTACGCCAGCGACCCCCACGCGGTGCTGGACGAGGGCGCCCGCGTGCTCCGCCCCGGCGGCACCTTCCACTGCGCGGTGAACTACTACGAGGAAAACGTCCACTCCCACTCGTGGGACGAACTGGTCGAGGTGCCGATGATCCGCTGGGGCGGGGCCCAGTACCGCGCAGCCTTCCGGGACGCGGGGCTGGCCGTCGCCGTGCAGGACAACGTCCCCGACCGCGAGACAGCGATTCCGCCCGCGAGCGAGTTCCCCACCGAGAACTGGGAGACGCGCGAGGCGATGGTCGAACGGTATCGGGAGTTCGGAACGCTCGTCACCGTCGGCGTCGCGCCCTGATACGGGGTATCGTAACGATCTACCGATATATCCCGACCCCGGGGTCAGGACAGTCCGGAAACGATCTACAGCAAACCGTATGAACCGGTTCGACCACAGCCGTTCCTGTTACTTACCAGCCAGTCTGCGACATCGTTTCAGTCATTTTCCAGCCAGTTTCAAGTGTGTAGACCATGACATACGCCCTATGATCGGGAACCAGTCTCCCGAACCGGCCGGCAGGCGTGAGGGGGCACGGCGATGAGGGACGCTCCGGACCGGGACCGACGGCGGCTCCTTCGGACGCTCGGCGCGTCGGCGATCGCGGCCGGCCTGGCGGGGTGCTCGGACGACAGCGGTGACGACAACACTGAAACCGCCGGGACGACCACCGGCGCCACGCCGACGGCCGACGCAGATACCGACCGGGAGGACGACTCGGACGAGGAGACGGACGGGCCGCTCTCGGTCGTGACCAAACTGTCGTCCGCGCAGGGGGAGCGCAAGGAGCAGTTCGGCGACCGGGTCGCGCTATCGGCGGACGGGTCGACGGCACTCGTCGGTGCGTCCCAGGAAAACGAGCAGTCGGAGGACCCCGGGGCCGACACCGGCTGGGCGTACGTCTTCACGCGGTCGGACGGGACGTGGACACAGGAGACCCAGCTCTCACCGCCGGACGACGGTGGCGCTAGTTCGTTCGGCTATGCCGTGGCGCTGTCCGCCGACGGCACCACGGCGCTTGTCGGCGACTACGAGTCTGGCGACCCGGATGGCGACGGCAGGACCGGTGCGGCGTACCGCTTCGAACGCGCCGGTGGCGACTGGTCCTTCGAGGGACGACTCATGCGGGACACACCCAGAAACTCCGACGGCTTCGGCAACTCGGTCGCGCTCTCGAACGCGGGCGACGTCGCCGTCATCGGCGCCGCCGGTGCGACGTTCGTATCCAGCAATCAGCTCGGCGCCTTCTTCGTGTTCGAACGCTCGGACGGGGGCTGGGAGCAGACGTACTTCGACGCCCAGTCGTCCGAAACAGACGGGTTCGGCCAGGCAGTGGCACTCTCGGGCGCCGGCGACGTCGTCCTCGTCGCGGCACCCGCCGTCGACGAGCCAAACGGCGCCGACTCGGGGACGGTCTCCGTCTACGAGCGGACCGAGGAAGGCTGGAGTTTCGCCACTACCGTCGCACCCGAGGACGGGGAGTCCAGTGAGCAGTTCGGGAGCAACGCCGCCGGAACGAGTCTCGCGCTCTCGGACGACGGCACGCGCGCCATCGTCGGGTGCTTCAGAGACGACGCCGGCAACGAGTTCGGGACTGGCTCCGCGTACGTCTTCGAGCAGTCCGACGACGGCTGGCGCCAGCAGGCGAAACTCGTCGCCGACGACGGGGGGTACTCGGACCAGTTCGGCAACGCGGTCGCGCTCAGCGACGGCGGTGACCTGGCGCTCGTCGGGGCCCACCGCGACGATGTCGGCGACACCGACGCATGGGAACAGGGTTCGGCGTACGTCTTCGAGTACGCCGACGACTCCTGGTCGCAGGTGAACAAACTCGTCGCGAGCGAGGGCGACGACGAGGGCGACAAGTTCGGCTCCGACGTCGCGCTGGGCGACTCGGGCAACGTCGCCCTCGCGGGCGCCGAGGAAGACGCGGACCCGAACGGGCTCGTCGGCGGGTCCGCCTACGTGTTCGAGCGCTGACCGCTTCGAGTCGAACGGGAGACGAGCGCCGCGTCCCGTGCTCGCGAACGGCGGAATCCGTCTCGTAACCACCCGATGAGGTAGCCCGTGATGACTCGCCAGCCGACCTACGTCCTCGGGGGTTGCCATCCTGCTAGCGGGCGAGCGCACGCCGGAGCGGCAGGAGCTCCCTTAGTTCGACTCAAGGGGCCGGTTTTGTGCCTCCCACTCGGTGAGGCTCCCCTCGTAGAACTCGACGGCCTCGAAGCCCAGATGCCGGAGGACGACGTAGGTGTGGCTGATGCGCCGGGCGGTGTTGCAGTAGAGGACGACGCGCTTCCCGGGGACGATGCCGGCCGATTCCAGCACGTCGAGAGCCGCCTCCCGCGGGAGCAGCCCGCGCGTCTCGTCGTCGACGAGGTCGCGCCAGTCCAGCAGGACGGCACCGGGGATGTGCCCCTCGGCGTATTCGGACTCGTCGCGGGTGTCGACGAGGATGGCGTCGGGGTCGTCGCTGGCGGCGGCGACCCGGTCGGCGTCCACCAGCGGCGTCGCCTCGGGCGGGTCGACGCTGTAGTCGGTTTCCTCAACGTCGGGCGAGTCACCGCTCGTCGGGTGTTCGAGCCGCCAGCTGGAGAAGTCCCCGTCGAGCAGGTGGAGTCTGTCGGGGTCGTGACCCAGCAGCTCCGCCGTCACCAGAAAGCGGGCGGCGAAGACGCCGTGGTGGTCGTCGTAGGCGACGATGTCGCTGTCGGCGCTGATGCCGGCCGAGCCCAGCAGCGACGCCCACTTCCCGTGGCCCGGCAGCATCCCCTCGCTGTCGCCCGAGCCGGTCCGGAAGCGGTCGAACGGAATCGAGACCGCGCTGGGTAGATGTGCCATCGCGTCGTACTCCCAGCCGTCGCGTACGTCGACGACCCGCAGTCCGTCGAGATTGTCCGTCACCCAGCCGGCGGAGACGATATCGGTCATTGCCGACGATACCGCCCCCGGCTGCTTGAAAACTCCCATCGCGGCCGGTCGAAGCTACTGGCAACAATTGCTGGCTCTCTCTCGGTCCTCCCCGATAGTCCCGCTCACGCCTGCCAGTTCAGGGATCATTGATGTGTAACGTTGACATACACCGCTCCCATTGTAGGGGCAACATATGCCGTCAAAGGGGAGGAGTGGCCGTCCATGCCGACACTCGTGGTAATATACGTGTGGTCGACTAACGATTCGATGGACTATGACCGAATACGCCAACGACGTGCTCGTCTCGGCCGACTGGGTCGGCGAGCATCTCGACGAGTTCCGGAGCGACGACCCGGCCCACCGGCTGGTCGAGGTCGACGTGGACACGGAAGCCTACGCCGAGGCCCACGCGCCCGGGGCCATCGGCTTCAACTGGGAGACCGACCTTCAGGACCAGACGATGCGGGACATCCTCACGAAGTCCGACTTCGAGGACCTGCTCGGTGCCCACGGCATCAGCGAGGACTCCACCGTCGTACTGTACGGTGACAACTCCAACTGGTTCGCCGCCTACACCTACTGGCAGTTCAAGTACTACGGCCACGACGACGTGAGACTGCTCGACGGCGGCCGCGAGTACTGGGTCGAGAACGGCTACGAGACGACCGACGAACTGCCGGACTTCCCGGCCGTCGACTACGAGGCCTCCGGCCCGCGCGAGTCCATCCGCGCCTACCGGGAGGACGTCGAGAACGCCATCGAGCGCGAACTGCCGCTCGTCGACGTCCGCTCGCCCGAGGAGTACTCCGGCGAAATCCTCGCACCGCCCGGACTCCAGGAGACCGCCCAGCGTGGCGGCCACATCCCCGGCGCCGAGAACATCTCGTGGGCCGCCGTCACCAACGACGACGGCACGTTCAAGAGCTACGACGAACTCCAAGAACTCTACGCCGAGTACAACATCGACGGCGACTCCACGACCGTCGCCTACTGCCGCATCGGCGAGCGCTCCTCCGTCGCCTGGTTCGCACTCCACGAGCTGCTGGGTTACGACGACACCATCAACTACGACGGCTCCTGGACCGAGTGGGGCAACCTCGTCGGCGCGCCCATCGAGAAGGGTAACTGACCGGCGAGAAGTGCGAGGCGGACGGGGAACGTAGTGACCGCGTCCGCCTCGATTTGAAACAGGGAGCGAATCGACCCGTGGAAACCCGCTCTGTGTCTTCGAGCCGCGGGTCCCCTCTCGCAGCGAAGGGCAACTGATCGGTCTCGACTCGCTGATTTCTTCGCGGGCTTCCCGGGTACCGATGCGTGAACGATAGACAACCCAGTGACCGCCTGTAGAGAGCCAGCAACCCCGAGCGACTATGGTCCTCGCTTCGACTCTATCGTCCACACTTCCGGCCAGTACTGTTCTTAGCCGTAGATTCAAGGCCGTAGCTAGCAAGGTAACAGTGTGGACCGACAGGAACTCGAACGCGTACTGTGTGAGACGTTCGACGACACGGGGGCGGCCGCGGTGGTGGCACGACAGGCCGGCGACATGGCCGACGGCGGCCAGTTCGACGCGGACTTCGGCGACGAACTCACCGTCGAGGCGGTCGTCGAGAACCTGCAGGACGCCCCATCGGAGTACTCACTGACCGAGCGGTGGAACTGGTGGCTCGGAGCTCTGGATCACTCTCACGGCGGTTACACGCGCTTCAGCGTCCGTCCGGACGTAGAGACGCGGTCGTGACTCACCGCGAAGAAACGAGCGCCAGCCTCAGAATACAGGCAGTCCGTGTGCCTCTCGGGCGTGTTCGAGGAGTGCGTCCGTCGTATCGAACTCCTCGCCGCATGTACACGTGTGGTACGTGGTCGGGGGTTGCTGGCGTGTTGCCATAGCGAACTTACCTTGTTCGTCAATCATAATAATTGTTTATGTTGTTGTGTTACCAGGCGACAACAGTAGTGGTATCACGTACCATGACGATAGGCCGAGACTGCCGCAACCCGGCGTAGACGGTCCGCAGTCGACGTTCGAGTGCCGGAGCAGCCGTCCGGACCCAACTGTCCGAACGCTCTACCCGCCGCTGGGAACCGTCCGTCCCAGACCTCACTTGCCGTCCGGAACCGGAGAACGGAAACGCCGCTGTCTCCTACACCCGGCCGGATGAAGGTCCAGTTCCTGGGTGGGGCCGACGAAATCGGGCGCAGCGCGGTCCTCATAGACGACTCGCTGTTGCTCGACTATGGCATGGCCGCCGAGTCTCCGCCGCAGTACCCGGTCGGCGACGTGAACCCCGACGCCGTCGTCGTCTCCCACGGCCATCTGGACCACGCCGGCGCGGTGCCCGCGCTCATGTCGAGTGGCGACCTCCCGCCGGTCCACTGGACGCCGCCCACCCGCGATTTGGCGACCACGCTGGCCGAGGACACGCTGAAACTCCACGGCTCGACGCCGCGCTGTCCCTTCACCGACACCGACATACGCCGCCTGACACAGGCCTCAGTGACCCACGGCTACGGGGAACCCTTCGAAGCCGCCGGCTACGAGATTACGCTCTACAACGCCGGCCACATCCCCGGGAGCGCCCACGTCCTCGTGGATGACAGCGAGGTGCGACGCACCTCGGGCAATCGAACGCAGTCCGATGACGGCGACACTCGGCTCCTGTACACCGGCGACTTCCACACCGGCGACCAGCGCCTCGTCGCCCCCTCGACCGCTCGACCCGAGGCCGACGCGGTCGTCTGCGAGTCGACGTATTCGGACGTGACTCACGAGCCCCGCGACACTGTCGAGCAACGGTTCGCCGAGAGCGTACAGCAGACGGTGTGGGAGGGCGGAACCGTCGTCGTCCCCGCCTTCGCCATCGGCCGCACGCAGGAGGCGATGCTGGTCTGTGCGGCCCACGACATCGACTGCTACGTCGACGGGATGGGCCAGCGCGTGACCGAACAGCTCAAACGCCATCCCGACTTTCTGCGGGACGCCGACGCGCTCCGTGGGGCTACCTCCAGCGCCCGGTTCGTGACGGGCCGGGACGGCCAGCGAAAACGTATCGCCGAGCAAAACACCGTCATCATCACCACCTCGGGGATGCTCTCCGGCGGTCCGGCGATGACCTACGTGCCCGCCATCCGTCACCACCCGACGAACAAGGTGGCACTGACGGGGTATCAGGTCGAGGGGACGCCCGGCAGGGACCTGCTCGATACGGGCAGCGCCGAACTCGACGGCCGCGTGCTGCCCGTCAGCGCACAGGTCGAACTCCACGAGTTCTCGGCCCACGCCGACCGCGACGGGCTGGTGGGGTTCCTCGACAGCTACCGCGACACCCCCGTCCTCGCTGTCCACGGCGACCGGACGGCCGCCTTCGCGGAGGAGCTACGCGACGATGGCTTCTCGGCCTCGGCGCCCGAACTCGGTGAGACAGTCGAACTCTGACGGTCCGCGCTACTCGTCTTTCCGCTTGAGCCACTCGTCCAGCAGGTCCCGGATGGCCGCGTCGCGGTTGTCCCGGTGGTCCGTGAAGGCCTTCTCGTTGACTGCCTCTAGCAACTCCTCGTCCAGTTCGACGTCGATCGCCTCCAGGTCGAGAAACGCTTCGTCCATGGGATTTGGGCAGGTGCTGGTCGGATAAATACCCTCGTCAGACGGCCGTTCCCCGCGCGTGTGACGCCTCGGTGTCGAAACCCACTCCTCGGCGGGGACCCTACCCCACGATATGGAACGCACCCACCTCGACTTCGACCGCTACTTCGAGGTCGCCATGGAGACGGAAGCGGCCCAGGCCGCCGAGATGACCGTCGAGCCCGGCCGCAGCGTCGGCGGGCCGGAGAACTACCACAGCGAGAGCGACCAGTGGCTGTTCGTCGCCAGCGGGACGGGCGTCGCCACCGTCGATGGAACAGAGGAGCGCATCGAGGCCGGCGATCTGGTGCGCATTGCGGCCGGCGAACGCCACGGTGTCGCAAACGACAGCGACGAGCCCCTGAAGACGGTGAACTTCTACACGTCGCCCCGATAGCGGCGGCCACAATCGCCGCGGGTCCTGCTCAGATCCGCCTTCGGATACCACCGAAGGAGACGTTGCTAACGAGCACCTTCGTCAGTCCGGCCAGCCCACTGAATGCGAGGGGACAGCGGATGCCGGCGGGACGTATCCAAGTAGCACGCTGCTCCCGGAGAGGAACCCGTCGGCGCGTTCGTCTCGGCTACTCGAAGTCGTATTCGACGCCGGTCAGCTCCTCGGAGACGCGCCAGAGCCGCTCGGCGTCGGTCTCGTCCCGTGCGGCGGCGTTCGACTCCTGAATCTCGGGGGCGCCACGCATCCCCATGAACCCGCCGGGACCGACGTAGTCGCCGCCGCTCACCGCGCCGCTGGCGGCGGCATACAGCATCGGCAGAACCCCGCGCTCGGCCGACTGGCCGAACAGTCCGTTTGCGACTTTCATTATCCCCATCCGGACGCTCGACCCCGTCTCTCGGGGACCGCGAAACTGCAGGTCCGTGTCAGCGTAGCCCGGGTGACAGGCCACACTAACGACGTCGAGCCCGTGGTCGTCGAGTCGGCGCTGTAGCTCGTATGCGAAGAGGAGGTTCGCCAGCTTCGAGCGGCCGTAGGCCGACCACTTGCCGTAGTTCCGTTCGGACTGCAGGTCGTCGAACGCCATCTCGCCGGCGGTGTGGGCCTGCGAGGACTGCGTGACGACGCGGCTCTCGCCCTCGCTCGCCCGGAGCTCGGGGAGCAGGTGGCCGGTCAGCGCGAAGTGGCCCAGATGGTTCACCCCGAACTGCCTCTCGAAGCCGTCGGCCGTCTCCCGGCGGGGGATGGCCATCACGCCGGCGTTGTTACAGAGCACGTCGATGCCGTCCGCCTCCGCCCGGAGTCCCTCGGCGAAGGCCGCGATACTGTCGAGGTCCGCGAGGTCACACACTCGGACCGCCAGATGCCCACCCCTGACGGTCCGCCGGATGTCCGTGGCGGCCGCCTCGCCGCGCTCCTCGCTGCGGCAGGCCATCACCACCGTCGCGCCGGCGTCGGCGAAGGCCTTGGCTCCTTCGTAGCCGAGTCCGCTGTTGGCGCCGGTGACGACGACCGTCTCTCCGTCCATCGGCGCCAGCCCGTCGTTCCTCCGAGCGATGAGCGCGGTCTCTGTCACCGTCTACACCCGCGAGAACTGCCACCTCTGCGAGGAGGCCATCGCCACCATCGAACGGGTCGCCGAGGAGGAGGACGTCGCGGTCGAGTTGGAACTGGTCGACGTGGACACCGACGCGGACCTGCGCGAGGCGTACGGCGAGCGGGTACCCTACGTCCTGCTGGACGGCTCACCAGCGTTCAAATACCGCGTGGACGAGCGGCGGCTCCGGCGGAAGCTGACGGAATGATCTCGGCTACGACCGCTCCGTCGTCCCGCGCTCGACAGCCGCACCCAGCGCCGCCGTCGCCGCCGTGGGGTCCTCGGCTCGCGTAATCGCCGTGATGACGGCCACGCCGTCGGCGCCCGCGGCCGCCACCTCGGCGGCGTTCTCGGTCGTGATGCCGCCGATGCCCACGAGGGGGATGTCGACGGCGGCGGCTATCTCGGCCACCCGCTCCGGGCCGACGCCGTGGTCCGCTTCGGGGACGTCGTCTTTCGACCCCGTTCGGTAGACGGTCCCGACGCCCAGATAGTCCGCGCCGGCCGCTTCGGCGGCCTCGGCGGCGTCGACCGTCGACACCGACCGGCCGATGACTGCCCCGGCGCCCAGCAGGTCGCGAGCGACGGACACCGGCAGGTCGTTGTCGCCCAGATGAACGCCGTCGGCCGCCAGGGCCTGCGCCAGGTCGACGCGGTCGTTGACGACGAAGGTGACGCCAGCCTCGCGGCACCGCTCGCGTAGCTCCTGGCCCATCTCGTATCGCTCGCGGACGGTGCGGTCCTTCTCGCGCAACTGCACGACGCCGACGCCGCCCTCGATGGCAGCGCCGACGATTTCGCGGGTGGACCGCCCTGCCGACAGCGACTCCCCGGTCACCAGATACACGTCCCAGTCGGGCATGCGTGTGTCTGGGGCCCTCTCGGTCCTGATTCTTGCGCTTGCCCACGGCAGAAGCGCTCCCTGCTGGCTCCTGCCGGTGCTTGCGTAGCTCACCGGCAGCGGGACAGACGAGGACCTACGCCGGCATGCGTCACGCCGTACGAACCGGGCCGCGCGCGGGCGGCGGTGCGGAGTTCGTGGCCAATCAGTCCGAACGCCTCCTCCGGCGAGTTGCCCGTCCGGTCCGTTACGACCGTACGGGCGTGCGTGTCGCCGCCCCAATCGGTGTCCTGTCAGCGGTCGTATGGCCAGTTGGGGTCCCGGTCGAACCCGTCGGGGTCGATGCAGGTGTCGGCCTCCCCGGGCGCACAGGCGCCGTGGTCACGGAAGTTCTCGCGGGCCGCCGACAGCGAGACGTGGTTGCTGTCGCTCACGTGATTGTCGTCCCCGAACTGCGTCGGGTCGTCGAGCCAGTGACAGACGGGACAGACCTCGTAGGACCCCGGCTGTCCCTCCGGCAGCGTCCGATACCCACAGCACGGGCAGTACCCCAGCTCCCGCGCCGCGGGGTTGCCGGGCGTGTCTGTCGACGTATGCCGTGGTATGGTACGACACATCAAAGAGATATCGGGTCGTTCAACCCTCGCGAATCGCCGGACTGCACTCGGATGGACTGGTGGCGGCCGCTACGGCATCCCGACCGTCGGACCGGCGGCCTGCGCCGACAGTCCGTCTCATACCGGTGGCTGTAACAAACCGAAGTATTTCGCCACCCCGGGGTGGCGAACGTCTTTACGAACGTACAGCCACCAGTATCACCCCGACTGGGCGGTCTCGACTTTGTCGGCGTGTTTCTCCAGTTCGGCGGCCATCTCGCGGGCCTGGGTCGGGGTGAGCGTCACCTTGTCGGCGTGGGGTTTCACGCTGTCGAGCTGGGTGTTGTCGAGTTCCAGTTGCAGCGAGACGTGGTCGGGGTTCTTTCTCGGCGAGGTGACGTTCAGCACGGCCAGGGCCTCCTCGTCGAAGCCATGGCCCGTTATCTCGCCGTCGAGCAGGTCGAACGTCGTGTACGCGTTGACCGTCATGATTCGGTCTACCATACCCGTCCGTTCGCTCCTCGCCGTCTAAACCCCTGTGTTCGCGTCGCAACTGTCAATGCCGACGGCCCTCAGCCGGTCAGCAGCATATCGTCGTGGACCTGCACGCCGGCGCGTTCGAACACCGCCCGCATGTCGTCGTTCAACGGCACGTCCGTCACGAAGACGTCCACGTCGTCGACCTCGGCGAACTCCCGGAAGCTCTGCCGACCGACCTTGCTCCCGTCCGCGACGAGGATGACCAGCCGCCCGCCGTCACACAGCAGCGACTTGATTCGTGCCTCGTCCTCGTTGGAGACCGAGAGGCCGCCGTCCGACTGGATGGCGTCCGTTTCGAGGAACACCACGTCAAAGTTCGTCTTCCGGAGGTACGACTCCGCGCTCGGGCCGACGAGGGCGTCGGACGTGCGCCGCAGCGAGTCGCCCACGACCTTCACGTCGCCGCAGGTCTCCCGGAGTTCGAACGCGTTCTCCGGCGAGTTCGTCGCCACGAGCAGGGAGAGCGACTCCGGGAGGACCTTCGCCACCTCCATCGTCGTCGGGCCGGTGTCGAAAAACACCGCGTCGTCGTCGCTCAGTTCGTCGACGGCGCGCTCCGCTATCGCCCGCTTGCCGCTCGGGTTCGTGACCGTCTCCCCGGCCCGCGTGTGACCGGTCTGCCTGCCCGATACCGGGAGCGCTCCGCCGTGGAACCGTTCGATGAGTCCGTCCTCGGCGAGCGAGGCGAGGTCCCGTCTGATCGTCGCGCCGGACACGCCGAACTCCTCCGTGAGTTCCTCGACGGTGACTCTGTCGGCGTCGTTGACCAGTTTGACGATCCGTTTGCGTCGTTTATCGGGCAACATATCTACTGGCGGACACACCCCCTCCGTGCCGACACCGGACAGCGACGAACGGACGTGTGCGACTCGACTGCGTTTCGCGTCACTTTCTCTCCCCCCAGGACCGACAGTCACACGGGATTCGCCCGAGGGAACTGTCACTCCGCAGCGAGGGACCCGTCCGTTCGGTGCGATGGTTGCGGATGATACAGTGGAACCAATGATAAACACTGTGTCTCATGGCTCCGTGAGTACCCCGAACAGCGTGGCAACGACGGCACCGATGCTGCTCACTATCGCACCGCCGGGCACGCCCGTCGCGTAGTTGTACGCGGCGATGGCGACGAGCCCGAGGGCGATCGCGAAGGCGGCAAGCGCCGTAGGGGGGACGCCCCGCGTGGTCTCCGTTCGCATTATGTGGGTGTGACTTTCTGCTCGGGTTTCGAATCGTGGGTCAGCGACTCCCCGGTTTCGGGGTCGAAGTACTGCAGCGAGTCCCTGTCGAACCGGAGGTTCACGCTGTCGCCCCGCTCGACCACCGTATCGGGGTCGACGGCGGCCTTGATGTTCTGGCCGGTGTCGAGGCTGAGTTCGAGTATCGTCTTCTCACCCTGTGGTTCGACGACGTTGACCGTCGCCGGGTGGACGTTCGCCGGCACACCGTCCTTGTTGAGCGCGATGTTTTCGGGCCTGATGCCGAGGACGACCCGGTCGTCCAGGTAGGGCGTCAGCGGGTCGACGAACTCGTCGGGGACGTCGTGGGTGTCTCCACCGAGCTCCAGTTCGAACTTCCCGGTCGAGGACTCTTCGAGGGTTCCTTCGAGGAAGTTCATGCTCGGCGAGCCGAGGAAGCCGGCGACGAACATGTTTCGCGGGTTCATGTAGACGTTCGTTGGCGCACCGACCTGCTGGATCTCGCCGTCGTCCATGACCGCTATCTGGTCGGCCAGCGTCATCGCCTCGACCTGGTCGTGGGTGACATACACCGTGGTCGTCGAGAGCTCGTCGTGGAGCTTGTTCAGCTCCGCGCGCATCTTCACGCGCAGCTTCGCGTCGAGGTTCGACAGCGGCTCGTCCATCAGGAACACCGCCGGGTCGCGAACGATGGCGCGACCCAGCGCGACCCGCTGCTGTTGCCCGCCGGATAGCTCCGACGGTCGCCGATTGAGCAGCTCCTCTATCTGTAACAGCTCGGCGGCCTCCTGGACGCGGTCCGTGATGACGTCCTCCGGGGTGTTATGCTGTTCGAGACCGAACCGCATGTTCCCGCGGACGGTCTTGTGCGGGTACAGCGCGTAGTTCTGGAACACCATCGCGATGTCCCGCTCGTAGGCGCGTTTGTCGTTGACGAGTTCGTCGCCGATGTGAATCTCGCCGTCCGTCGCCCGTTCCAGTCCGGCGACGAGACGGAGCGTCGTGGTCTTCCCACAGCCGGACGGGCCGACCAGCACGGTGAAACTTTCGTCGGGAATCTCAAGCGAGATACCGTCCACTGCGGTGACGTCGTCGAATCGCTTTACGAGTTCTGTGAGTTCTACTTTTGACATGAATCTTACTCCTTGACCGCTCCCTGCGTTAGTCCGCTCACGATGTACTGCTGGAAGAACAGCCCGAACAGGATGCCGGGCAACGCAGCTATCATCCCGCCGGCGGCCAGATGCGCCCAGTCGACGAAGTCGTCCGCGACGAACAGCGACACCGCGATCGGGAGCGTCTGGGCCGCTTCGGACGACGTGAGGACCAGCGCGAAGACGAATTCGTTCCACGAGAAGATGAACGCGAGAATGGCCGTCGCCGCGATTCCGGGCTTGGCCATCGGGAGGATTATCTTGAAGAACGCCTCCCAGCGCGAGCAGCCGTCGATACGGGCCTGCTCGTCGAGCGACTCGGGGACCCCGTCGAAGTAGTTCTTCATTATCCACACCGCGAAGGGGAGATTGAAGAACGTGTACGTGAAGATGAGTGCGAGTCGCGTATCGTAGAGGCTCCCGGTCAGCCCACCGATGAGCGGCGGGTTCGCCATTATCTGGAAGAACGGCACTATCAGCGCTATCGGCGGAATCATCCGCGCACCGACGATGGACAACAGCAGCGTCTTGTTGCCGAAGAAGTCGTGTCGGGAGAACGAATACCCGGTGAGTGTCCCGAGCGTGACACAGATGACAGTCGTCGTCGTCGCCACCATCACGCTGTTCAGCGTGTAGGACTCGAACGGCCGGTTCACGAAGATATCCACGTAGTTCCCCACTGTCGGGTTCTGCGGGAAAAACGTAATCGGCAGCGAGAGCACCTCGCTCGTGGGCTTGAGGCTCGTGATGAAGATGTAGTAGATGGGAAACCAGATGACGACGAGGTAGACGCTGAGCAATGCGTACGTCCCCAGTCGCTCACGGACGACCGAGGGCCACTCGTTTTGCGTCTCCAGTCCCAGCGACCGGCGGATACGGTTGAGTTTCGAACTGTCCGTGCTCATGCTTCGTAGGGGGATTCGCCGAATACCTTGTACAGTATGGCCACGATGGCGAACGTCACGGCCAGGAGGACGACGCCCAGTGCCGCGCCGGGTCCGGGCGAGTTGAACACCTGTGCAGTGCGGTACAGCCAGGAGGCCCACACTTCAGTGGCCTTCCCGGGACCGCCGCCGGTCATCACCCACACGAGGTCGAGCGCACGGATGTCGAAGATGATACGGATGGTCAGCGCGACCAGAATCGACGGTTTCAGGAACGGATACGTGACGTTCCAGAACCGCGACCAGCGACCGGCACCGTCCACCTCGGCGGCGTCGTACAGCTGTTCGGGGACGTTCTGGAGCCCCGCCAGCAGGATGATGATGATGAAGGGAGTGAACACCCAGACGTCGGCGATTATCAGCGCTATCATCGCCAGTCCCCCGTCCGAGAGGAACGGGACGTTGCCGCTGATGACGCCCAGTTGCTGTAACAGCCCGTTTATCGCGCCGAAGTCGGCCTGGAACATCCAGCGCCACATGAGACCGCTCATCACGTAGGGCAGAATCCAGGGGACGATGACCGCCGTCCGGAACCAGCCCCGGCCCTTCAGGTCCTTGTTCAGCAGCAGTGCGATACCCAGCCCGAGGAGGAACGAAATCGTGACACTACAGCCGACGTACACTACCGTGTTCTTCGTGACAGCAACGAACTCGGGGCTGAACACGCCAAACGTCGCGGAACCGCCTTCGCGTGCCAGGACGAGTCGCCGGAAGTTTCTCAGCCCGACGAATTCCATCTCGTTTGTCACGGGGTTCCGGAACTGGAAGCTGCTGATGAGCAGTTTCGCCGTCGGATACACGATGATGGCCGCAATCCACAGCAGCGTCGGTCCGACGGTCAACGGGACGAACAGCCTGTCGAGTATACGGCGCAGCGTTTGTTTTTCCGTTGACATTGTGTGAAACACTCGGAACCGGTCGTTCAGATGAGGCCGATGTCCTGGTAGAGTCGCTCGATGTTGCTGAACGCGTCGTCGAGCGCGGTCTGTGGGTCCTTGTTGCCGAGTATCGCCGGCGTAATCTGCTCATTGAGATAGTCGTCGACCTGTGGCTGTGCCATGTACGTCTCGCTCTTGGCGTTTTCGAGGTTGAAGCGTATGTCCTCGAGCAGCCAGGACGGGTACTCGTCCTGCACCTCCTGGTCCTCGTAGACGCCGGGGACGACACAGGGGTTGCCCTCGACGAGCATGTTGTTCTTTGCGGACTCCCGGCTCGTCATGAACTCGGCGAACTGCTTGGCGGCGTCCTTGCGGCTCGAGAACGCCGAGACGCTGATACCGTTCGTGTCCTGGAAGGTCGCACGGCTCTCCGGGCCCTCGGGCGGTCGAGCGCTGTCGATGCGACCTTCTTCCCACTCGTCTATTACCCGCGAACCGAGCGGCGTCCACGACTCTACGGTTGCGTACTGGCCGGCGACGAAGTTGTCACCGATGCCCCCCTCGCCGAGGCTGGATATCCCGTCGGGGATGACGCCGCGCTCGCGGAGCTGGCTGAAAAACTCCAGTGCCTCGACGCCCCCATCGCGGAACACCGGCTCGTTGCTGTCGTTGAACAGTCGGCCACCGGCCTGGTAGAGGAACTGCTTGAAGGTAAACACGGACTTGTCAGCCCAGGTGAACGCGAACCCGGCCTTGTCGCCCTGCGAGAGCTGTTCGCCCTGGTCGAGGAGCTGGTCCCACGTGTCCGGCGGGGAGTCAAAGCCCTGCTCGCTCAGGTACTGCTGGTCGTAAAGGTACGTCCCCCACTTCCCGAACTCCGGCGCCATGTAGGTCTGGTCGTCGAACGTGACCAGTTCACTGAGCGCGTCGGGGAACTTGCCCATGTGGTCGTCGCCCAGTTCGAGCGGTTCGAGCCAGTCGGAGCTGACGAAGTCGGCGAGCCACCAGGTCGGGCCGTTGAACGCGTCCACTTGGTCGTCCTGGTTGCGCCAGATGGTCGTGAGGCTCGTTTTCAGGTTGTTCCACGGGACTTCGTTGACATCGACGGTGATACCGGTCTCCTCCTCGAACCGGTTGATGTTGTCCTCCGTCCCGGGGTCGAACTCCAGTGACCCGGCGTTGTAAAACACGATCTTGTCGGCTGTCGACTCCGAACCGCTGCCGAGGATTCCGCCACAGCCCGCGAGTCCGATAGTACTGGCGACACCGGCACCTTGGATGAACCGTCGACGGCTTCGACCGCTACTGTTTTGCATACGAACGTGCACAAACAGTGCATGCATAATAAACCATGTGGATACTTGCTCGCAATCGTTCATAGCAGAATCTAGCGGATATACGCCCGAAATCGCCGCCATTGGAGCCTGGAACGGCTCTTTCGTTCTACAGAGTTGGACACAAGCGACTGGAATCGTGAACATTCAGCCTGATCCCGTGAACGCTTTCGCTCATCCTGTGCACAACGTGTGCACCATCGCTGCGCGTGTTCGGAGATATGTCTCCTCGTCGATGGGATCGGATGGACGCGAACTGTGTCCGTAGCACGCAGCACGGATGCCGGGGGAATAATTATCCCTCGTCGAATCCGACCCTGTCGGCGTCGGCGTCGGCTCGCTCGATGGCGTCGCCGAGGTCGAACTCGCGGACGAGTTCGCCGTCCCGTAGCAGGGGGTCGATGAGCGACTCTGCGTCCGCCGGGCCGTCGCGGTCGGCCAGACCGATGTGGTGACCGCCGTCTCCGGTTCGGTACACCGACTTCGTCCCGGTGAGCTTCCCGCGTTTGGCGGCCGGTTCGCCGTCGACCTCGACGATATCCAGCGCGAAGTCGAGCGGGTCGGCGTTCGAGACGTAGCTCCCGACGCCGAAGCCGTCCGCCACGTCCCGTAACTCGCGTAGCTGTGTGGGTCCGAGCCCGCCCGAGCAGAAGACGTCCACGTCCTCGTGACCGTGGGCGTCGAGCGTCCAGCGGACCTCTCGGACGATGTGGCGGAAGTCGCCCCGTCGGGAGCCCGTCGTATCGAGGCGGATGCCCGCGAGGTCGTCGACGGCCTCGGCGGCCCGCAGCGCCTCGTCGACCTCGTCGGAGTAGGTGTCGACCAGCGCGATACGGGGGGTCGACTCCGGGACGGCCTCGTCGAACGCTCGCCACGCCTGCTCCTGCCGGCCGCGGCCGAAGCATATCACGAGCGCGTGGGGCATCGTTCCGCCGGCCTCGCGACCGATGACGTCGCCCGCGGCGACGTTCGAGAAGCCGTCCAGCCCGCCCAGCAGGGCCGACCGCTCGACCATCGCGCCCAACGACGGGTGGACGTGCCGGGAGCCAAAGGAGAGCACCGTCGAGTCGGGGGCCGCCCGCCGGGCTTCGAGTGCGCGCGTCGCCACGCCCGTGGGATGTGAGAGGAAGCCGAGCAGCGCGGTCTCCAGCCGGCAGAACTCCCGATAGGGCCCCTCGATACGCAGGACCGGGCCGCCGTCGAACAGCGTCCCCTCGGGCAGCGCGTCGGCGTCAAGGTCGCGGCCGGCGAGCAGTCGCGCGGCGTCTTTCAGCCCGGCCAGCAGGTGCCACTCGCCGGTCGGGAACTGGTCGGCCGTCACTTCGGCGACCACGTCGGGGTTGCGTCCGGCGTGGTCGAGCGCCTCTATCGTCCGGTCGAAGTACGCGTCCGTCGCTCGCCCGGACCGTATCGCCGCGGGTGGAACGATGTCGAACTCGTCGGTCATTACCCGGCTCTTGGCGCGGCGGTGGAAAAAACGAGCGGGTGACGGAGATGCGCTTGCCCCACACCGGCGGAACGGTTTCCACGACACGCGCCTACGTTGACACATGCTGAGTCCGCCGCGCACGCTCGGGCTCATTATCGGCCTGACGTTGCTGGTCGCCGGTGCGATGCTGACCGCGGGCCGGTATCACCGTCTCGGCGGGTACGAGTCGACGACTGGTGTACATCCTCAGCGTCACGTACTCCTACAGCGTCGACGGCGAGCGCCACACGGGGACGAACGTTGCCGCCGGGACGGAATCGTCACTGACGACGAGTCCCGCGTGGCGACGCTCGAACGGATACCGGGCGTCGATCGGACGGCTCTCTCCGAGTTTTCCGACGATCCGACCGCCACCCTCGATAGCCTGCGCGACTGGGGGGCGGCGCCGGTTCGGAGTGGTGCCAGCGCGGCCGTCCGGATGCCCTGCTATCTCTTCCTCGCCGAC
>PXQZ01000131.1:5460-14788 GCA_003021755.1 Halobacteriales archaeon QH_8_67_36 | reverse complement strand
TGAAACCGACGAGGGATTTCGAGGTCGCATCCACCTGTCTGAACACTGCGGCGTTGAACCACCGAATACTTATGTTGCTGAACTGGGAAGCTACTACCACGACCATCATTGCTGCAGTGGGGTGGTTCGCCATTCATGAGCGCGACAGTCCACATCGTGAAAACGCCGGATGTGCTCCACGGCAAGCCGCGGCTCGAAGGTACCCGCATCGGCGTGTACGAGCTTGGCGGCTACGTCACCGAGAACGACGTGTCCATCGAGCAGGCCGCCGACGAGTTCAACCTCGACGACGCACAGGTCCGAGCGGCCGTCAAGTACTACGACGACCACCCCGAACTGATGGAGACGATTCACGCGCAGAAACAGGCGACAGAGGCGGCCATCGAGAGGCGGAGTCACACCGGATAGATGCGGGTGCTCTGCGACGAACACGTTGCGCCAAAATACGTCGACGCCCTCGAACGGACAGGCGGTATCACAGTCGCCACGGCCCCCGACAAGGTCTCACCCAGCGCTCCCGACAGCAAGATCGCGGCGTACGCCGCCGCACACGACTGGGTCGTCCTGACCAACGACAACGACTTTTTCAGCGAGCGCCAGCAGCATGGGTTATTGTACTACAGTCAAATCGAGAACCCCCCGCCAGGCGATGTCGTCGACGCCATCTTGGCCATCAACGGCGCTTACGAGTCAAACGGCGACGCCGTAGAAAAAGTCCCGGACGGTTGGGTGTAGCGCGCTCTTCCTCGTCATCGGCTCGCCACTCGCGACGTACGTCCCAGCGACCCGGCTATTGTCGTGGGTGACTGTTGGCGAGTGGAGTACTACGCAGGAGAGCGGACCACATCTCTTCGCTCTCAGGCCCGCGCCGTCTCCGGAAGACGGCCGTCGGCATGCAAGAGCAACAGGACGACCAGCAGGGCAACGAGGCCGGCACCCATCCACTCGAAGATGGTGACAAAGGAGACGCCAGCGTCCCGCAGCAGGCCCACGAGCAGACTTCCCGGGGCCTGGATGACCATCATGCCGGCGCCATAGGCCGCGTACGCGCTGGCGCGGTGATGATCCGGCAGCGAGCCCAGCAGATACGTGTCGACGGCGGGGAAGATGCTGTGGATGACATAGCCCATGACGGCACTGAGTGCGGCCAGCGTCCAGAACCCGCTCAGTGCGGGCAACAAGAGAATACAGCCGGTGAAGGCTGCGAGGATGGTCAGCAGGTACGGGACGGCGGGGAGTCGGTCGACCAGCCGACCGCTGACGTAGAAGGCCGGGACGCCGGCGGCGAACAATACCTGTAGCAGCGTCCGACCGGCGCGTGCCTCGATGCCGACGGTGCCCAGGTACGTCACGTAGAAGTTGAACACGCCGTTCCAGACCATCGTCGTCAGCCCGAGCGTGGCGACGGCCGTCAGGACGATGGGCCACTGCGCCCGGACTGCGCCCGGGAAGTCCGTGTCGCGCTGGCCGGCGTCGGGGAACGCCGTCCGGCGAGCGACGAGGGTGAAGAGGACGGTCATCACCGCCGCGGCGACGGCCATCATCTGCAGGGTCGTCCGCCAGTCACCGACGACGAGGGCGACGGTGACGATACCGGGCGCTGCCACCGCGGCGAGCTGGCTGGCGACGCCGTGTTGTCCGAGCGCCCGCCCGGGCGACTCGGGGAACAGTTCGCTGATGAGCGGGTTGGCCGCGATGAGGTAGACGCCGCTCGCGGTCCCCATGACGAACGCGCCGGCGAGCAACAGCGTCGGGTCGGTCACCAGCGCGGTAAACGCCGTGCCGGCGGTGAGTATCACGCCCGAGGTGAAGATGGCCCGTGCCCTGCTCACCCGCGTCAGCAGGAGGCCGGTCGGGAGCCGGGGCACCGCGCTGCCGGCCCACACCAGCGTCGCCAGCAAGCCGAGCGTGGCGTCGGTCGCGCCGGTGGCCGCTCTGATGGGTTCGATGAGCGGCGCGAAGACGACGCGAGCGAGGTTGACGACGAATATCAGTCCGAGTAACGAACCGAACACGGGCCGTCGGGACACACTGTTGCTTCGCCCGAAACCACAAAGTCGTTTCCGAAACGCCGCGGCCTTTTTACCCCCTGCTGTCACACTGTCGCACATGGACTCGGTCAGAAAGGCCCTCCGGAGCGGAGACGTCGAGAAGGACAGCTACGGACGGCTCTCGTGTAGCGCCTGCGGGGAGGGGCTAGCAACGGACAACGACCCCGACGAGATCGGGAAACAGCGGGTCTGTCCGGAGTGTGGCAGCACCTGGACGGAGCTGAGCTAAACGAGGTCCAGCCGGGGCGGCGCGACTCTCTACTCGAAGACGGCGTCGAACGCGTCGGCGCCCAGCGGCTCGTACCGACCCGCATCGACGTTCTCGCGTGCGTGTTCGACCGAACCAGTGCCCACCAGCGAACAGGTCACGCCGGGGGCGCTACGCGCGAAGTTGATAGCCCGCTGGGTGCGTGTTTCGCCCGACAGTTTCGCCTCGACGCCGTCCGGCATCTCCGTCGCGAGCCGGCCCTGCATCATCGACGCGCTCGTGAACACGTCCAGACCGGCCTCGTGGGCGAACCACAGCGCCGACTGGGATCCGTCGGGTCCCTCGTGGGCCTCGACGGTGAAGGCGTCGGCCATGAACACGTTGAACGGCAACTGAACCGCCCGGAAGTGCGTCGCGGTGTTGCCGGCCGACTCGCCCGCGGCCCGCGCCCGCTCGACAACCTCCGGCAGCGAGAGGTAACTGTCGTGGTCGGCGGGCACGCGGAAGGCGTCCCACGTCGCCACGCCGTAGTGTTCGATGTCGCCCGCGGCGGCCCGTCGTTCCAGCCGCTCGAAGGTGGCTTCGAGCTGGTCGTAGACCTGCTCGCGGTCCTTCTGTGCAAGCTGTGTCTCCGGGTTGTGGACGTAGTAGCAGTCGATGGTGTCGAGGCCGAGATTGTCCAGCGAGCGGTCGAGCTGGTCGTCGATGAAGGCGGGCGCGATGCAGTGCTGGCCGCCCACGAGGTCCTCCCGGTCGACCAGTCCGGTGTCGACGTACTCGCGCCCGACGAACGCCCCCGGGTCGTCGGGTCGCTCGCCGTCGAAGGGGACGAACCCGCCTTTCGTCGCGACGACGGCCGCACTCCGGTCGATGTCGGCCTCGGCCAGCGCGCGCCCGACCACCCGCTCCGAACGCTGGTGGCGATAGTTGATGGCCGTGTCGACCACGTTGACACCCGATTCGAGCGCCGTTCGAATGGCGTCGTGGTACGCGTCGTCCCGCTCGTCGGTCGGGTCGCCCAGATACGTCCCGACGCCGATGCTGGACGCGACGCCGTCGCCGAAGCGCCGGAAGAAGGTCCGTGCGAAGTCGTCGTGGGCGTCCCGGTACGCCCACGTCCCCTCGTGTGTTGCCATACCCGACGTTGCGGTCGTGCGGACAAAAGGGGCAAGGTCTGCTGGGTGCTGTCCCCGTGTCCGTGGTCGCTATCGGCCGGAACGCCCCGCCTGTAGCCGGTCGGTCAAACAGTGTTGGGCGGGACTTTCTGGCTCCCAGCGGCCCCTTGGCGGTTGCAATATCCGCTAGCGCTCGCCGGCCATGGCGTCGAACAGTCGCTCCCGAAGTTCGTCCCGCGTGACGCCCTCGCCGGGGCCGAACCCGTCGAGATAGTCGATGGATATCTTCCCGCCGCCCATCCGTGCGTGGCCGCCGCCCTCGGCCATCGGAATGTTTTCGACGACGGCCTCGATGGCGCGACCGATGTGGACCCGGTCGTCGCGGGAACGGCCGGCGATGCGGATGGTCCCCTCCTTCTCGCCGATGACGACGACGGCCGAGACGCCCTCCAACGCTTCCAGTTCGTCGGCCGCCTGCGGAATCGCGTCCGTGTTCGACACCTCGCCCACGTCGGCAAAGCCGTAGGGGGACCGGACCTCCAGCTCGCTGATGGCCCGGGATTTCACCTCCAGCACCTCGGCGTCGACCTGCGGGTTGGCGATGCGGTTCAGCAGGTCGCTGTCGATGCCCTGGTAGAGATAGGCCGCCGCGGCGAAATCCTCCGCACAGCAGCCGTTCGTCAGCGAGCGCGTGTCCGACTGGATGCCGTAGACGAGCCCCGTCGCGACGTGGCTGGGCATCGCGTCTTCGGGTATGTCGTCCGTCTCGACGCCGCCGTCGGTCAGCGCCACGTCGACCTCGAAAAAGTCCCAGTCGAGCGACTCGAAGTACCCGGCAAAGATCGTCGCACACGCGCCTACATCCGTTCGCACGTCGGTAAGCTCCCTGCCGGTCCCGCTGCCCGGGTGGTGGTCGATGACGGCGACGGGTTCCAGCTTCTCGGCCCCCGCGAAGCCGCGGGGTTCGTTGTGGTCGACGAGTACGACCGCCTCCGTCCGAATGTCGTCGAGGCTTTCGATACGGTCGAAGTCGAGGTCGAGCACCGTCTCGAACGCCCGGTTCTCGGGTCGGCGGATCTCGCCCGAGTAACAGAGCACCGTGTCGGTCCCCGCGGCGGCCGCGAGCTGGTCGACGGCCAGCGCCGATGACATCGCGTCGGGGTCGGGGTTGGGGTGCATCAGCACCGTCACCGCGTCGTGGTCGGCAAGCAGCGACTGGAGCCGGCTGACCGGCGACCGCGTCAGGTAGCGGTACAGCGCGAAGCCACCCCCCAGGAGGACGACGAGGCCGACGGCGACTAGTACCGGGTTCTCGCCGGCATAGCCCGGAAACCCCTCAGCCAGACTGACCAGGTCCCGCTGGGCCACCAGGTACATATTGCGTATCTGGTCCGGGAAACAATAAGAAGGTTCCCCCGCTCAGTTCCCGGTGTAGGTGTCCACCGCTTCCCGGTATCCCTCCCTGAACGTCGGGTAGACGAACTCGTAACCCAGTTCTCGCAGCCGGCCGTTCGAACAGCGCTTGCTCGTTCGGATGCGACGCGTGACCGTCTCGGAGCAGTCGGCGTCGGCCAGACGCTCCTCGGTCGTCTGTTTTGGTGGGAACGCGACGCCGCAGGCCTCGGCCAGCCAGTCCGCGAAGGCCCACTTCTCCACCGGTTCGTCGTCAACGACGAGGACGACCTCGTCGCGGTGGTCCGCTTCGAGCAGGAACCGGACCGCGCCGGCGGCGTCCGTCCGATGGACCATGTTGAGATAGCCCGCGGTCACGGGCCCGTCCAGATATCGCTCCAGTCGATAGCGCTCGGGCCCGTAGAGCCCGGCAAAGCGGGCGACGGTGCCGTGGCCGCCGTACTCCGCCGGTCGCTCGCGGGCCATCCGTTCGGCCTCGGCCAGCACTTCGGTCTTTGCTGTCCGGGGGTCCAGCGGCGTCGACTCGTCGACCCACGCGCCGTCGTGGTCGCCGTAGACGCCGGTACTGGAGGTGTAGACCAGCCGCTCGGGAGCGTCCTCGCGCGACCAGAAATGGTCGATGGCCGTCTCCAGCCCCTCGACGTACACCTCGCGGGCCGCGTCGGCGCCCCGGCCGCCCGAACTCGCCGCGAAGACGAGCCAGTCGGCGCTGGGGACCGCCGACAGCGAGCCGTCGTCGGTTACGTCGGCCTGCACGGCCTCGAAGCCGGCGGCCTCGATGGCGTCCACCCCGCCGTCGGAGCGCCGCACGCCGACGACGTCGTGGTCGTCACGGAGCTGTCGGCCCAGTTCCAGTCCGACGTAGCCACAGCCCAGTATGGCGACGCGGCTCATCGTTTCTGGCTCTCGATGTAGCTGTGCAGGAGGGCGTACTCCGTCAGTGTCATCGGGTAGCGTCCCTCGATTTTCTGCTGTATCTCCTTGGGTTCGAGCCGGCTGTCGATGCCCGAGGCCAGCGATTCGACGTCCATCACGGCAGTCGTCATCCCCATCAGGAGGATATCCCGAGCCTCGGCTTGCAGGGCCTCGGCGTCGGGCCGGTCGGGGTCGGTCGCGAGCACGGCCGTCGCGTCGTCGAGTGAGAGCCCGGCGACGTCCCCCTCGGCCACCGCGTCGACAGTCTCACGGTTGATACCGGTCGACTCGACGACGCTGTCGGCGCCGACGGACGCGACCGTCTCGGCGAGCACCGATCCGTAGGCCGACAGCAGCGCCTCGGGCGACTGCTCGCCCGCGTCCGGAAACTCGGTCCTGAGCACGGCCGTAGCTACGG
The DNA here is from genome assembly GCA_003021755.1 of Halobacteriales archaeon QH_8_67_36. Taxonomy (GTDB): domain Archaea; phylum Halobacteriota; class Halobacteria; order Halobacteriales; family Haloarculaceae; genus Haloarcula. The sequence continues at coordinate 8,668 of PXQZ01000131.1, read as the reverse complement.
CGCGGGGGTGTAATAGGAATTGGCTTCGCTGCTGATACCATCGGTATCGAAAGGGCCAGCCGGCACGCTGCGGGGAAACGGCCGGCCGTGGGCCCGCCGCTACCCGGGCTCGGGCCACCCCGCCGACGTTTCCACGCTGTTGCCGTCCTTGTCGCCGACGCCGCGCGGCCTCGGCGGCACCACGACGACGACGCCAGTGTCGGCGCGGAACGAGATGCGCGTGTTACGGCCCAGCAGTTCCCCGTTCCCGTCGCCGTCGACGTCGAGGTGGACGTCCCGGCTTTCGCGGACGTATCGCACCGCCGCACCGGGCGTCTCGGGCGACCCGTGACTCGCCGTGACGCTGAAGCGGGCGTACGTTCCGCCGACCGTGACCCACCAGACGTTCACCGTCGCGAACCACGAGACGAACGGCGGCGCGAGCGGCAGGCCGGCCGGCAACACTCGCGTCCCGAACCGCCGCTTCGCGACCCGCTCGACCTGGTCACGGCCGCGGTTGGCGAGTTCGCTCCGGAGCCGGTCGCGCGAGATTTCGCGGACGGAGTTGGCGGTCCGGTTCACCAGCCCCGTCGACGGCCGCGCCCCGGCGGTCGACAGCGACGTGGTCGTATCGCGCAGCAGTCTCAGCCGGAGCCAGTCCTGTCTCGCCCGGGATAGTCTCAGTCGGTCCCCGGCCACATCGGCGACGCGGTTCGGCGCGGAGTTGTTCGCCAGCGCCATCCCCCGCGCCGCGGGCGTCTCCCACCGGCCCATCGCGTCACTGACGATTTGCTCGCTCTCGGTCCGCCCCGCGTCCGTCGCCCGTTGGACTCGCTCGGCGAGTGCGTTGGTGACTAGCCCGTTGGCCCGACTGACGCGGTACCGTAACTGCTCGCGGCGCGCTTCGAGGGGCGTGTCCGACACCGCTTCGGTGTCGTTGGCCGCCGCGAGGGTCTTCGCCGCCGTCGCGAGACCGACCCGGTTTCGGCCGCCGGTCCCGGCGTCCACCACCTCGCTCGCGGCGTTGCCGTACGGGACGCTGAACACGTTGACGTTGCGGGCCACGAGCGGGTGTTCGGTGCCGTCGACGGCCGGGAAGTTCGACTCGCTCACGGACGCAAGCGTCAGGTACTGGGGCTGGGACTCGACCCGTGTCCGGACCGGGCCGGCCGGCCCGGTCGGCGTCGGTCGGGTCCGTGGCACTCGCTGTTCCCGGGCGGCCAGCCCCCGCCTGAGTTCGGCCAGCGACCCGCCGGGGAGCCCGTTCAGCCGGTCGGTGAGGTCGGACTCGACCCGCGAGTGGTTCTCCGCCTGCCCGCCCAGCCGCCGCGAGACGGCGTCGATGAACTCGACTCGCGCCGCGACCCGGGCCCGCTGGGCGGCGCTGTCGTAGGTCTCCGGCGCAGCGACCAGTTGCGAGCGCCGCTGCCGGAGTTCCCGCCGGATCTCCCGGGACGGGTTCGTCTGGAACGTCCCGACTGCGCCGCGGTCGGTCGTCACGGTGATGTCACGGACCCGCTCGCGGAGCCGTCGCAGGTCCCGGGCCATCCAGGTGTGTATCGAGTCCGGCCGCGCCCCCGTCAGCGACACCGTCTCCTCGTCGAACTCCCTGAGTGCGACCTCTTTCGCCGCCCGCGTCCGTTCGTCGCCGAGGAGCCGTCGCTCGGCTTCCGGGCCGACGTCGGCCAGGTTCTCGCCCCCGATGGGACTCCCGTCGGACTCGTGGGCCGTCTCGATACCCCGCACCGGCGCGAGCGAGTCGTTCCGGTGTCTGCCGATGACGGCGAGACTCACGCGGACCGTTTCCGTCCGGCTGTTCCTGGTGTATCTGTTTCTGTTGCCCTTTACCCACGTCGCTCTGCGCGTGTGAGTGACCTCGACAGTTCGTCCGAACCGCTCGAAGACGTGCCAGCCACTCGGCACGCTCACCCCGGTATCGGACCTGTCAACGACAGTCGCGTCCGAACTGGTGACCTCCGTGACGAGCTCCCAGTCGGGGCCCGGTGCGTCGGGCCGGTCCGGCCGACCACCGGAGACCTGTTCGCGCTCGGTGACGACCCGTCCCCGGACGGTGTAGGCGTCACGGGCGGTGGCGTTGAGCGCGTCCGGCAACCCGACCTCACGGAAGGCGGCGTCGGCCGTCCCGTTGACGCCGATACGCATCGGGTCGTCGGGCTGTGGGGCGGTCCCGCCGCCGGTGGTGATGTTCTGGCTCGCCGGCCGGTAGCTGGTCTCGCTCAGAATATTGCCGGCGAGCTGACTGTTGCTGCCGGCGACGATGTCCCTGATACCGACGGCGGCCGTCGCCTCCGTCAGCGCCTGGCGCCCCTCGGGGTCGCTCCGGCCGAAGACCGACCGCTGGACTCCCAGCAAGGCGCCGTTGGTCGCCAGGCTCACGTGTCTGTTCGCAATGACGTTCTCGACGGGGGCGCCGCCGAACTGGGCGTACCCCCGAGCCCACGCGATAGGGTAGAGGCGGCCGGTCAGTCGCTGGCTCAGCCCCGGCCTCGTGAGCCCGTTCGTCACTCTGGTCTCGTAGGTGTCGACCCGGTCGTGAGCGTATAACACGGGCGTCGGGACGACGACGGTCCGGTCGACCGTCCGCCGGGTAAGGACCTCGCCATCCCGTCTGGCGGTCAGTGTGATGTTCTCGACGGTGACACGGAGGGCGGTGTCGTTGTCGCCGGCGCGTTCGAGGCTCACGCGCTCTATCGCCCGCTCGTACTCGCTCGTCGATTCCACTGCCGGGAGCGACGCCGTCGCGTTCACCCCGTCGCTGCGGGCCGAGAGCCTGTCGAGGTTGGCCCTGACCTGCAGATACACCCGGAGCCGAAGGCTGTCACGGAACGGCTGGTCGTCGCTCAGTGCCCGACCGACGGGCGTGTCGGCCGGTTCGACGACGGGCGCCGCGGCGGCCCGACGACCGGCCGTCGCGACGCCGTCGCGGACCGCAGTCGCGCTGGCCGCGTTCACCTCGCTCAGCGTGCGCTCGACCGCCGTGTCGCTCGGTGCGGGTTCGGTCGACAGCGTCGGTGCAAGCGCGAGACTGGCCACTAGCAACAGGACGCCGACCACGGCGAAGGGGACCCGGCCCCGCCGGTCCGCGGCCAGCGACACCGCCCTGGTCACGGCGACCACGTCCTGACGGTGATGGTGACGTTCCCGGTTTCGACGGCGCGGGCCGCGGCCTCCGGGGAGTCGAAGCGCTCTCGCATGTCACGCTCGAACC
>PXQZ01000131.1:0-5342 GCA_003021755.1 Halobacteriales archaeon QH_8_67_36 | reverse complement strand
CGCCGGCGACGGACTCGCGACGGTCACCGTCGACGCGTCCACGTCGGCGTCCGGTGGCGGCCGCTCGCCGACCCGCATCGTGCCATTGAGCGGCGCGCCCTCGTACGGTTCCCAGTGGGCCCGCACGGCGGTCCGACGGCCCCGTTCGTGAAGCCGGTTCCGCGTCGTCGTCGCCACGTCTCGCTCGAACTCGGTCCCGGCCCGGGAGAGCCGGTGGCCCTCCCAGGTGACGCGGCTCATCGCCGCCTCGGCCAGCAGTTCCGCGAGCGTCCCGTGGGCCGTGCGTTGGCGTGTCGCCGTCGCGTTCGTGGTCCACGGCGGCGGGTCGCCCGGCACTGCCAGCGCGTAGTCGACGCTGGCCGTGGTCGTCGCGAGCAGTTCCGTCCGCGCTGCCGCGGGGCTCTCCGTGGTCGCCCGCTCGACCGCGGCGCCGTTGAGGACGACGGCGACGGCGGCGCCCACCAGCAGGAGGCAAGCGGTCACGTCGACCACGGTGCTGGTCGCTCGGCTCATCGCCACACCGCTACCGTGAGTCGTCCCCGGCGGACCGTCGCCGGGCCGAGCGCGACGCTGACGGTTCGGTTGTCAGTGTCCGCGTGAGCCGGCGGCGTCGGTCCGACGGACCACTGTCGTTCGGCCCGCAGCGTGACGTTTCCTTCGTAGCCCGACGGAATCGCCGCCAGCGAGTCGGACACCCGCCCCGGGTCGACGACGCCGCCGGTAGTCACCCGCTGCTCGACGGCGTCGGCGGCGGGTGCCGCCACGTCCCGTTTGCCGCCGACCCCGGCGAGCGTATCATCGAGGACGCCAGCGTACAGCGCGAGTCCGGCGGAGACGGCGACGACGGCCACGAGCGCCGCCAGCGGCTCGGTGGCCGCCCTAGCCGACGAGCGTGACATCGACCCCTCCCCAGGCGACGCGTCTGACCGTCATGCGGTCCGGCGCTTGCTGCCACTCGTCGCTGTCGGTGGTCGCGTTCTCCGTCGCCTGCCTGAACGCGGTCGGCGAGTCGAACCGCGACGACGGGTGTGCCCCATCGAGGACGGCGGCGAGGCTGGCGTTCACGGCCGGAACCACCGGTTCGAGTAGCGTCTCGTGGACGGTGCCGCCCGAAGAGCGGAGCCCCAGTTGGCGGCCCGTCAGCGACCACTCGCTGGCGTGCAGTTCGCGGGTCGCGACCGACCCCGGTGGGCTGGTCGCCACCTCGTCTATCGTCGTCGCGGCGGCGGCGCCGTCGGGCGGAGCCGACGTGGGCAACTGCGTGACGACGCCGAGGACGGCGACACTCACCGTCCCGACGGCCACCCAGACGGCCACCGTGTCGACGTTGGTGTCGAACATGGGCCGGGCTGGCCGCCCCTTCGGATTTAAATGCTCAGACGAACAGTCCGGTCGCGACCACGGCCACGCAGTAGACCGTTGTCGCCAAACACAGCGCCAGCCCGGCCCGGTAACCCACCAGCGCGCGGTCCAGCCCGCGGTGCAGGCCGGTCGATAGCGTCGTCAGCACGATCGCAAGCACCAGACAGTACCAGCCGATGACCGGGCCGAGCGACGCCGGCGACACCGATTCGATGGGGCCGCCGCCCCGGATCGTAGCCGACATGGCGACGGTCGCACCGCCGACGAGGGGCCCGAAAAACGCGGCGGTGTTCGACAGCGTCCCGGTGACCTGCGAGAGCTGTCGGCGTGTCTCCCGTTCGACCTCGGCCAGTTCCGCCAGATGGTCGCCCATGGTCGCGATGGTCTCGCCGGCCGGGGGGCCGATGTCGGCGGCCGTGCCAAGCAAGACGGCGGCCCGTCGGAGCCGCGGGCTCGGCAGCGTCGACAGGGTTCCGTAGTCGCCACAGAACGCCGTCTCGATGTCGACCCCCAGTGTCTGCTGTCGCTCGACGGTCGCGGCCAGCACCGACGCGAGCGGTTCCGGGGCGGCGTCGGCCGCCGCGTCGAAGGCGGCCTCGACGGACTCCCCGCGCTCGACGCGGCGCCCGATGGCGGAGAGCGCGGCCGGCAGTCCGTCCTCGACGGCGCCGACGTGGTCCCGAACCGCGCTGACGGGCCGGTAGTAGACGACGAGCGCCGAGCCGACACCCAGCCCCAGGGCCGCTATCGGCGGCGCCCACGCCGGGAGGAGTGCGCGCCCGGCCAGCCAGGCGCCGACGGCGACAGCGCCGCCCGTCCCGAGTGCCGTCAGCCGCCCGGTCGAGACGTCCGGGTGGCTCCGGGGGACGGCCGCCGGCGGGAAGGCGACGGGTCGTCCCGCGAGCAGCCACGCGCTCGTGACGACCAGTCCCCCGGGGAGGGCGATGCCGTAGGTCACGACGAGCAGCGAGCGGGAGATGGGCACGCCGGCCGCACCGACGGCGGGGAGGAGCGCGACCAGCGCGAGCGGGAGCAGGACGCCGAAGGCGTACAGCGCCGTCGCCGGCGCCCGCAGGTCGGCGGCGAAGGCCGCCATCTCGTCGCGGGTTCCATGGAGGACGCCGCGGCGGGCCGCATCGAGCAGCTCCGGCCGTTCTTCGGGCGTCACCACCGCTGCCCGCTCGATTCGGGTGAGTGCACTCTCCAGTGCCGGAAACTCGGCGCCCCACTCGCGGCCGAAGGCGTCCAGCCCGCTCCGTGGGGTCCGACCGGCCCGTCGCCGGTGGGTAGCGAGGCTCTCGGCCAGCAGCCCGTCGCCCGAACTCGCGGCGAAGGCCGCCGCCCGCTCGGCGCTGGGCCACAGCGCCATCCCGAGTACCAGTGTCGCTACGAGCGACGGCGCGGCACCCAGCGCACGGATTCGCCGCGCCTGCGCCGCCAGCACGACGCCGTAGCGACCGGCCAGTGCGACGCCGACGGCGACGACGGCACTACCGGCGCCGACGACGACCGCGACGGGTCCCGAACCGACGGCGAGGGCGCCGACACCGACCAGCCACACCGCGACGGCCAGCGCGTAGCTCCCCGCCAGCACCGTCTCGGGGGGCACCGACAGCCCCAGCAGCCGACAGGCCCGCCCGTATCCATCGGGCACGGTAACGAGCCGTTCGGGCAGTTCGCTTGTCTCGTCCCGCTCGTCGTTCTCGGTCATAGCTCCCGGCCGTCTACCGGGAGGTCCGGCGGACGCAACGCAGTCGTGTGGTCGGCGATGCACTCGCGAACGCTGGCGTAGGACTCGCCGGCGTGGGTCAGTGACTCGATCAGCCGGCTCGACCCGCGGTCGATTACCCCGGTGGCCGTCGCCGTGGCTCCCTCCCGCCGGAACAGCGCCTCGAAGCCGACGCCGTCCTCGTGCCCGCGGACCTCTTCGACTGCGGCGATGCCCCGGCCGCCGTCGGCGGTCGGCGGGTCCAGCGTCACGACGAGGTCCGTCGCGGCGAAGGCGCTCTCGGGGACGTCGAGGTCAGAGACGAGGCGTTCCCGGACGCTCTCGCCGCCGGTCCCGTGGATGGTGCCCAGCACCGCGCTGTCGCCGTCGCCGACGCGCATCGCCTCGTAGAGGACGCCCGCTTCCTCCCCCCGCACTTCGCCCACGACGAGTGCGCCGTCGCCGAGTCGGAGCGCGGTCCGCAGTGCGGCCGTCGCGTCCACCGAGGGCCCGTCGCCGCTGGCCGTTCGCAGGGCCTGAACGTCCCGACCGGCCGACTGGAGGGCCGAGACTGGAAGCTCGGGGGTGTCCTCGATGACGACCGTGCGGGCGGTCCGGGGTAGCTCCCAGAGGAGTGCTCCGAGCGTGGTCGTCTTCCCGGCGCCCCGGGGGCCGGCGACGAGACACGCCGCGCCGCGCTCGACGGCGACCGACAGCAGGCCGGCGACCCGCGGTGGGACGCTCCCGTTCTCGACGAGGTCAGCGAGCCGGTAGGACGCCTCGTCGTGGCCCCGGAACGCGAAACCGACGCCGTCGCTGACCGGTTCGGTGACGCCGGCGACCCGGACTCGTCGGTCGGCGACGGTCGTCGTCGCGTCCAGCGTCGGACTCGCCCGCGAAAACGCCCGGCCGCTGGTCCGACGGAAGGTCGAGGCGAGCGTGCGGGCGCCCCGTCCTGTCAGTCGGACGTTCGTCCGGAGCGTTTCGCCGCCGGCGCGCACGCGCAGTCGAGTCTCGTTGACGGGGGCCGTCGCGAACACGTCCGAGACCCGCGGGTCGGCGAAGATATCTTCGAGGACACCCAGTCCCTCGGTGTGTTTCCGGAGGACGCTCGCGAGCCGGGTCGCTTTGTGGCCGTCCTCGACCACGCGTTCGGCGGCCTGCTCGGGGGATATCGGCCCGTCGGCCGTCGTCGCCAGCCGGGCGACGGCGTCGGACAGAGCCGCCGTCATCGCCGCGTCGAACTCGTGTTCCCGCGGGCGGACGTGGTAGCTGTCCAGTTCGTCGGGGGGCGTCTCGTACCGGCGGACGGTCGCACCCGTCTCGACGGTCCGACGGTCACCGAGTGTCGCCGCTTCCGGGGGGCTGGCGGCGATTCGGGCGTCGCTGACCGCCGGCCCGACGTACGGGTCGAGGGCTCGGTCGGCCGTCACGCCTTCCGCGGCGGCCGCGAGGCCGGTCTCGGCCGCCAAGTCGGCGACGTGGCCCGCCCGGCCGGTCGCTTCGGTCGCTGCGGCCAGGGGCTCCCGTCGAGCCCGCTCGGCGAGCCGTTCGTCGGTGGCCGACACCCGCGCTGCGAACCGGCCCGCAGCCACCAGCAGCGCCGCGTCGGCGTCGAGATACGCCCGTTCGATCCCGTCGCTGCTGGTGACGACGCTGTCGACGTCGCCCTGACCCAGCGCCGCGACGACGGTCGCCCGACAGTCGGGAGCCTCTCCCAGCCGTCCGTCACCGGGACAGTCCGCGGCGTCGACGGCCAGCGTCCCGCGCTCGAACTCCGTCGTGCAGTGACAGTCCGGCTCCGGCCCGCTATCGGTGAACCAGTCACGCATCGCGCTCACCGCCCAGTCGCGCCACCGTCAGGACGGGCTCCCCGGCACGCAACCGGAGTTCGAACACGAGCCGGTGGTTGCCCGGCTCCCGGACGGTCAATGCCCCGCCGTCGACGGCGCGGATGGGGACGCCGGCGAGACGCGTGTGGCTCGTGGCGTCGTCGCCAACCCGCCACGAGGCCAGCCCGACCCCCTCGCGGCTGTGGAACCGGAGCCGTGTGACGGCGGCGCTCGTCAGCGAGCGGCCCGGTAGCCGGAGTTCGATGACGTGACGGGCGCCAGGTCCCACCGTGGGGTCGTTCGTCTCGACCAGCGTCCCGAGGTCGTCGGCCAGGGCCGAGAGCTGGCGGTCCATGGTACTGTCGGCCCTGTCGGCCCCCGCAGCCGACATCGCCGGCGTGGCCACGGCCAGCAGCGCGGCGGTCAGTGTCACCGCCAGG
>PXQZ01000130.1:926-9529 GCA_003021755.1 Halobacteriales archaeon QH_8_67_36 | reverse complement strand
CGGCATCGTCTCGGACACGCACGACAACGGTGAACAGGTCGAGGCGGCGGTCGAGCGCTTCGCGAACGCGGGCGTCGAGACGGTCGTCCACTGCGGCGATTTCGTCGCGCCCTTCTCGGTGACGCCGTTCGATGGCGACTGGGAGTTCTACGCGGTGCGGGGGAACAACGACGGCGAGTGGGCCGTCGAGGCCACCGTCGACGACTTCGGCACGTATCTGGGCGAGATGGGCGAACTCACGCTCGACGGACAGGAGGTCGCCGTCTACCACGGCACCAGCGGCGCCATCGTCGACGCGCTGGTCGAGTGTGGCACGTACGACTACGTCCTCCACGGCCACACCCACGAGGCCGGCACCGAGGAGTACGAGGGGACGGTGCGGGTGAACCCGGGCGGTATCTCGATTCCGCCCGCGCCGAGCGCGTTCTCGGTCGCGACGCTGGACACGGATAGCGGCGAGCTAGCATTTCACGAACTGGGGTAGGCCGGTTTGGTATCGGTTCGGCGAACCGACGGATTGCGACGACCCACCGACACGCTGTGTATGACTACAAAGTCGGCGGTCGCCAGGGATACTGCTTCACAGGCGAGAACGGACACTCGTTGACATCCTCCCCGCCCTGAAGGGCGAGGATTCCGCGAAGCGGAGTTTGAGGTTGCGCGTTTCCTCGGGAGTGAAGTACGCTTTCGCGTCCTCCCTCAACGGTCGCCGCCCAATTACGACCGAGGGTGTGCTTTTCAGCGCGTGTAGCCCTGTCAAAGGGGCCTTCCGTCCGACACGCGGTCGGCGCTTCGTCCGAACGGAATACCGACCGTTCGTCCACAGCGGAGTATTCAGCCCGCACGGTACCGCCATTCGCGTCCGACCCGTAGGCCGGGACGTAGCGGAGTGGTTCTCCGGTTTTGTTACCCGGTGGGACGGGGACGCAAAGCGTCCGTCCCGGCGAAGCCGGTGTGCCCGAACCGGGGAAGACCGTCGAACTATCGCTCGACCGCGCACTACTAAAAGCCACCGACAACCTCTCTCCGGCCATCGGACGGCGGATGCGTCCCAGCATGTCGGATTCATCCCCGCTCTTCAGGGCGGGGCTTTCTCCTTGCACTTCCGTAATGGACTGTGGAACGGCTACAGAGCCGCGTTTGCGGGCGCTCAGGCGTCCGGTTCGACGACCCGCTCTTCGCCCTGCCACTCCGCGGAGTTGTCCTGTGGCTCGTAGCCCAACATTTCCTTGGCGCGGTCGATGGAGTAGTACTTGCGGTCGTTGTCGGAGATCCCGTAGACGGTTTCGTACTCGTAGTCGGCCTCCAGGGCGCGCTGGTGGATGTGTGCGCAGTCGGGGTAGGAGAGCCACATCGCCTGGCCGCGCTCGTAGTCGATCGGCGGGTGGCCCCGCGTGAGGTTACCGATGCGGATGTTACACACCTTGATGCCGTACTCGTCGTGGTAGTACCGGCCCAGCACCTCGCCGGTGGCCTTCGAGACGCCGTAGAGGTTGCCGGGACGGGGGAACTCCGACCCGTCGAGGCGGAAGTCGTCCTCGGGGCGGTACATCTCGGGGGTCCGCTCCGGGGTTTCGAAGGAGCCGACGGCGTGGTTCGACGAGGCGAAGACGAACTTCTCGACGCCCGCCTCGACGGCGGCCTCGTATATTTTCTGGGTACCGTCGACGTTGTTCGACAGCACGGAGTCCCACGGCGCCTCGGGACGGGGATCACCGGCGAGGTGGATGACCGCACCGACGCCCTCGACGGCCTCCCGGACGTCGTCGGGGTTGTCGACGTCGCCGATGAGGTACTCGTGGCTGGGCTGCTCCGCGGGGGGGTTGTGGAACAGCAGCTTCCAGTAGTACTCCCCTTCGAGACCCTCGAGGATGGCCTCCCCGACCGCGCCGCCCGCACCTGTGAGTAAAACCGGGTCGTCCATTCGTATTGGGTGGCTAGTCATGACACAATAGGTAGCTTGCGGTTCCAGTATCTCCCCGTCGACGGAACGGAGGCGAACGTCGGCCGCCGTGGCGTCACGAACCGTTTTAGGCGGGGCCGGCCCACTATACCGACATGGACCCAACGTCCCCGCAGATGGCCTGCTTCGAGGCGGGCATCAAGTTCGGCTCGCTCTATCACCAGTTCGCCGGGACGCCGGTGAGCCCCGACAGCGCCGACTCGCTGGCCGCGGCCATGGAAGACGCCATCGAAAACCAGCCACACTGCGAATCCGTGAGCGTCGCCGTCCGCAAGGAGCCGCTGCGGGCGGCCATCGCCGAGTCGGGGGCTGACTACACCGAACTGACCGGCCGCTTCCTGGACGTTTCGATGACTATCGGCTACGAGGGCTGTGTCGTCGAGACGAGCATGGCGATGGCGGACGGCTATCCGCTGATGCAGGTCGATTCGGTTGGTACATCGGCCCGATAGTACGAAAATTTTACACGCCCCCGCCGTGCAGTTCCGATGATGTCCCTCCACGCGATAGACGATATCGGCGACGCGATAGACGCGACGAAGTCGTTCCTGTTGCCCTTCGCCGCCCGAACGTGGCTCAAACTGGCTGTCATCGTCTTCTTCATCGGCGGTGGCGGCGGGTTCAACGGGCTCCAGAACGCCGGTAACCTGGGCGGCCAGGACCAACCCTCGGGTGGCGGCTTCGACCAGCCACTCGCCGACGGGGGCGCGCCGACGACAGTCGACGGCGTGCTCTCCGCGATCAGCCCGGAACTGCTGGTCGTTATCGGTCTGGCCGCCCTGCTCGTCCTGTGTTTCGCGCTCCTGAGCAACTTCATGGCGTTCGTCTTCGCCGAGTCGCTCATCGAACGGGAGGTCCACCTCCGGCGGTATCTGCGCGGGAACGTCGGCAACGGGCTTCGGCTGTTCGCCTTCAGGCTCGCCGTCAGCCTCGTCTCGCTCCTGCTCGCCGTCGGCTTCCTCTATGCCGTCTTCGTCACCACTTTCGACGGCAACCTCGACAACGTCACCGCGACGGCGCTGTTCAGTGTTCTCCCCGTGGCAGTCGTCTTCTTCCTCGTCATCGCCGTCGTTCAGGGGCTGGTCACCGGTTTCACCAACGTCTTCGTCGTGCCGATGATGCTCACGAGCGACCGCGGGCTACTCGGTAGCTGGAAGCGACTGCTGGGGTCGATGCGACGGCACGTCAAACAGTATCTCGCGTATCTCGCGTTCTCCGTCGTGCTGGCCATCGGCGTCGGTATCGTCGGGAGCGTGGTGAGCATCGTCGCCACGTTGCTCGTCGCGATTCCGTTCGTCCTCGTCGGGGCCGTCCTTTGGTTCGCCCTCGGCCAAGGGACGGCCGCGCTGGCGCTCATCGGCATCGTCGTCCTGCTGTTCGTGCTCGCCCTACTCCTCGTGACGAACCTCGTTCAGGTCCCGCTGCAGGCGTTCCTGCGCTACTACGCGATGCTCGTGCTGGGCGACGTTGACGAACCGCTGGACCCGCTGCCCGAGGTCCGAAGCGATATCCGGGTCGACGAGCCCGACGAGGGCGAACCCGCGGCGTCCGGTGGCGTCTAACGCCTCCGGAGGTTTTCGGTTTCGTGAAAACGTCCCCGCTCGTGTCGTACGCTTTCACTTTCACTTTCAGGCGGGCTTTTAATCCCTTTCCACGTCAAGTGGTAGCTATGAGTCAGACCAGTCTGGACGACGACGAGCTGTTCGGCGAGGCCGCAAACGAGATGCGAAGCGACGTCGAGGCGTCGCTCGCCGAGGCCCGCGCCGCGCTCCCGGACGGGGACGCCGTCTGGGACGTCGAGGCCGACAACACGTTGGGCGTGCTCAATGCGCTCAAGACGGCACTGGACGTGGGCGACGCCGAGGATCACCTGCGGGACGCCAAGAAGTGGTACACGATGGGCGAACGCGCCGACGCCTTCGAGAACGCCGACGACCTGGCCGAGGAGATAGGGACCGTCGCCGACCTCATCGAAGACGTCGAGGACGCCCGCGAGCAGGTGGGTGACCTCACGTCGACGATTCCGCAGCTACGCAGTACGCTGGAGGAGTTCGAGGACGCGCCCAACACCGAGGCCGACGCGGACGCCGAAGAGGCCGAGGCCTGAGACGGAACGTTGTAGCTTATCGGTCGGCCACGTGGCTCCAGCCGTGGTGGGCCAGACTGGTCACGGTCTCCCGCACGTGATCCCGGAAGGTGTCCTCGCTCACAGCGTCCCCGCGAACTCGCGGCGACGCCGACCCGGATGAGTAGGGCGACGACCTCGCTCTCGTGGACTGCTTCGGCGGCGTCGGTGACAGCCTATGCGGTCAGCGAGTCGGTCCCCAGCGGCGGGTGCGGGCGTGCTGTTCGGTGCTGCCGACTAGCACATCGGCGTCGGGCCACGTAACGTCGCGCGGATGCATACCCCGACGTGGACGTGTGGGCACAGACGTACGGGCTAGACGATGGAGTCCGGCCGGGTCTCGAAGTAGTCGAAGACGGCGCCCAGCCCGATTCCGTAGACGACGTGGGCGACGAGCGTCAGGGCGGCATACAGGGCCACCGTCAGCCCGGTCTGGTCGGTGTAGAACGCCAGCACGAAGCCGGTCCACATCGCGGCACCGAAGAACGCCCCGGAGACCGGACTCGACTCGCCGGGAAGGTATGCCAGCAGCGACGCGAACAGCAGGGGCCACGGGACCATCCCGCCGGCCAGAAAGAGGGCATAGCCAAAGAGCACCGGCGGCACGTACTCGGTCAACCCGAGCAGTTCGGTGAGGATGGCGAAGTCGGTGAGTTCGAACGCGCCGACCGACCCGGCGATGAGCAAAATTACGGTCATCATGGCCGTCCCGACCAGCCCGCCGGCCGCACCCACGACGCCGTCAGCGACGATGCCACGCAGACTGTCGAACTCGTTGCTCTCGGCCACGGCTTCGCTGTCGGTCGATTCCTGGAACTCCGGTGGCGCGTCTGTCATGACATGACATAGCGTGTCAACGGGCAAAAGCGTTCGCGGTGTCTCCTGTCCGCCAAATTGGCAGAACTATATCTATAACTCGATAACGTGACATAGCCGTTCCCGAGCGACTGCGCCGTAACGGCGACCGGAAAGAGCGCGCCGGCCACGGCAGCGGACTCGGCGACGGCCAGCGACCGGGGGTGGCCGTGACTCGTCATCAGGAGGTAGACGCCGCCGGGCGCCCGCTGGTCGTTCCGGAACTGCCCCGGCCCCTCGACGGCCGGCGAGTAGTGGTACTACCCTCGGTGCCGCGCCAGTCACACGACGGCCAGTGTCGCCGCTCCCATCAGCACCGAACTGGTGAGCCAGGCCGACACCATGCTACAGCAACACATAGCCAACAACTACAGCTCTCTGCGGGCCGGTCGCGGCAACTGCTACCGAAACTCACTCAGGAGCGAGTAATTTTGTACCAATTGTTGCCGGAAGAAATTTATCGCGGGTGGTCCTACCACGCGGTATGTCGGAGCGACCGACCGAACCCGACGACGGCAATGACTGGATCGCACGCCACGCCCGCTGTCGGCCCGCCGGCGACGGGCCCTCGGTCGTCGTCGACGAACTCGACGAGGACTGGGAGCGCCGCCACGCGGAGACGCGGCGGACCTGAGACGCGACAACCGCGCTTTCGTTCTTTCATACGGACTGTTGTAGTGATTTACCGGCAATCACCGATCCCGGATCGATGATATCCGGAAACAACCTACGATAAACCGTATCAGTCGGCATATTCGCGCAGCACTTCGACGCCGACGAGTTCGTCGCCGGTGAGCGCGCGGATGTAGGCGCCACCGGCGATAGAGACGTGATCGAAGGCGTCCTCGCTCATCCCGTACATCGGGATGGCCCGAGAGGTGTCGCCGCCGCCGACGACGGAGAAGCAGTCCGTCTCGGCGATGGCCTCCAGCACGGTGACCGTGCCAGTCGAGAACTTCTCGTCCTCGAAGACGCCCAGCGCGCCCTTCACCAAGACGGCGTCGGAGTCTCGGGCGATGTCCGCGTACTGCTCGGCGGTGTCGGTCCCGATGTCCATGATGCCCAGCCCTTTCTCGTCGACGTCCTCGACGTCGGCCTCGACGCGTTCGCCGTCCTCGCCGTAGGCCACGTCGGTGGCGACCGTTATCTGGTCGCCGCGCTCCCCGAGGATGTCCTCGATCGTCTCCTGGTTGTTCTCCCACTGCGTGGTAAAGAGGTCCATCCCCTCGGCGTCGTAACCGATGGGATAGCCCTGGGCCCGGAGGAATAGCTGGCCGGCGATGCCGCCCAGCAGGAAGTCGTCTATCTTGTCGCCGATGTGGTCGATGACGCCGATGACGTCGGTGGCTTTCGTCCCACCCATGACCATCGTCACCTGGCCGTCGAACTCCTTCTCGGCGATGGACGTGTTGGCCTCGTACTCGGTCTCCATGACGCGGCCGGCGTAGGCGTCCATCACGACCGGGAAGCCAACGAGCGAGGCGTGCGAGCGGTGGGCCGCCGAGTAGGCGTCGTTGATGTAGGCGTCGAACTCGGGGGCCAGCGTCCGAACGAACTCCGTTTCGGCCTTGATCTCCGGCTCCTCCTCCGGCAGTTCGCCGTCGGCCATCCGTGTGTTCTCCAGGACGAGCACGTCGCCGCTCTCCAGCCCGTCGATGGCGTCCAGCGCCTCCTCGCCGAACGTGTCCGCGACGTGGTCGACCTCGGCGTCGACGTGGCTGGCGAGGATGTCGGCGTGTTGCTCCAGTGAGAGGAAGTCGTCGTCGCCCGGGCGGCCCTGGTGGGCCATGACGGCGACGGCGAAGTCGCGGTCGACCAACTCGCCCAGCGTCGCCGCGTGGCGGTCAAAGCGGCGGTTGTCCTGTACCTCGCCGTCTTCGACCGGGGAGTTCAGGTCGAATCTGACGAGGACGCGCTTTCCGTCGCCCAGGTCATCGAGGGTCTGGAACGTCATGCGTGGGAACTCTCCCGCCGCCGGTTTAACCGTTTCCGAGTCACTCACGGGACACGAAAAACGCCACAGTCGGGACTCAACGGGTGAGAAAATCGAAGAGACGGAATCGTTATGGCTCGTCGATGTGCTGGGCGACGTCGAGCATCCGGCTGGAGAAGCCGTACTCGTTGTCGTACCAGGTGAGAACCTTCGTCAGCCCGTTGACGATGTTCGTCGAGGAGAGGTCGACCTGCGAGGAGTAGGGATCACCGAGGATGTCCGAGGAGACGATCTGCTCGGTAGTGACGCCGAGTGTGCCTTCCATCTCGCCGGCGGCGGCCGCTTCGAAGGCGGCGTTGACCGCTTCCTCGGTCACGTCTTCTTCGAGGTCGACGACGAACTCCGTGATGGAGCCGTTCGGGACCGGCACGCGGATGGCCATCCCGTCGAGCTTGCCTTCGAGCTGTGGGAGGACCTCGGTGGTCGCCTGTGCGGCGCCCGTCGAGGTCGGGATGATGTTCTCAGCGGCGGCGCGGCGACGGCGGGGCTTGCTGTTGGGGCCGTCGACGAGGTTCTGGGAGCCGGTGTAGGCGTGGACGGTCGTCAGCTGCCCGGAGACGATGCCGAACTCGTCGTCCAGCACCTTCGCGACCGGCGTGATGGAGTTCGTCGTACAGGAGGCGTTCGAGACGACGTCCCCGCCGTCGTACTCGTCCTCGTTGACGCCGTACACTATCTGTTTGACCTCCTTCTCGCCTTTCGGCGGCGCGGAGATGAGTACCTTGTCGGCGCCCGCGTCGATGTGCTGGGCGGCGTCGTCGTACGTGCGGAAGATGCCCGTACACTCGAAGGTCACGTCGACGTCCAGCTCGTCCCACGGCAGCTCCGTGGGGTCCGTCTCGTGGAAGATGCCGGCCTCGAAGTCAGTCCCCTCGACGGTCAGGACGCCGTCGTCGACGCTCACACCGGGGAGCTCGCCCATCACGGTGTCGTACTTGGCGAAGTACTCGACCTCTTCGTCGTCGATTACGTCGTTGATACCGACGACTTTGACGCCGTCGTTCTCAAGCGAGGCACGCATTACGTTTCGGCCGATACGGCCAAAGCCGTTCAGGCCGACGCGGACTGGGTCACTCATCTCCCTAGAAAACCGCTGGTGCGAAGTAAATGGTTTTCGGAGTTGCTTCGGGATACCCGGCGTTCCGTCGATAGACACCCTGGTTTGTCACGGGTTTGGTCCGCTCGGTGGACGGTTCTGGCATCCGGCACGGATTCCGCGCCCGTCAGAAGGCTTTTGGGACCGTCGCGCATACCACTGGCTACTGATGAGACCGGACGACAACGACGACCCCTTCGACGAGTTCTTCCGGGAGATAGAACGGATGATGGACGAGATGATGGGCTCCGAAGGGGACGTCCACATCGACCGTGACGGGCCCGCCGACGGCGGCGACCTCCACGTCGATGTCTACGAAACCGGCGACGAAATCCGCGTTGTCGCCGACATTCCGGGCGTCGAGAAGGACGACATCGACCTGAAATGCGACGGCACCGTCCTCACTATCGACGCCGGCACGCACCACCGCGAGTACCACGAGCGACTCACCCTCCCCAGCAGAGTCGACGAACACTCCGCGTCGGCGACCTACAACAACGGCGTCCTCGAAGTCACGTTCGACCGCGAAGACGAGTCCGCCGACATCGAACTGTAAGGCCCGTCTCCCCGC
>PXQZ01000130.1:0-894 GCA_003021755.1 Halobacteriales archaeon QH_8_67_36 | reverse complement strand
GCCGCCAGTTCGTCCCAGAAGCCGTCCTCGTACTTCGTCGCGGCGTCGATGGTCGGGCGCGCGTTGGTCTCGTTGACGACCGCCCCGTCGTCGGTCACGAGCAGATCGACGCCGAGATAGTCGATGTCGAGAGCCTCGGCGGCCCGCTCGGCCAGCCGTCGGTGGTTGTCGGACAGTTCGACCCCTTCGGCGACGGCGCCGCGGTGGACGTTGTGCTTCCAGCGGCCGCGCTCGCGGGCCTCGGTCGGCAGCCGGCGCTCGACCGCGCCGACGTAGTCGCCGCCGACGACCATCGCCCGGTAGTCCCGCGCGTCGGGGAGATACTCCTGCACGAGGAAGGACCGGTCCCCCGTCGCCCGGTAGTCGTGAACGAGGTCCAGATAGTCCGCAATGCCCAGGAAGGCATCGAGGTCGTGTGCGGTCGTCACGCCGACGCCCCGCGTCGTCGAGTTGGGCTTGACGACCACGGGCGGGTCCAGCCGTTCGAACGCCGCCACCAGCGCCGATTCGTCGGCCGGATTCGACACCAGTACGGACTCGGGGACCGGTACGTCGGCCCGACCGAGCCGCGCCAGCACGTCGGCCTTGTTGCGCGATCGGAGGATAGCCTCGCGGTCGTTGACCCAGGGTACCGAAAGCATGGCGTCGGCGACGGCTCCCTCCATGACGCGGGAGGGGTAGACGAACCCCACGTCGTAATCGTCGTAGGGATTTTCCGTGAGGGGAATCGCCCGCTCGGTGGTGGCGACGTGGCCCACCTCAACGCCGCGGTCGGCCAGGGGTGACTGCATGCGCTCGTAGGTTTCGCTGTCCGTGGCGACCGCGAGGTAAAGCATTCACTCACCGTACGGGCGGTTACACCATAGAAGGCTGTGGTCCGACTCGCTACTGTTC
>PXQZ01000129.1 GCA_003021755.1 Halobacteriales archaeon QH_8_67_36 | reverse complement strand
GACGCGACCCCGATGGAGGTCGGTCTCTCCCAGTCTATCGGGAACGCGAAGCCGGGCGACCGCGTGTTGCTCGACGACGGCCGCATCGAGACGACCGTCAAGAGCGTCGACGGCGTCGCCGTCGTCGCCCACGTCGAGAACGGCGGAAAGCTGGGCGCCCGGAAAGGCGTCAACGTCCCCGGCGTCGACCTGGACCTCGCGACGATAACGGAAAACGACCGGCGCGAGATTCAGATCGCCGCCGACAAGAAGCCGGATTTCGTCGCCGCCTCGTTCGTTCGCGACGGTGACGCCATCTACGAAATAAACGACGCCCTGGAGGAGAAGGGCGTTGACATCCCCATCATCGCGAAAATAGAGCGGGCGGGCGCCGTCGAGAACATCGACAGTATCATCGATGCCGCCTACGGTATCATGGTCGCCCGCGGCGACCTTGGCGTCGAGATGCCGCTGGAAGACGTTCCCATCATCCAGAAACGCGTCATTCGGAAGTGCTACCAGGCCGGCGTCCCCGTCATCACGGCGACGGAGATGCTCGACTCGATGGTTCACTCCCGCCGACCGACCCGCGCGGAGGCCTCCGACGTGGCCAACGCCGTGCTCGACGGGACCGACGCCGTCATGCTCTCCGGCGAGACGGCCGTCGGCGACCACCCGAGCCGCGTCGTCGAGACGATGGACCGCATCGTCCGCGACGTCGAGGGCAGCGAGGAGTACGCCGAGTCCCGCGAACAGCGCATCCCCGACGCCGGCAACACCCGAACCGACGCGCTGGCTCGCTCGGCCCGCTTTCTCGCGCGCGACATCGAGGCCGACGCCGTCGTCGCCGCCTCCGAATCGGGGTACACTGCACTCAAGGCCGCGAAGTACCGCCCGTCGATTCCCATCGTCGCCTCGACCCCGAGCGAACGGGTCCGTCGCAAGCTTGCGCTCTCCTGGGGAATCATCCCCGTCACGACCGAGTACACCAACGACGGCGCCGACGCTGTCATCCAGAACGCGGTCCAGGCCGCTCTCGACACCGACGCCGCCGAGGGCGGCGATACGGTCGTCGTTATCTCCGGCATGATGACCGAACTGGACGGAATGAATACCGCGAACATGCTGAAAGTCCACGTGGCCGCCGAGACGGTCGTCAGCGGTCGGTCCGTCGTCGAGGGACTCGCGACCGGGCCCGTCTACTATCTCAAAGACGGCGACGTCTCGGATGCCCCAGAGGGTGCGATCCTGGTCGTGCCCGAGAGCTTCGACGGGGAGTTTCGCGGCGAGATGGAGCGAATCAGTGGCATCGTCGGCGCCCACGAGGGCCTGACGAGTTACGCTGCCATCGTCGCCCGCGAGCTATCGATTCCGATGGTCGGCGACGCGGCGCTCCCGGACCGCATCGACGACGGCGACGTTCTGACGCTCGACGCCGAGCGCGGCGTCGTCTACGAACAGTCCGAGGCCCGCGAGCAACTCCCCGACCGGTAACGTTACCGTGAATCTGTGCAATTAAGTACTCAAGGAGTCACCCTCTGACCAAATGGGCGTATACGCTGGGGTCGACCTCGGTGCGACGCATATCAGGGCCGTCATCGGTGACGCGGATGGTGCCGTCATCGCCTCCTACCGGCGCGAGACCCCGCGCGGGCCGACCGGTATCGACGTGACCGAGGCTGTCCTCGACGCGCTTCGAGGCGCATGCAAGGCAGCCGACGTCGTCCCGTCGGACGTCATCGCCGCCGGAATCGGCTCCTTCGGTCCCCTGGACCTGGCCAGCGGCGCGGTCGAGAACCCCGCGAACCTCCCCGACTCGATCAACCGAATCCCGCTTACCGGGCCGGTACAGAACCTCTTTGACACCGACCGGGTCTACCTTCACAACGACGCCAACGCCGGGCTCATCGGCGAGCGCTACTACGCCGACCGGAACCCCGACGACATGGTGTATCTCACCATCTCCTCGGGTATCGGCGCCGGCGTCGCCGTCGACGGGAGCGTCCTGCGCGGCTGGGACGGGAACGCCGGCGAGGTCGGCCACCTGACCATCGACCCCCACGGGTTCATGACCTGTGGCTGCGGACACGACGGCCACTGGGAGGCCTACTGCTCGGGCGACAACATTCCGCGGTATGCGACCCGACTCCACCGCGAGGACCCCGTCGAGACCGCGCTGCCTATCGACACGGAGGGGTTCACCGCGGCGGACGTCTTCGAGTACGCCGGCGAGGACGAGTTCGCGACCCACGTCCTCGAACAGATATCCCACTGGAACGCCATCGGCGTCGCCAACATCGTCCACGCCTTCGCCCCGCTGGTCATCTCCATCGGCGGCGGCGTGGCCATCAACAACCCCGACCGGATAATGGACCCGATCCGGGCGCGCCTCGACGACATGGTGATGGCGAACATCCCGGACATCCAGCTGACGACACACGGTGACGACGTCGTGGTCCGGGGGGCACTGGCCTCGGCGCTGACCGGTGGGACCGGCGACTCTACGGCGGTCCGCTAACCGAGGTCGTACAGCCGACGGAACACCGTCGGCGGGAACCGCGGTTCGACGCGGCTCGGCGGTCGCCCCTGCCCGCCCCGGGTCGCCGCCTGTACCCGCTCGACGACGCCGGCCTCGGCCATCTCGTAGAGGAACCGCTTGACCGTCCCCGGCGAGAGGTCCACGTTCTCCGACCCCCCGATGGCCGCGGTGGTCGTCGTGACCGAGGAGCGGTCTTCCTCGTCCAGGTCCACGAGCTCTCGCAACACGGCCCGTCTGTTCGCGGGCAGCGCGAGGACGATACCCAGCGAGACACACGGTATCGGTATCTCCTCGATAGCCGCCCTCACGTCCGCTCGGGTCAGCTCCGTCCGCCCGGCCCGTTCGGCGTGGTGAGTCGCGATGAGCAAGGCGGCAAGGGCGTCGTGTGCGTTCCCGTTCGCCCACGCGGCGATTTCGCTGGCGAGGTCGTGTTCGAGCGCCTGCTGTGCGAGGCCGATAGAGCCCCGCGTCATCAACACGTCGACGAGCATCTGCTGTTGATACGGGTCGACGCGGATGGATTCGGCGGTGTACGCCGCGAGTTCGGTCTCTGCGGGACGGGTCCGCCCCACCGCCAGCCAACTCACGTTACTCGGCAGCCCGGCAAAGAGGTCGACGAGGTCGCTTTCGGCGGCGCTCCGGGGTTCGCCGACGTGGTCGACGGCAACGACGACGCCGATACGCGAGCCGTCGAGTTCGTCGTGTAGCCGCGCCCGCAGCGTCTCCGTGCCGATACCGTGTTCCGGCACCGACTCCTCGACGAGCGCGTCGAGTACCGCATGGTAGAAGGCGAACTCGCTCGTGGTCAGTCTGGTGTCAAGATAGACGAACGAGGGCGAGGTGTTGGGTGCCCGCGTCGCCGTGTGAATGATGGCCTGGCTCTCCGTCGGGAGCTTGTTCAGGTGGCTGAAAAGCGCCGTAACCACGGCGCTCTTGCCGACGCCGCTTTGCCCGTACAGATACGCGTTGGCGGGGAGCTGCCCGTCGAAAACGGGGTCCAGATGGTCGAGCAACTGTTCGAGGAGTGGCCCCCTGTCGGCCGGTTCGTCGATGTGTGTCACCGGCGACAGCGATTCGTAGTCCTGAACCAGGCGTGGCTCCCCGTCGTGTCGCTGTCGTCGCTTGATCCTGGTTTCTATATCCATTACTGGGGTATTCTCGGACTACGATGTTCGTGCAAAATTTGAAATCCGACGGTTGTGAGTCCCGTTTAGAAGGGGACGCCGAACACTCCACTCTCTACCGCCGCTTCAGCACCGATACCAGCGGCGTGCAGCAAGCCGACCAGCAGCGTGCAGACGAAGATAGCGAACGCGGGCGGGTCGACGTGCGTGTCGCCGTGTGCGTAGAACACACGCTGGCCGGCCTCACCGATGAGGGCACCCAGGACACCGAAGACACCGGCCAGAACGAGCGCGATGATCGCACCCGATCCGGACGGGTCTGCGATGAACGCGGCCGCACCGGCACTACCGGGCAGGGTCATGTGGTGGGTCACTGGGATCTTCTCGACGCCCAGATTCAGGAACGTCAGCGTTGCCGCAGAGATCCCGAATCCGAGGAACATGCTGTTGAGCTCGACGACGAGGAAGCCACCGAGCAGACCGGCCACGAGGCCGATCATGGCGACGTTGCTCCACTCGTACTGGTGGGGGAGCCACGGCTCGACGGCCGGGCGCATGACCTCAGTGCCACCGTCGGCGGCGACCTCTTCGCCGCTCTCGAACGGCGTCATGTCGAAGTAGCCGCTGCCGCCGGGCTGGCCAAACAGCTCGTAGCCGAAGACGACTCGGTGGACTAACGCGGAGAAAAACACCGTGAACGCCAGCTGGTCGAAGCCGACGATACCGCCGGCAACGATGGCATCTCCGCTAACGACGTTGATCAGCAGGCGTCGGCAGAGGACGCCGAAGATACCGAAGATACCACCGACGGCGAGGACGTCGGGTCGGGTCCCGAGCGCGTAGGTGATGTCCTTCCCGGGATGGTAGCCGCCGTCTTCCTGTGGCGGCATTGCGCCCTCCTTCTTTGCGGCGTAGGCGGCCGCGGCCGCACCGCCGGCGAAGGCGACGTGCGGACCGAACACCGGACCGAAGCCGACGGCGCCGGTTAGGCCGGACGCGGTGACCTCGAAACCGGACCCTTGTGGCAGATCCGAAAGGCCAATAGCGTTGGCTGCTTCGCCTGCGATGACGGCGAAGCCGGTGAAACAGAACGCCGGGAGTGCGCCGATGGCCGCACCGAAACAGCCGCCCGCGAACGCGGCGATGAGCCAGTAAATAAGTCTGACAGGCTCGAATCCGAAGATTGCCGAAGTCTGTAGTGCGACTGGATCAACCATATCGTTACCCTTCCTGTGCCCAGTCGAGGGACTTCTCGACGGCGTCGTCCCAGCGGCTGTACAGCTTGTCCGCTTCGGAGCTGTCCATCTCGGGGCCGAACTCGC
This sequence comes from Halobacteriales archaeon QH_8_67_36, assembly GCA_003021755.1. Taxonomy (GTDB): domain Archaea; phylum Halobacteriota; class Halobacteria; order Halobacteriales; family Haloarculaceae; genus Haloarcula. The sequence goes on along the minus strand of PXQZ01000129.1, from coordinate 3,697 downwards.
GGTCTATCTGCCAGTTGTCGCGCAGCTCGTCGACGGTGTCCCAGTAGCCGACGGCGAGGCCGGCGGCGTAGGCGGAACCGAGCGCCGTGGTCTCGTCGACCTCCGGTCGCGCGATGTCCGTCTGGATGATGTCGGACTGGAGCTGGCAGAGGAAGTTGTTCTTGACTGCACCGCCGTCGACGCGCAGCGTCGTCATCTCGACGCCGGAGTCGGCCTCCATCGCTTCCGCGACGTCGCGGGTCTGGTACGCGATGGATTCCAGCGTCGCACGCACGACGTGCTCTTTCCGGGTCCCACGCGTCATACCGACGATGGTACCGCGGGCGCGGCCGTCCCAGTGTGGGGCACCCAGGCCGGTGAAGGCCGGGACCATGTAGACGCCGTCGGTCGAGTCGACCGAGCGGGCCAGTTCCGCCGTTTGGGCGGCGTTGTTGATGAGGTCGACGTCTTCCAGCCACTCGATAGCGGCGCCGGTGATGAAGATGGCGCCCTCCAGCGCGTACTGGACGGGCTCGCCGGACATCTGGAAGCCGATGGTGGTCAGGAGGCCGTGGTCCGAGGAGACGGCGTCGGTGCCGGTGTTCATCAGGTAGAACGAACCGGTCCCGTAGGTGTTCTTGGCGTCACCCTCGTCGAAACAGGTCTGACCGAACATCGCGGCCTGCTGGTCACCCAGCGCGCCCGCGACCGGCACTTCGGCGCCGAGGAAGCCGTCGGCGTCCGTGCTGCCGTAGGTGTTCTCGTCCGAGGACGGTCGGACCTCGGGTACCATCGGTCTGGGGACGTTGAACTCCTCGAGGAGTTCGTCGTCCCATTCGAGGTCGTGGATGTTGTACAGCATCGTCCGCGACGCGTTCGAAACCTCCGTGATGTGGTTGCCGGTGAGGTTGTAGATCACCCACGTGTCGATGGTCCCCATGAGGAGCTCGCCGTTTTCCGCTCGTGTGCGGACGTCCTCGCCGCGGGAGGCTTCCATCTTCAGCGGCTCCGCGTTGTCCAGAATCCACTCGGTCTTTGTCGCCGAGAAATACGCGTCACATTCGAGACCCGTCTTCTCGCGAATCCACTCGACCTTGCCCGCTTCCTGAATCTCCTCGACGCGGTCGGTCGTCCGGCGGTCCTGCCAGACGAGCGCGTTGTGAACCGGCTTGCCCGTCTCCTTGTCCCACACGACCGTCGTCTCACGCTGGTTCGTGATGCCGAGTGCCTCGAGTTGCTCCGGGTCGAGGTCGGCCTCGTCGAGACCGGTCGTGACGACGTCTTTCGTGTTCTCCCAGATCTCCATCGGGTCGTGCTCGACCCAGCCGGGCTCCGGGTAAATCTGCTCGTGTTTCCGGTAAGCGTTCGCGACGACCTGCCCGCTGTGGTCGAATACCATGAAGCGGGTTCCGGTCGTCCCCTGGTCTATCGCACCGACGTATGTGTCTGCCATTGTGTGTGTTCTCCGTTGGGCGGACCTTGTTTATCCAAGACCCCGCCTTGAGAGTAAACAATATGGTGAATCATTATAAAGATTGCTGCTAGCGTCGGAAGAATAGTAAAAAATAGCAACAACCGTGCACATCGCTCTCGGGCTCACAATCTCGGGACTTTCGAGTGATCTCGAACGGAATCATTACCGACTTCCGTCCGCCGATTGTACCATCTTTCCGCTCGTGGCAGGAGTCGGAGCGTCCGGAGCGACAAACATTGTGACTGTACGTGCCTGTCGACGCCTGTATCGACCTCGACGGCGCCCAACTCGGTCAGCTGTCAAACGTTCAGCCGAACGCTGGCCGAGCAGAAGACGTATCGTCAAATCAGCGCCGGCTCGGTGTAACTGTACGGCCTTTCCGCAGCTTTGCACGAGAGCAGGGTCTTAGAACGACGATAGCGACGACTGTGTGCTCCCCGAGTCGGGGTCGTCCCCGGACCGCTCCTGCTCGTCATCCTCGACACGGCCGCGCTGTGACATCGAGATACGCCGTGCAACTGCGTCGTGTTGCAGGGCTTGCTTTGCTTGGTCTCGGACGCCGTCGAACTTCGAGACGATTGCCGCACGCGCGGCCTCGTATTCGACTATCGGATACGGATACGTCTCGCCGATCTCTACACCACACTCCGCCTGAACCTGGAGTGGTGTTTTCTCGGGCTGGTCCAAGTACTCGGGCGGGAGTGCCTGTAGCTCCGGGACCCATCGATAAACGAACTCGCCAGCAGGATCGTTGTCCCGAACCTGCTTCCGAGGGTTGTATATTTGGAGCATGTTCGTCCCATCCATCCCGGCCTGAATCTGGAACTGGGTGTAGTTGATTGCCGGATCAGCATCGATGAGGTGGTAGTAGAACCAGTCTGCCCCGATCTTCCAGGGTTGCTGCAGTAGATCACACAGGAACGACGCACACATTGCTCGCATGCGGAAGTTCAACCAGCCAGTCGCTTTCAGACACCGCATGGACGCATCGACCATCGGATATCCGGTCCGGCCGTGTTTCCACGCCTCGACGCGGGCTGGCTCGTGTGTGTCAGCATGGAACCCCTCCATAACCGGATTCGCAGCCTCATCCATCCAGCCACTCCAATCGACCAGCTTCTGGTTGTAGTGGCGATTCCACCAGAGTCGAGAGAGGAACATCTCCGTTGCCCGTTCCGCGCCATCGTGGTCTTTCACTGCCTGATACACTTCACGAACGGAGAGACACCCGAATCGCAGATACGGTGAGAGCTGACTCGTGCCTGTCCGTGCGTCAGCTGGGGCCGAGATATTCCCCGGATAGCTGTCGAGCCGCTCCAAGAAGTCGATGACACGCTCCCGTGCCGCTGTCGTCCCACCGGTCGGGACCTGTTGTTTGTCCGGCGTGACGTCGTATGCCTCCGCAACGCGGTTGGTCGTGACTCCCGTGTCGAGCGATCGGAGAGAGACATCGTCAACACTCCAGGAACACTGTGTCCCAGTGAGCCAGGCTTCAGCTTGGTCAGCCCACCCGTCGCGTGACTCGTCGGCACCCCGGACGAGCCCGTCGGCGTCGACAAACGTCACGTTACAGGCCTCTGCCACCGCGTTGTCTCGTCGCAGTCCGTACCGGCCGGTCGGGTCCGCTGTCGTGACGATGTCCCATCCAGCCTCGGCGAACGCGGCGAGAACTTCGCGTGGATTACCGTGACACAGTGACAGGCCACCGCCACGGTCGCGATACTGGTCATCCAGGTCTGCTATCGACTCGTGAAGGAATCGAATCCGGGCATCACAGGCCAACCCCTCGGGTCCGTAAAAAGACGGGTCGAACACGAACACCGGGAGGAGCGTCGAATATTCGGCTGCTGCATACGCGAGGGCCGGCTGGTCTCGCGTTCGTAACTGCCGACAATGCCAGACGATACAGCCATCCTCGCCGGAGGGGATCGCAGTCGGGGGAGTGGAATCCAGTCGGTCCTCGTGAGCGGTCATCCGTGTAGTGTTTGGGGATGGCGTCGACAGGTGACTTGTCGGGGTTTTAGCTCCCGAGTCTGTACATTGCTTGTGTCGCAGTCCTTGTGGGTCGATAATTTGATCGTGGGTCCGAGCGGGACACCGACGACACGCACCGTCTCGATCGTCAGCTTACCGACTGAGACTGAGCGGGTCGTTCCGGGTGAGCTATATCAGCGTTGGTGCGACCTAAGCGTTGCGCTCGGTCAATCCGGGCCTCGCAGTGGTCCATCGTGTTCGCTTCACTGC
>PXQZ01000128.1:17215-24140 GCA_003021755.1 Halobacteriales archaeon QH_8_67_36 | reverse complement strand
GTGGCGGTCGACGCCTCGCTCGGCATCCTCACGGAGGAGGAGGCCGCGATACTCGCCGAGGAGGGGGTGAACCACTACAACCACAACATCGAGACCTCCCCGCGCTACTTCCCCGAAATCGTCCGGACCCACAGCTTCGAGGACCGCGTAGCGACCCTGGAAGTCGCCAAGGAGGCGGGGATGGACCTCTGTGCCGGCGTCATCCTCGGGATGGGCGAGTCACCGACCGACCGCGTGGACGCCGCCATGGCGCTCCAGGGCATCGGCGTCTCCTCGCTGCCGGTGAACGTTCTCAACCCCGTCGAAGGAACCCCCCTAGCCGAGCGGGGACTTCCCGACATCACCACCGGGGAAGTCATCAAGACCGTCGCGGTCTATCGGCTCCTCCACCCCGAGGCCCGCGTCCGCCTGACCGGCGGGCGCGAGGTCAACCTCGACACGGAGAGCCAGGTCGCCGCCCTGGAGGCGGGCGCGGACGGCATCCTCACCGGCGACTACCTGACGACGGAGGGCCAGTCGCCGGCCGACGACATCGAAATCGTCGAGCGAGCGGGACTGGAACCGAACACGGATACCAACGAGTTCGACCCCGAGCGGGTCAAAGAACGCGAGGACGACGGAACGGCGCCGGAGACGGCAGCCGGCACCGCGGAGAGCAAGTCCGACGACTGACCGGTCCGTGACACGTCCGGACGGACGACAGTAGCCATTTCGGACGCCAGCAGTGCTGGCGGCGTGGCGAAGCGACGGGTCGCACAAAGGGAACAAGCCGGGGACCGGAGTCCCCGGCGTGTGACACTACGGAGCCGGATAGGCTCCACTTGGAGGGAGTGCGTCAGACAATAAAAAAGGTGAGGTATGCTTCGACTGAAAACAGCGATAGAAAGCCCGTCCGTGTCTCGTCGTCAAAGTTTGGAACCGCAGCGGAAACCGCGGCTACTCGGACAGGTGAAGCAGCGAGTGGACGTCGACGCCGTCGCCGAGTAGCTCCTGCATTCGGGTGACCGTCTCGGTGTCGCGGGTGCGCCCCGAGTGGAGCACGTCCTCGACACGGTCGATGGTGGTCCGGGTGTCCGACTGGATCAGCAGTATCGGGACGTTTTTTTTCTCGGCCCGGCCGAGTACGGCACTCGCCGGTCGGAAGCCCCCGGTCAGCAGGAGCGCCTTGATGCCCGAGGCTTCCAGCGCGGCGGTCTGAACCTCGGAGCGGTCCCCGCCGCTGACCATCACGGCGTCGCGCGTTCGCCGGAACTGGTCCAGCGCCTTGTTGCCGCCCATCGCGCCCACAGTGAAGCGCTCGACGTGGACGTCGGTCGAGGCGTCGCTCGTGAGCACGTCCGCGCCGAGGCTGCGTGCGAGGTCGCCGACGGTGATGCCCGCCAGGTCCTGGACGCGTGGCAGCGCCCCGAACACCGGCACGCCGCGCCCTTCGAGGAAGGGAATGACGTCGTTGTCCAGTTCGTCCATGGCGGACTCGGTGACGCCGTTGAACAGCACGCCCGCCAGCCGGTCGCCCAGGTGGTCGGCCGCGGCGAGCACCTCGTCGGTGTCGCCCGGCGTGGCGTAGCCACAGACCAGCAGGACGCGGGCATCGAGTGCCTCGGCGATGTCGGCGTCGGTGAGGTCGACGATACCGCCGGTTTCGAGGTTGTCGCTGCCCTCGACGAGCATCGTGTCGCAGTCGGCCGACAGGTCCTCGAAGTTCTCGACGACGCGCTCGCGGATTTCATCGGGGTCTTCGCGGCCCCGGACGGCCTCGCTGATGAACGTCGGGGAGTAGACGATCGGCTCCATCTCGTGCATCTCGGCGTCGAGGTCCAGCAGCTCGCGGGCGAGCATCGGGTCCTCGTCGCGGGTCTTGCCGACGGCGCTCTGGAGCCGCGTCCCCTTGGGCTTCATGTACCCGACGTCCTTGCCGGCCTCCTGGGCGGCCTTTGCGAGCGCGATGGTGATTGCTGTCTTGCCGATTCCTTCTTCGGTCGATGTGACGAGTAGCGTGTCGGTCATAGTTCCTCCTGGTCGAGCGTGAGCTGCAGGTCGACCGCCTTGACGCCGTCGGGCGTCGCGACGAGCGGGTTGATGTCCAGTTCGACGATGGCCGGGAAGTCGGTGACGAGCTGTGAGAGCCGCTGGACCGTCTCGACGAGGGCCGCCTCGTCGACGGGCTCGCGGCCACGGGCGCCCTTCAGCAGCGGCGCGGATTCGATGTCGTCGAGCATGTCTCTGGCCTCGGGTTCGCTCACCGGTGCGACCCTGACGGTCGTATCTTCGAGCACCTCCACGAAAATACCACCGAGGCCAAAGAGCAGTAGCGGCCCGAACTGCGGGTCCCGGCTCATTCCGAGGATGGTCTCGGTGCCCGTCTCCAGGTCGGCCATCTCCTGAACCTGCACGCCCAAGATGGTGGCGTCGGACTGGTAATTGCGCGCCCGGACGACGAGGTCCTCGTAGGTGTCCCGGACCTCCGCCGGGGGAACGCCGACTTCGACGCCGCCGATGTCGGATTTGTGGAGGATGTCGGGGCTGACGATTTTCATCACGACCTCCTCGCCGACGTCCTCGGCGACGGCCTCCGCGTCACCCGGCGAGTCGACGACGGCGCCCTGCGGGGTCGGGATACCGTAGGCGTCCAGTAGCGCCATCGCCTCGACGCCGAGGCGGTTGGTGTCACGGCGGCTCGCGCTCTGGAGAACCTCGCGGGCGCGGTCGCGGTCCACGTCGAAGGTGGCGGGCGTTTGGAACTCCCGTTCGGAGATGTTCCGGTATTCGGTCAGTGCGTCCAGGCTGCCGACGGCGCGGGCGGGATCGAAGTACTGCGGGATGCCCGCCTCGGCGAGGATCTCCCGACCCGCACCCACCGACTTGCCGCCCATCAGCGTCGTCGCGATCGGTAGGCCGCTCTGCCGCTGTTGCTCGACAACGATGTCCGCCAGCTCCTCGAAGGAGAGGACGGCGGTCGGGCAGGCGACGACGACGGCCATCGAGACGTTCTCGTCCGCGAGAACGGTTTCGAGCGCGGACTCGAAGCGCTCGCCCGGCGCGTCGCCGATGATGTCGACGGGGTTGTAGATGTTGGCCGCGTCGGGCATCGTCTCGCGCAGTTCCTCGAAGGTCTCGTCGCTGAACTCGGCCAGCGAGAGGTCCGAGTCGCCCACGGCGTCGGTCGTCATCACGCCCGGGCCGCCGGCGTTGGTAACGATGGCTATCTCCTCGCCGTCGGGCAGGGGCTGACCCGACAGAATCTGCGCGTAGTCGAACAGCTCCTGGACCGACTCGACCCGGAGGGTCCCGGCCTGTTCGAGGCCGGCCTCGTAGGCCCGTTCGGAGCCGGCCATCGCGCCGGTGTGTGAGGCGGCGGCCGAGGCCCCGGCGTCGGTTCGGCCGGATTTGACGAGGACGATGGGCGTGTCCCGTGTCACCTCGCGGGCGGTCCGGATGAACTCCTCGCCGTCGTCGATGTCCTCCAGATAGCCGAGAATCACGTCCGTCTCGGGGTCCTCGCCCCACTCGGCGACGAAGTCGCCCTCGTCCAGGATCGCCTTGTTCCCGAGCGAGACGATGTCCTTGAAGCCCACGTCCCGTTCGGCAGCCCAGTCCAGCACGGCCGTCACGAACGCGCCGGACTGGCTCATGAAGGAGATGTCGCCCTCGGTGGCCATCTCGTTGCCGAAGGTGGCGTTGAGCCCCTCCGGCGTGGACATCACGCCGAGGCTGTTGGGCCCCACGAGGTTGAGGTCGTACTCCTCTGCAACCTCGCGCAGTTCACGCTCGCGGGCGGCCCCGTCGCTGCCGGTCTCGCCGAAGCCGGCGGTGACGACGACGACGTTCTCGATGCCGACCTCGCCGGACTGGCGGATGGCGTCGACGGCGATGTGTGGTGGCACGACGACGACGGCCACGTCGACGGTCCCGGGTGAGTCGACCTCCCCGATGCCGTCGTGACACGGGAGTCCGAGGACCTCGTCGGCGTTCGGATTGATCGCCAGAACCTCGCCGTCGAACGATGCAAGCAGGTTCGACGTGATGGCACGACCGACAGAGCCCTCCGATTCTGTCGCGCCAATCACGGCGACCCGTTCCGGCCCAAACAGCGTTGATAATCGTCCCATTCCTCTCGTCCGAACTTGAAATCCCGCGTAGAAATAGCTGCCGAACCGCGGGGGTGACGGACTCGATCGGGCGTATCAATCAGGGTCATGGGGGACGGCGCCGAGAGCGGGTCATTTGTGGATGGACCGCGAAGGGCAGTCGATGACAGACGAGGCGCTGCTCGCTCCGTTCGACCTGGCAGTGATACGTACGACCGCACAGCACAACGACATCGAGGAAAGCGAGTTGCGGGACGCCCTCGCCAGCCACCAGCGGACGATGCGGGCGAACCCCGGCGTCGAGGACCTGGTCTACGAGTGGCGCAAACAGTACGAGGACCCGGTACTCGATCGCACGCCGGAACTGTTCGTCCTCGCGCTCCCGCCGACCGTCTGGGAGGAGTACGGCGACTACCTCGACTTCGAGAGCGAGACACTGGCCGCGGTCACGGCCGTCCATCAGGAACAGACCGTGCGGCTGGACTCGGTCGAGTTCTCGGCGATTCCCGAGGGTCACGTCGCCCTCGTCGTCGGCCGACCGTGACGGTCAGAGATACCGACGAGAAAATAGCCAAATGGGAAGCGTAGTTTTCCCTTTCGCAAAATAGTTTTTCAGCAAGCCAAGTTTTAAGTGTGTTCCGCGTGTACAATCGGATGACAATGGCGACCCAAGAACACGTCAGCCGCGAGTTCGGAACCGTCGAGGAGAACGACCTTCGGCTCGACGCCGAGAAGTCCGAGCAGGTTATCGACGCCCTGAACCAGGACCTCGCCGACACCTACGTCCTCTACCACCAGGTCAAGAAGCACCACTGGAACGTCGAGGGCGCGGAGTTCCGCGACATCCACCTGTTCCTCGGCGAGGCGGCCGAACACCTCGAAGAGGGTGCCGACGAGCTGGCCGAGCGCGCACAAGCCCTGGGCGGGACGCCAATCTCCGGCCCGGCCGCACAGGAGGAACACGCCTCCATCGAGTACGAGGGCCAGGACGTCTACGACATCCGCACGTCGCTCGAACACGACCTCGAAATGTACGGCGACGTCATCGAATCGGCACGGGACCACATCGAACTCGCCGAGAACCTCGGCGACCACGCGACGGCCCAGATCCTGCGCGAGATGCTGGTGCAGGTCGAAGAGGACGCCCACCACGTCGAGCACTACCTCGCGGACGACACGCTCGTGATGGACTGACGTACGGAAAGCCGCCTACAGCCAGCGCTCGACGGTGAGGTCGGTGGCAATCCACCCGTCCTTATTGTCGCTCTCCGTGAACACGGTCCGGTCAGCGGCGCTCTCGTGTGCCGTCACGGTCGGACAGTCTTCGCTCTCCGCCTCGGGGGCCCGTATTTCCTCGGCCTTCGTTCCCATTAGCAACGATTAGGCTGGCCTAAAGTAAAAAGGGTTTTGGTCTGCCTAATCTCCGCGGCGGGCTTTTGTGTCCGACGGCCGAAGGCAGCGTATGACCGACGCCGAGGAAGACATCCCCACGCTGCTCTCGGAGCTCGTGAGAACGCTGCAGGACCTCCGGACGGAGGTCGAACCCAGGACCGAGCGGGGCCGCCTGCGCCCGCCCACACCCGAGGAACTGCTCCGCTTTACGAGCGACGTGACGATCCCGGCGGCCATCCTCGTATTGAAGACGAACATCGAGGCCCTGAAACTGCTCCGCCGGGCGTTGCGGCTGGCGGAGGGGCGGCCGTCGACAGCGTCGAGTGGCGGCGGCGTCCAGGAGCGCGCGACGCAGTTGAGCCGGACGACGCTCGCCCGTCTGGACGACGCGCTCTCCGACCTCCAGGGGGCCGTCGAGGGGCGCCCGCCGGACGCGGAGGCGAGGGAGCTGCTGACCGAAGCCAGACAGCTACGGGCGTCGCTCGCAGAGCAACTGGCCGAGAGCGAGTCGGTCAACGGCGACGACTTCGACGGCGAGGGGACCGACGTACCGGTCGACGTCGACGCCGAGCTCCGGTCCATCAAGGACGACATGGACGACAAAACGAGTGACGAGGGGTGAGACGTATAGACAAACATAATCCAATAAACATAATGTTTTATTATGGCAGAGTTGTATCACTAACCACCGATGTCGAACACGGAGTGTCCACGGACGCAGCGGGCGGAGCTGTTCGTCAGAGCTGACCTGCCCACACAGTCGGAGACGCGGCGAGCCACGGTCGAAAACCGCCTCCAGGAGCTACAGTGTGCGGGCGCTATCGACGCCACCGGGACCACGGTCTGGGAGAAACGGGTCCCGGTCGCAAGCGAGGGCTGCCTCGAAAGGACCCGCTACCAGGAGTTCCTCGACTGGGCTATCGAGGCCGGCGCGACGCTGTCGCCCTTCTTCGACACCCGGCTCTGTTATAGCCGGGCGACCGGCGAGAAGCGCACCGAACTCGTGATGCCGGCGCTGTGTCTCGCCGTCTACGAGGACGACGAACTGATCCAGGTCGCTCCGTTCGCTCGTGGGGGGACCTCCCACTCCATCGAGGAGTGTCTCGACGACCTCGAAGCGGGCCGGACGCCGATGCGACCCGGCAGCCCGACCGTCTCGATGGCTGATTGAGCGTGACTGTCATGGGCACCGGTTAGCTCCGACTCGTCGTGGGACACTCATACGGTCGGTTGTAACGATTTACCGGTGATTTGCCGGGACGGGTCCGGCAAATTCCGGAAACGGCTTCCAACTGACCGTATCAATAGGTGTACAGCATGGGTCAGGACGGACGGTTAGCGGTGTATCTGCACACGCCGGTCGCTGACGGGCCGGAGAATCGAAGCCGCATTATGGAGCGGCGAACCACTCGGCTGCGCAGGAACCTGACGGTCGCCGTCCAACC
>PXQZ01000128.1:0-17202 GCA_003021755.1 Halobacteriales archaeon QH_8_67_36 | reverse complement strand
CGGTTCGACCACGTCGCCGGTCTCGACCTCGTCGCTCGTCACCTGGCCCAGCGCACGGACGAACGTGTCTTCGAGGTCCAGATGCGAGATGTCGAACTCGACGATGGCTATCGTGTTGGGCTCACGGACGCCGGGGGGCGTCGCCGTCGACGTCGTCCACGTGACCACCTCGGCGCGCTCCTCGGAGAGGTCCGTGGTTTCCTCCTGCGGTTCGCCACAGTCCGGACAGCGCGGATGGGTGGGGTACGACACGTGGCCGTTCGGACAGATACCGGCAACCAGGCTCATTCCGCTGCCTCCATGATGGTGGTGATGACACAGTTCCCGAAGCCGCCGACGTTACACGCCAGCGCGGTGTCGGCGTCGACCTGTCGCGGGCCGGCCTCGCCGACGAGCTGTTCGTATATCTCGACGCCCTGGGCGACGCCGCTGGCGCCCAGCGGGTGGCCCTTTGACTTGAGCCCGCCCGAGGTGTTGATGGGCAGGTCGCCGTCCGTCCGGGTGGTGCCGTCCATCGCCAGTTCCCAGGCGGTGCCTTGGTCGGCGACGCCGATACCCTCCAGCTGGAGGAACTCGAGGATGGTGAACATGTCGTGGAGTTCGGCCGCGTCGAGGTCCTCGGGAGCGAGGCCGGCCATCTCGTAGGCCGCCTCGCTGGAGTCGACGACGCCGCCCATGATCGTAGGGTCGTCGCGCTCGTGGACGACGTGGGTGTCCGTCGCGCCGCCGATGCCGGAGACGACGGCGTACTCGTCGGTGATATCCTTCGCGCGTTCCTCGGTGGTGAACAGCATCGCCGCGCTCCCGTCCGTGATGGGACAGAAGTCGTACAGCCGCAACGGGTCCGCGATGATTGGCGATTCGAGGGCCGTCTCCGTCGTGATCTCCTTCTGGAACTGCGCCTTGGGGTTGTCGACGCCGTTCCTGTGGTTCTTGACGGCGACGCGGGCCAGTGACTCCCGCGGGGCGTCGAACCGTTCCAGATAGTGGCGAGCAGTCATTCCCGCAAAGGAGGGGAGGGTGACGCCGTGTTTGTACTCCGCCGGGTGGGTGATGGAGGCGATGATATCCGTCGCCTGCCCGGTCGTCTTGTGGGTCATCTTCTCCCCGCCGACGAGCAGCGTCATCTCGCTGGCGCCGGAGGCGACCGACTGCCAGGCCTCGTAGATACCGGCCCCGCCCGAGGAGGAGGTCTGGTCGACCCGTTCGCTGTACGCCGGCAACACGCCCAGGTCGTTGGCGAGGGCGTTCATCACGCCCGTCTGGCCCTCGAACTCGCCGCCGGCCATGTTCGAGACGTACAGGTGCTCTACCTCGTTCGGTGTGACGCCGGCGTCGTCCAGACACTCCTCGCCCGCCTGCGAGAGGAGCGACTGGAGCCAGGCGTCGCGCTGCCCGAACTTCGTCATCGACGCGCCGATTACTGCGACTCCCATGCAGGCACCGTCTCGGGGACCTGCTGTATTCGTTACGGTCCAGCAGCTCTCGCGGCGAAATCTCAAACACGTGTCGACACGACCGAAAGACCGTCGGCGGGCATGTCGCCCGCCGTCGCGACGACGAACTCCCAGCCCGCCGCCGTGCGCGTCGTCCCGGTGATACTGGGTGCGACGGCCGTCCGTCGAAGCAACTCCACGACGACGGGCAGGACCGGGCAGCGGTCCGACGAGAGCGACGGCCGGTACCCCTCGACCGTGACGCGTTTCGACCGCCGGCCCGTCTCGGCCGGAACCGGTTCGACGGCATATTCCCGGAGCAGTCCCGTCCGCTGGAGCGATTCGAGCGTCCCGACGAGGGGTTCGTCGCCGACCGAGCGGGTCGGAAGCCGCTCCGCCGTCGCTAGCAGTACCCTCGCCTGCTCGTCGGCCGAGAGCTGTCTCGCAAGTGCGTCCGCCGACCGTTCGAGCATCGTCAGACAGAGGCGCTCGCGGTCCGCCGTCCGCTCGGCGGCCGCGAGATACGCGTCCATGACCGTCCGCTCGACCGGCGCGTGGCGGTCCGAGAGCGTCTCGAACAGCGCCCCCGCGACGCTGTGGCAGTACTCCGGGAGCGTCCGTGGCGGGGCCGGGCTCGCGGCGTCCAGCGTCGCCGACTCCGTGACCACGAGGTCGTGGACGGTGACGCGGGGGTCGTACCGACGCAGTGCGCGCCGGTACGCCGAGGCGACGGTCGCGGCCTCCGCCGCCGTCGCCCGGTCCGGGAACTGCCGGCCGGTGACCGGGAACGGGCCGTCGCCCGTCTTGGCGCTGACGACTCTGTAGGGACCGACCGCCACCGAGAGGTCGTCCAGCCGGGCTCTGATATCGGACAGCGTGCGGCCGACCATGGTCACAGGGAGCGCCGGGGCGTTATCTCCGGTTCCGGCGTGTGGCGCACGGCCGCCTGCACGTCGAAGACGTCCCGGAGTAGCGCTTCGGTCACGACGTCGGTCGGCGGCCCCCAGTCGTACACCTCGCCGTCGTCCAGCGCGATGAGGTAGTCCGCAAAGCGGGCCGCCTGCGCGATGTCGTGGAGGACGACGGCGACCGTGACGCCGCGTTCGGCGTTGAGTCGTTCGACGGTTTCCATCACGCGGAGCCGGTGGTGAAGGTCCAGATACGTCGTGGGCTCGTCGAGCAGGAGCACGTCCGTCTCCTGGGCCAGCACCATCGCGATAAAGGCCAGCTGTTTCTGGCCGCCCGAGAGGTTGCCGACGTTCTCCTCGCGGAGGTGGTCGACGCCCGCGAGGTCGATGGCCCGCTCGACGGCCTCGCGGTCGTCGGCGTCCACCGCGCCGAAAAAGCCCCGGTACGGGTAGCGGCCGTGGAAGACGAGGTCCTCGACGCTGACCGAGGCGGGCGCGTCGTTCTCCTGTGAGAGGTGGCCCAGTTCCCGGGCCAGCGCCTTGCCGTCGTAGCTCGCGATGTCCTCGCCCTGCAGCAGTATCTCCCCGCTGTCCGGCGCCAGCTGGTCGGCCAGCGATCTGATGAGGGTGCTCTTCCCGCTCCCGTTCGGCCCGACCAGCGCCGTAATCTCGCCCGCGGGGATGTCGAGGCGGTCGATGGTGACGACGGGCCCCTCGCTGGTGGGGTAGCCCAGTTCGAGGTCGGTCGCGGAGAGGGCGCTGTCCCGGGCGGACGCCTCGGTCGCCGATAGCTGTACGCGCTCCGTTCTGTCGTCGCTGTCTCGTGTTGCCATTAGAGGTCACCGATTTGCTGGCGTCGCCGCATCAGATAGAGGAAGTACGGGCCGCCGATAAGCCCGGTCACGATGCCGACCGGGACCTGCGAGTCACTGACGCCGGGACCGCCGAGCAGCGCCGTCACGCCGAACGCCAGGAGGCCGACGACGGCGGCGCCAGCTACGAACCGGCGGTAGCGCCTGTCGATGCGGTCCGGGTCGTAGAGGGAGAGGGCTAGCCCCACGAAGACGAACACCCCCGCGGTCGCGACACCGCTGACGCCGACCATGAAGACGAACATCGTGGCGCCGAGCCGGGACCCCACGTCGGCGACGGCGACCAGCGCCGGCCCGACGAAGACGGAGCCGAGGACGATGCGACGGTAGTCGCTGCCGACGATAGTCCGAACCAGATGCGGCACGATGAGCCCGACGAAGCCGACGATACCGGCGACGGCGATGGCCGAACTGGCGGTGAGTATCGCCACGCCGGAGAGGCCAAAGCGCATCCGCTCGACGTTCATACCGAGCGACTTCGCGGTCCCCTCGCCCAGGACCAGCACGTTCAGATGTCTGGCGCCGGCGACGGACAGCGGGAGTCCGACGAGCGTTACCGGGAGGATAATCCGGAACTCCGCCCAGTCGACCCCCGTCAGGGACCCGGTCGTCCAGGCCAGTGCCGTCTGGACGACGCCGAGGTCGTCGGCGACGAAAAACAGGGCCGTCTGGAGGGCGTTGAACACCGTCGCGACGATGATACCGGCGAGTATCAGCCTGACGGGGCTCGTCCCGCCGTTCCAGGCGATGGCATAGACGAGGAAAAACGCCACCGCGCCACCGAGCGCCGCCACCAACGGCAGGAGATGCGTCAGCCCCGTGTAGACGACGAGCGTCAGCAGCACGGCCAGTCCGGCGCCGGCGTTGACACCGAGCGTCTGGGGGCTGGCCAGGTCGTTCCGGGTGACGGCCTGGAATATCGTGCCCGCGACGCCGAGGTTCGCTCCGACCAGCAGGCCGACGGCGACACGCGGCATCCGGATGTTCCAGACGACGATGGATCGGGGCCGAAGGGTGGGCAGTTCGGTTCCCAGCAGAAACGCCTTCCAGACCGCCGGATTCGAGAGCAGCGCCGGGTCAAACACCGTCGTCCACGCCTCCCCGAAGGAGAGCTCGAACGCCCCATAGCTCACCTGCAGCAGTCCGGCGAAGACGGTGACGAGCACGCTCACGACGGCCAGCGTGACCAGCGGTACGTCTATCCAGCCGGAGGCGTCCGCAGCGACGGGCGCCGATCGGTCGGTGGTGACGGCCTCGTCAGTCTCCATGGCGGGGCTACAGGTTCCCGTTGACGATTTCACCCACGCGCTGTCTGTCGAACAGTTCCGCGTCGGTGTCGTATAGCTGCCGGGCCTGCCGCTCGGCGACGACCATGTTCGTGATGGGGCCCTGGTAGAGCGGCCCGCCGCGGTAGACATCGCCGTTTTGGACGGCTCGCAGCGTGCTCGCGGTGTCGTCGTTCTCCATGTACGAGACGACCTGGTCCTCGAACTCCGCGCGGGACTTGCTCTCGTGGCCGCGGACCAACAGCACGTCCGGGTCGGCGTCGAGAAGCGTTTCGTAGTCTATCTGCCCGCGGGTGTCGTAGAAGTCCGGCACGCCGGCCTTCGCGAGGGCGTCGCCGACCTGGAGGTCACGTAGCTGGCGGTAGGACGTTCCCTGCCCGATGTGGTACGGGTAGAACGATTCGGGTTGGTCGCCCCCCCAGACGTTCGCGACGTCGGGGCGGTCCGCGGCGTCGGAGGGGACGACGTCGGAGAGGTTCGCGATGAACTCGTTGCGGACCGACGCCATCGCGTTGTAGTACTCCGCTCGGTGGAACACCCGGGCGAGTTTGGCGAACGCCTCTTCGATGGTGTAGTAGCGGTACCCCTCGTGCCAGGCGTAGTTGTGCGTGAAGCTGCTGTTACCGAAGAACGGGGCGATCGCCGCGACGTCGTCGATATCGGAGTCCTCCCAGCCGCTGTACCGGTTCTGCAGGAAGTTGGGGTCGATGATGTGAACGTCCCCGTCGAACCGGTAGAACTGCTCCTTGCTGACGCCGTCGGAGTACAGCGCGTCGATGTTCGACCCGTCGACCGACACGTTCGGGATGTCGGCGTAGTAGTTCGTGTGGTATCGGGAGGGAAGCCAGACCGCTTCCGGCGGTTCCATCCCCAGCGCGAGCGCCATGTCGGCCCAGCTTCCGTTGTTGCCGACCCACGTCTCCGGGACGGCGTCGAACGTGACCTCGCCCATCGGCTCGATCGACACCGAGTAGGAGCCGTCCGTCGCCGTCTCCGGGTTCGCTATGTCCTCCTCGATGGGGCCGGATGTCGCCCGTTCCGTGGTCGCCTGGTTCCCGTCCGAGTCGTCCCCCGGCGGGAACGCGCCACAGCCGGCGACAGCCCCCGTGAGAGCGACTCCGGTCGCCCGGATGAACTTTCGGCGTTCCATACGACTTTAGGCTTACCTAATACGGAAAAAGGTTGCTGTCTTTAGGCGACCCTAAATCGTGTTCACGAGTGACACAAGATATATGGACGTGCCATTGTCACACTGACACATGCAGGAGGCCTGGCTACAGCTACGCTGTCCCGATTGCACCAAACACTGGGAATCGACGCCGACGGACCTCCCGAGCCCCGATACGGCGTTCACCTGTGATGGCTGTGACGCCGAGCGGTCGCTCTCGGAGTTCATGAAGACCACCCGCGACCTGGAGCTGCTGCGGGAGCTCTCTCAGTAGCGCGCTCGCGCCGCCGCCTTCCACTCCTCGCCCCGCTCGACGTTCCGGGGTCGACGCTCCTTCCCGAAGCGGGCGAGCCGGCCCGCGAGCGTCCACTCGTCGACGTAATCGGGCGACTCGCTCGCAGCCACTGTCGCCGCGGCGGCCCGCTGTCGGTCGGTGATGTGCGCGCTGACGGCCGCCGAGATGGCCGCCGCCTCGGCCTCCGTCGCGTCGCTCGGGACGGACACCGTCACCGTTGGCTCCGCGGCCGCGTCGTCCGTCGGTGCCGTCTCCGCTCGCTCGCCCCCGTCGTCGGGCTCTTCCAGTGACGACATTACAGTGGGATGTTGCCGTGGTCTTTCGGCGGGCTGTCCTCGCGCTTGCGCTTGAGCAGGTCCAGGTCGTCAATGAGGCGCTTGCGCGTGTCCTTCGGTTCGATGACGTCGTCCAGATAGCCCCGCTTGGCCGGGCCGTAGGGGTTGGCGAACTCCTCGCGGAAGTCGTCCATCAGCTCCTGGCGCCGGGCATCGGGGTCGTCGGCGTCGGCTATCTCGTTGCGGTAGAGGATGTTGACCGCCCCGCGCGGGCCCAGCACCGCCATCTCGGAGCCGGGCCAGGCGTAGTTCACGTCGCTGCCGAGGAACTTCGAGGACATGACGATGTAGGCGCCGCCGTACGCCTTCCGGACCACCACCGACAGCAGCGGCACCGTCGCCTCGGCGTAGGCGTAGATGAGCTTCGCGCCCCGCCTGATGATGCCGTTGTGCTCCTGGTCGGTGCCGGGCATGAAGCCGGGTACGTCGACGAACGTGAGGATGGGAACGTTGAACGAGTCACAGAACCGGACGAACCGGGCCCCCTTCTCGGCGGCGTCGATGTCAAGCGTCCCCGCGCTCACCCGGGGCTGGTTGGCGACGATACCCACCGACTGGCCGTCCATCCGGGCGAAGCCGGTGATGACGTTGCGCGCCCAGTTGCCGTGGACCTCGAACAACGACTCCTCGTCGACGATGCGCCCGACGACGTTCGACATGTCGTAAGGTTTCCGGGGCGCGGAGGGGACGATGTCGGTGACTTCGGGCACCGCTCTGTCGGGGTCGTCCCACGGCTGGACCCGCGGCGGGTCCTCCATGTTGTTCTGGGGGAGATAGGAGAGCAGGCGGCGGATGTTCTCCAAGGCCTCCTCCTCGGAGGGACACGAAAAGTGCGCGACCCCCGATTTCGTGGAGTGGGAACCGGCTCCACCCAGTTCCTCCTTCGAGACCTGTTCACCCGTGACCGTCTCGATCACGTTCGGCCCGGTGATGAACATGTGGCTAGTGTCTTGCACCATGAAGGTGAAGTCCGTCAGCGCGGGCGAGTAGGTGGCCCCGCCGGCACACGGCCCCATGATGGCCGATATCTGGGGAATGAGCCCGCTGGCTTTCGTGTTGCGCTCGAAGATCTTGGCGAAGCCGACCAGCGAGTCGACCCCCTCCTGAATCCGGGCGCCACCGGAGTCGTTCAGCCCGATGACGGGGACGCCGTTCTCGATGGCCTTGTCCATCACCTTGCATATCTTGTCGGCGACCACCTCGCCGACCGACCCGCCGAGAACGGTGAAGTCGTGGGCGAAGAGGAACACTTTGCGGCCGTCGACCTCGCCGTAGCCGGTGACGACGGCGTCGCCCGGGAACTTCTTTTCGGCCATCCCGAAGTTCGTCGAGCGGTGTTCGACGAACGGGTCGACCTCGGTGAACGAGTCGTCGTCGACCAGGAAGTCGATGCGCTCGCGGGCGGTCATCTTCCCTTTCTCGTGTTGGGACTCGATGCGTGACTCGCCCCCGCCGAGTTCGGCCTCCCGGCGTTTCGCTCGGAGTTTTTCGATGGGGTCGTCGGCCGTCGTCTCCGTCTCCGGTTCGTCCTGTTCGCTCATGTTACCACTCCATCCCGCCGTTGACGCCGAGTACCTGTCCGGTCATGTAGCTCGATTCCTCGCTCGCGACGAAGCGGACGATGCCCGCGATGTCCTCGACCGTCGCGAACCGATCTAACGGTATCTCCCGAAGGATCTTCTCCTGTACGCGCTCGGGCACCTCCTCCAGCATGTCCGTCCCGACGAATCCCGGTGCCACGCAGTTCGCGGTGGCGCCGGTGTGAGCGAGTTCGAGCGCCAGCGTTCGGGTAAAGCCAAAGAGCCCCGACTTGGTGGTGGCGTAGTTGGCCTGGCCGATGTTGCCCTGCTGGCCCACGACGCTGGAGACGTTGATGAGGCGCCCGTGGTCCGCGCGCTTGAGGTCCTCGTAGAAGGCGTCGGTGCAGTTGAACACGCCCCCGAGGTTGACGTTCATCACCGCGTCCCAGTCCTTTCGGGTCATGTTCTCGAACTTCTTGTCGATGGTGATGCCGGCGTTGTTGACGAGCACGTCGACGCTGCCGAACTCGTCGGTGACTCGCTCGCGCATCGCCTGCACCGCCTCGGCCGCGGCCACGTCGGCCTGTGCGGCGATGGCGTCGCCGCCGCTCTCGCGTATCTCCTCGACGACCGCCCTGGCCTCGGCCTCCGAGGAGCGGTAGTTGACCACGACGTTGGCCCCGTGGTCGCCGAGGTCGGTCGCGATGCCGCGCCCGTCGAGGTTCATCCCGTAGAACGACCCCCGCCGATTCGTGTAGTCATTGCTCGACTAGTGACCCAGAGCACAGCCAGATAATAGTTCGGCTTAAACGAGGCTACCCACCGCCGTGGGAACGTTACGAACAGGACGTCTCTCACCCGCGACGGGAACGAAATCACCCGCGTGGGAAACATTAGGGACCGACGGATATTGTTTGGTCGGCCTGAAACGGAACGCTCTTTAGGGTGGCCTAAAAACTCGGCGATATGACGAGACAGGACATCTGCGTGATGGTTCCGACGATACGGAACCCGGACTGTATGCGGGAGTACTTCGCCAACGCCCGCGACCACGGGTTCGACCTGGACCGGCTGTTCGTAGTCCTCATCACCGAGGACTTCTGTGACACCGAGTCGATGCAGGCGATGCTCGACGAGGAAAACGTCGACGGCATCGTCTTCGACGGCGAGGCCCGCAAGGAGTGGTACGACGAGCAGGACGTCGGCGAGTTCTCCCATCTCGTTCCCGCGGCCAGCCACGCCCAGACCTCCTTCGGCCTGCTGTACCTGTGGGCGCACGACTACGACTATGGCGTCTTCATCGACGACGACACCGCGCCCCACGACGACATGGACTTCTTCGGGACACACATGGACAACCTCGCCTTCGAGGGCGAAGTGGAGCGGGTCCGCTCCGACGAGAACTGGGTGAACGTCCTCTACCAGAACGAGGACGACCACGGGCTCTACCCCCGTGGCTACCCCTACGCCGCGATGGACGAGACGGTCGAAACGGACACGGCCGACGTCGAGCGCGTCGTCGCCTCCCAGGGGCTGTGGACGAACGTCCCCGACCTCGACGCCGTCCGCATCCTGATGGACGGCGACCTGCAGGGCCAGGCCCGAACCCGGACCTCCGACGCCGACTTCGACGGCGACTTCGTTGCCGCCGAAGGCCACTACCTCACCGTCTGCTCGATGAACCTCGCCTTCCGCCGCGAGGTCGTCCCCGCCTTCTACCAGCTGCCGATGGACGACAACGAGTGGGACGTGGGCCGGTTCGACGACATCTGGTCGGGCCTGTTCCTCAAGCGTGCTTGCGACGTGCTGGGTGGGAAGATATACAACGGCAACCCGCTGTGTGAACACAACAAGGCGCCCCGCTCGACCTTCTCGGACCTGACGAACGAGGTCCACGGCCTCGAACTGAACGAACACGTCTGGGAGGAGGTCGACGCCGTCGGCGGCGACGCGGACTCCTACCGCGAGGTGTTCGAGGCCATGGCGGACCGCCTCGCCGAAGGCGACTACGCCGAGTGGGAGAACGGCGCCTTCCTCAACCACTGCGGGGAGTACATGCGCGACTGGCTCGACTGCCTGGCCGCGCTGGAAGCCGACTCCGCCGAACCGGTAGAACCGGCACCACCGGCCGCCGACGACTGAAAACGCAAACCATTTAGGTAAACCTAAAACATACCCAACCATGACTGACGGCACATCTTCCCGGCGTCGCCTCCTCGCGCTGGGCGGGGCGACCGCCGCCGGCTCGCTCGCCGGCTGTTTCGGGCTGTTCAGCGACGATTCTTCCAACCAGGTAGGCGTCTCCCTCTCGGACTTCCGCGGCTCCGGCCCGCTGGTCGAGTCCCGCGACCAGCCCGGTGGCACCTCGATCACGGACCTCCCGCCACTCGAAGGCGGCCTCACCGTCTATCTCGGCGGTGGCGAGGGCGGCCTCTACGTCGAACTGCTCGACCTGTTCCAGCAGGCCTACGACGGCTTCACCGTGAACCACCGGCTCGACTCCTCGTCCAGCCTCGCGAACCAAATTATCGAGGAGTCGGCGAACGACGCGACACAGGCCGACCTGTTCCTGTCCGTCGACGCCGGCTCCCTCGGCGCCGTCGCCAACGCCGGAGCGGCCCAGTCGCTGCCGAGCGAGGCGCTCGACGCCGTGCCCGGGAGCTTCCAGGACGGCGACGGCCGCTGGGTCGGCATCGCCGGCCGCGCACGGGCGATCCCGTACAACTCCGACCGGCTCTCCGAGTCGGACATCCCGAATCAGGTCCGTGACTTCCCGAACACCGGGGCGCTGGAGGGGACGATGGGATGGGCGCCCGCCTACGGAGCCTTCCAGTCTTTCATCACTGCGATGCGGCTGAACCGTTCCGACGGCGCCGCCCGCTCGTGGCTCGAATCGATGCAGGACCACGGCATCACCGAGTACGACAACGAGTTCGCCATCTCCAACAGCGTCGCCGACGGCGAACTGGCGGCCGGCTTCGCGAACCACTACTACTCGCTGCGGGTCCGCTCGGGCCGCTCGAACGCGCCCCTGGAACTCGCCTTCACCGAAGGCGACGCCGGCGCGCTGGTGAACGTCTCCGGGCTGGAGATCCTCGACGGGACGAACAAGTCGGAACTGGCCGGGAACTTCGCCCGACACGTCCTCTCCGCCGAGGCCCAGGAGTTTTTCGCCACCCGGACGTTCGCCTACCCGATGATTTCGGGGGTGGCGCCGGTCGGCGACCTCCCGCGTATCGACGACCTGAACCCGCCGGACATCGACCTCACCGAACTCGCGGACGTGTCGGGGACCGTCGACCTCATGCGCGAGGCCGGCGTCCTCTGAGATGGGCACGAGCGATCGTCTGGAACGGATTCGCGAGCAAGCGAACGTCGCCGACCGCGACGCCGACGAGCCGACAGTCCTCGCGGCGGTCGTCCTCGCTATCTCACTGCTCCTCCTCTCGCCCGTCGCCTGGGTCCTGATTACGGCCAGCGAGATGCCGACCGGACGCCTCGTCGAACTCGTCGGCAGCGAGACGACAATGGCGGTGACGGTCAATACGCTCGTGCTGGTGGTTGCCGTCACAACCATGTCGGTGGTCATCGGCGTCCCGCTGGCGCTGCTTACCGTCCAGACCGACCTCCCGTTCAAGCGGTTCTGGACGGTCACTGCGGCCCTCCCGCTGGTGGTCCCCAGCTACATCGGCGCGTTCGCGTTCGTCTCTGCCTTCGGCCCGCGGGGCGAACTCGCCGACCTGCTGGCGCCGCTTGGCATCCAGCAGATTCCCACCATCTACGGGCTCCACGGGACCGTCCTCGTGTTGACGCTGTTTACGTACCCCTACGTCTTTCTGACGACGCGAGCGTCGCTCATCTCCTTCGACGGGACGGTCATCGAGGCCGCCCGGACGCTGAACGCCAGTCGCTGGCAGGCGTTCAAACGGGTCACGCTCCCCCAGATTCTGCCGGGTATCGCCGCCGGCGCCCTGCTCGTGGCGCTGTACACCCTCTCCGATTTCGGGACGCCGGCTATCATGCGTTATGACGTGTTCACGCGGATGGTATTCGTCGAGGAGCAGGCGCGGAACCCCGATGCCGCCGCCGTCCTCTCCTTGCTTTTGCTCGTGCTTGCGATGTCGATACTCGCCGTCGAATCCCGCATCGGCGCGAGCCGCGACGGCGCGTACGTCGCCAGCGGCGACCGCCGGGCCGGCGAGATCGAGCTCGGCTACTGGGAACTGCCCGCGATGGGGTTCTGTGCCGCTATCGGCGCGCTCTGTCTGGCCCTCCCGATAGGCATCCTCGGGCTGTGGCTGGTCCGGTCGACGGAGGCCGCGCCCGCGGGCTTCGTCTTCGAACTGCAACACGTCACGAACTCGGTCTTGCTCGCCGGCGGCGCGGCCGCCCTCTGTGTCGTCGTCGCGCTCCCCATCGCCTATCTCTCGGCCCGCGGGGACGGCACCCTCTCCTCGCTGCCCGAACGGGTGTCCTACGTGGGGTACGCGGTGCCCGGCGTCGTCATCGGGCTCTCGCTCATCTACCTCGCGCTCCGCTTCGTCCCCTTCCTTTACCAGAGCCTCTTCGTACTCGTGTTCGCCTACGTCGTCCGATTCCTCCCGCAGGCCGTCGGGACGACGGAGTCGTCGGTGTTGCAGGTCGACCCGAGCTACCTGGAGGCGGCCCGCTCGCTCGGCTACGGACCGCTCACGTCGTTCCGGAAGGTCGTCCTCCCGCTGGTCGCACCGGGCGTCGCCGCCGGCGCGGCGCTGGTCTTTCTCACGACGATGAAGGAACTGCCGGCGACGCTGATGCTCCGGCCGATAGGCTTCGAGACCATCGTAACGTACATCTGGCTGGTCCGCGGAGCAGCGTATCAGGGACAGGCGGCGGTTCCGGCGCTGATTCTCGTCGGCGTCTCGGGACTCTCGATGCTCATCATCCTCAGACAGGAGGCATAACATGGCAAAACAGAAACCATCACAGCGGATTTCCGAGTTCGAAACGGTACAGACGGCGGTCGAAGACCCGGAGCGGACCGTCCTCTCCATCGAGGGCGTCTCGAAGAGGTACGGCCCCGAGAAGGCCGTCGAGCGGCTCTCGCTGTCGGTCAAGGACGGGGAGTTACTGACGCTGCTGGGGCCGTCCGGCTGTGGAAAGACGACCACGCTCCGGATGATAGCGGGGCTCGAAGCGCCGTCCTCGGGAACGATTACCATCGCCGGCGAGACGGTGACCGGCGACGCGGACGGCCCGTTCAAGAAGCCAGAGGAACGGGACGTGGGTATCGTGTTTCAGGACTACGCCCTCTTCCCGCATCTCACCGTCGCCGAGAACATCGCCTTCGGACTGGACGAACTGGACGAGGTGGCGACCGACGCGCGGGTCGCCGAACTGCTCGAACTGGTCGACCTGGTGGCCCACGAGGAGAAGATGCCGAGCCAGCTTTCGGGCGGCCAACAACAGCGGGTCGCGCTGGCCCGCTCGCTGGCCCCCGAACCGGACGTTCTCCTGCTCGACGAGCCGTTCTCGAACCTCGACGTGCGCCTGCGCGTGGAGATGCGCGAGGAGGTCCGGCGGATTCTGAAGCGGGCGGGCGTCACCGCCATCTCCGTGACTCACGACCAGGAGGAGGCCCTCTCCATCAGCGACCGCGTCGCCATCATGAACGACGGCGCCATCGCCCAGGTGGGCAACCCCGGCGAGGTGTTCGAGAACCCCGAGAGCCGCTTCGTCGCGAGCTTCCTCGGCCAGGCGAGTTTCCTCTCGGCCCGCGTGACCGACAGCCTGGAGACCGGGCTGGGCAGTTTCGACCTCGAACTACTGAACGGCCCCATCGAGGCCTACGATGGGGCGATGATAGACGTGCTCGTGCGCCCGGACGACCTGCAGGCGATGCCGACCAGCGAGCCCAAGGCCGACGGCTACGTGGTCCACCGCCAGTACAACGGTCCCAACTTCATCTACCGGGTGGAACTGCACAGCGGCGACGTGGTCCACTGTATGCACAACCACGTCGAGACGTTCGAGGCCGGCCAGCCGGTCGCGGTCGACCTGGCCGCCGACCACGAACTGGCCTGGTACCCGGCTGAATGAGCCGACTGCGACGACCCCGCGTGCAGGCGGCACTCGTCGCACTCGTCGGCGGCCTCCTCGTCTACACGCTCGCCCACGTCGTCTTTCCGTACCACACCAGCAACCACGACGAGGCGGTGTACCTCCAGCAGGCCGCGATGCTGCTGGAGGGGCAGTTGTTTCTCCGACCGCCCGTGGACGGCCCGTTCCGGCCGTGGTTCTTCGTCGAGAGCGGCCGGGGGCTGTACTCGAAGTACACGCCGCCGACGGCGGCGATGTTCGCCGTCGGCAAGCTGCTCGGGGGCTATCGGGTCGCGCTCGCGCTGATCGCGACTGGTGTGCTGGCCGGCACCTACCACACCGTCCGCGAGGCCTTCGACCCCCGGACCGGCGTCGTCGCGAGCGTCCTCATGCTCGCTTCACCGCTGTTCGTCGTCGAGGCCGCCGTCTTTCTCTCGTACGTCCCGGCGCTGTGCTGGAACCTCGCGTTCGCGGCGTCGTATCTCCACGCCGACCGCACCGGTTCCCGCCGGACCGCAGCGCTCGCAGGGGTGGCCGTCGGCATTGCCTTCTTCACTAGACCGTACACGGCGGTGCTGTTCGCGACCCCGTTCGTACTCCACGCGCTGTGGTCGCTCCGGGAACTAGCGCGGCCAACCATCGAGCGGGTCGGGCTGACGGCCGTCTTCGGGCTGGCCGGCGTCGCGGCCACGCTCGGCTACAACGCGTACATGACCGGCGACCCGCTAGTGTTCCCGTACCAGGCGTTCGCGCCGCTGGACGGGCTGGGCTTTGGCTATCGGGAGATAGCCGGCTACTCCCGGACGTTCACCCCGATGCTCTCCGTGCGGGCCAACGCCGAGGTGCTGTGGCTGTTCGCCACGGAGTGGGTCGTCGCCGGGCCACTCGGGACGCTTGCTGCACTCTACGGCGTCCGGACCGTCCGACGACGGGGGTTCGACGGCCGACAGCTGACCCTGGCCGGCCTCGGGCTGACGATCCCGCTCGGGAACGTCCTCTTCTGGGGCAACCTGAACATCCTCGGCGAACTGTCTGCCCCCTCGGACGGGCTCGTCTCCTTTTTCGGGCCCTACTACCACGTGGACCTGCTCGTGCCGGTGGTCGCGTTCGGCGCCGTCGGCCTGCTGACCGCCGTCGAGTGGGGCCGCGAGACGCTGCCCGGAAAGCTCCCCACGGAGCGGACCCGGCCGGCGATGGCGGCGCTGGTGCTGGTCGTCGCGACGGTCGGTGGCGCGACCGCCGTCGCCGCGGTGGCGGCACCGGTCGCGGAGAACTACGACGTAACCCGGCAGTACGAGCGGGCCTACGAGCCCGTTCACGGGCGCGAACTGGACGACAGCGTCGTGTTCCTCCCGCGGACGTACGGGAACTGGCTCAATCACCCGTTCCAGTCGCTGCGCAACGACCCCGGTTTCGACGGCGAGACGGTGTATGCCATGCAGCGCCAGCAGTTCGCCGTCGTCGACAGCTACCCCGAGCGGACGTACTACCGCTACGTCTACCGCGGTCAGTGGGCGCCGTTCCTCGACCAGTCCGTCGAGCCGCGGCTCCAGCGCGTGCGGGTGGCGAGCGGGGAGACGGTGACCACGGACATCTCGGCGACGGTGCCGGCGGCGGCGGACTCCGTCACCGTCCGGATAGACAACGGGACGGCAAACACCAGCGCGAACGAGTACACGACGGTCAACGACACGACGCAGCTCTCGCTGGAACTGCGCACGAACGCCACCCGGAGCCGGCTCAGCGGCGACGGTATCGGGGACCCGATCGCCGTGCCGACGCCCCGGCGCGGCACGGTGACCGTCGTCGCCTTCGTCGACTACGGCGCGAACCGAGCGGTAAAGTACCGTTGGGCCGTGCCGGTAAACGAGACGGACACCGGCGTGCGGACGCTGACGCCACGGATGGAGGTGTGTTGGTCCGAGCGGCTGTGTGGCGGACAGGCCGCCTACGTGCCCGGCGCCCACCGCGACGGAATCACACTCGACGCCAGGGTGAGAGAACCATGACAGAACTCGACAGACGCGACGTGTTGAAGGCGCTCGGTGCGGCCGGCATCACCGTCGGCGGCGGCGCGGCGCTGCTCGAATGGGCCGACGAGGACGACGCGGGCGGCGAGCCCATCGTCACCGACCACGAGCGCCGGACGTTACATGCGGTCGCGGAGACCGTCTACCCCAGCGAGGTCAGCGGCATCGGGTCGTTCGTTGACGGCTACATGTCCCGACGGCTGCGGGCCGACCTGGAACGGGCCGACGCCGTCCTCGACGCGCTCACGGCGCTGAACGACTATGCCCGGGAGTGGGAGGACACGGACTTCCGGGAACTCGAACCGGCGAAACAGGAGGAGACGTTGCGGGCGATGGGCGTAGACAAGGCCGACCCGGTTCCGGACGGCGCCCCGAGAGAGCGGGTGCGGTACTATCTGGTCAACGAACTGGTGTACGGGCTCTACAGTTCGCCGACGGGCGGGGAACTCGTCGGCATCGAGAACCCACAGGGCCACCCGGGCGGGACCGAGAGTTACAAGCGGCCGCCCGACGGGCAGTGACTACAACACCCGGAGCCGGTACCCTTCGGCCGCGCCCTCGTCGGTGACGCGACCGGCCTCGCCGGCCGCATCGAGAACCTCCGCGACGAACTCTTTCGGTACGTGCACGCCGATGAAATCGGTCGCGTCGCCGTCAACGACTAGTCGTGCCATCGTCCGTTCGGTCCCATCGTCGTTGTAGATGCTCCCGACTTTCTCGCCGTCACGCAGGAACCGTAGCGTCACGTCCGTCGGTTCGACCTCGTCGAAGGTGACCTCGAACACCATCTCGTCGGTCTCCATCCGGGCGAGCATACGGCCGTCGTGTTCGGTGACGAGCATGACGCTATTATGAACGTCAGCCCCTTAGATTGTACCCTACCGAAGCCGCTCCTCGACGGCGACCTTCAGGATGGACTTGGCGATGGCGGCCCCGCCCTCGAACGGGTCGAGTTTCGTCTCACCCTTGCGCTCGTCGTAGTCGATGGGACGCTCGCGCACGTCGTACCCCCGCATCAGCGGTCGCATCAGCAGCTCCGCCGACAGGCCGGTGTTTTCCGTCCACCGTATCTTCTGCAGGAGGTCACGCCGGTAGGCCCGCATCCCGGTCGTCGTGTCGTGAACGCGCTCGCCCATCGCGACGGAGGCCAGCAGGGCGAACAGCTCGTTGCCGAGCTTGTTCAGTCCGGGCATCTCGTCGGCGCCGTAGTAGAGCCGGTCGCCGCTGACCACGTCGGCGCCGTCGTTGATTTCGGCGAGGAAATCGGGGAGCCG
>PXQZ01000127.1:16075-18404 GCA_003021755.1 Halobacteriales archaeon QH_8_67_36 | reverse complement strand
CACCATCGTGGTACAGATTTCCGCTGTCACAGCTGAAACTAGCCTGTGGTGCCTGATTGCTGAGCGAATCACCAAGTCCGAGCACGAATGTCGCAATCACCGCTGCAAGAATCACGGTAATCGCGACCATCAAGATGACACCGATGACCGGTGACACCGCGTCGTCATCCTGTATGAGTGTTTTCAGATTCATCATTGTGTCCGACACGTCCAGGAGTGGCACCACACGGCTACCAACTGTATCCCAGTCGTGTCCCTAACAACTTACTCGTCGTTGGCACATATAAAGGTACAGTACTGATTATCCGCTGTGAAAACGCCTTGAAAATTCAGGCCAGCAATAATAGAACGGCTGTCACGAAAACGGCAAGCACGAGGATACTGAGCCCGATACCCGCCCGGAGCGGGTTCGAGGAGTCACCACCTACGACGCCCTCGTAGACGGTATCAGGATTTGTAACTGAGTTGACGAACGTCCGCGTTCCGCCGACCGTGGCCCGGTCGGCGGCGGCGTACAGCTCGGTGAGCCCGACGACGAGGCCGCGCGTGCCGTAGAAGACGGCGGGATTGAGCAGGGTGTCGATGTCGGGGACCCGACCGAGTTTCGAGAGGGGTTTCTTCGCGAGCGCGAAGGCGACGAGGCCGATGACCCCCAGGAGGACGCCCTCGACCACGTGGGGTACGGTGTAGGTGTGATAGACGTGTTCGACGACCGCCTCGTCGGTCACGTCGAAGGGGAGCAAGGCGAACAGCGAGCCATCGGAGAGGCCGTAGAACACACAGAGGACCGCGACGCCGACCATCGCGACGCTCTGGCCGCGGTTGGCGTCCGCGACGTCGCCGTCGTACTCGCCGCGGAAGAAGGCGTAGTAGCCGAACTTGATGAACGACATGAACGTCCCGACACCGCCCAGCAGGAGGAGCCACTCCAGCGTGGTCCACTCGTAGATGGGCAGCGGGCCCTTGGCGAACGTGTAGTGAGCGCCGTCGATGACGATACCCTTCGAGACGAAGCCGTTGAAGCCCGGGAACCCGGCGATCGAGAGCGCTGCGACGCCGAAGGCACCGGCCGTAATCGGCATCTGTCGGGCCAGCCCGCCGAGTTTCTTGAGGTTCTCCTCGCCGGTGCGGTAGACGACGACGCCGGCGGTCATGAACAGCAGCCCCTTGTAGAGGATGTGGTTGAAGACGTGTGCGAACGCGCCGGCCTGCGAGAGGGCGGTCCCGATGCCGACGCCGGCTATCATGTAGCCCACCTGGGACTGGATGTGATAGGAGAGCAGCCGCCGCATGTCGTTCTGGAAGAGGGCAAAGGTCGCGCCGAAGACGGCCATCCCGCCGCCCATGTAGGCGATGGCGACGTGGCCGTCCGGGAACGCCCGATACATCCCGTAGACGCCGGTCTTCGTGGTGAACACACAGAGGAAGACGCTGGCGGCGACGTGTGGCCGCGGGTAGGTGTCGGGCAGCCACGTGTGCAGGCCGATGAAGCCGACGTTGACGCCGATGCCCACCGCGGCGAGTGCGGCCGGCAGTCCGGGCGCGATACCCGCCGTCTCCGGGCCGCCCGGTACCGAGCCAAAGAGGAAGGTCCCTTTGATGGCGTAGTTCTGGAGGATTGCGGCCATCAGCAGGGTGCCGCCGATGCCGTGGAAGACGGCGTACCGGTAGCCGGCACGCACCGCCTTCCCGCGGTGGTGCCAGACCAGCAGCGTGCTCGTGACGGCCATTAGCTCCCAGAAAAAGAGGAGGGTGAGCCAGTCGCCAGCGAAGACCGCGCCGAAGCTGGTAGCGACGTACGAGTACGCGAAGGCGGTCTGGACGCTCTCGGCCTCGCTGGCATGCGAGTAGAGGACCGCCGCGACGCCGATGATGCCGAAGATGACGCCCATCAGCCGGGAGAAGGGGTCGACGTTCAACAGGACGGCGTCGAAGCCGAGGAACGTCGTCCGGAGGAAGGCCCCGCCGGGTACCGCCCACGCCCAGGCGAGCGCCGCCGCGGAGGTGACGACGCCGAGCGCGTGGCCGACTCTCCGGGGCAGGAACGCGATGGCAACCGAGACGGCGAGCAGGGCGACCACGGGGGGAGCCGTCGTCAGCGGGCCCGCCATCAGCCCATCACCCCCGGGAGTCCGCCGACGACGGCCTCGGCGATACGGAGGAAGACGGCCAGCCGCGGGGCGATACCCAGCGCCAGCGACAGCGTCGCCGCCGTCAGGATGGGGCCGAGCATGAACCAGGTGCTCTCCTGACCGAGCCAGCCGCGGCGGTCCCAGCCGCCCGCCGGCGGCCCGCCGTGGTGTTCCTCGTCCTCGTGACGCTTGCCGAG
>PXQZ01000127.1:0-16042 GCA_003021755.1 Halobacteriales archaeon QH_8_67_36 | reverse complement strand
GGCCTCGACACCGTCACGGCCCGACGCTGCTCGGGAGTCGCCGACCCCGGTACCGTCGTCGTGTTCCCCCTCCCCACCGTCGGGCCGCACCGCCTCGATGCCCCCGAGGACGGCGCTGACGAGCGGTTTCTCGTCGTGGTGGTCCGGCGTCTCGAAGTACGCCTGGTAGACGATGGGCCAGAAGTAGGCGACGTTGAGGACGCCCGAAACCAGCAGCGCGGCGGCGAACACCACCTGCCCGCCTTCCAGCGCGCCGATGACGAGATACCACTTGCTGACAAAGCCCGCGACCAGCGGGATGCCGGCCATCCCCGCCGCGGCGACGGCGAAGGCAGCCATCGTCAGCGGCATCCGTCGCCCGATGCCGGCCATGTCGCTGATGTCGTCCGTGTGGGTCTCGACGTGGATGGCCCCGGCACAGAGGAACAGGGTGAGCTTCATGAACGCGTGTGCGGGGATATGCAACAGCCCCCCAATCAGAGCGTTCCCCTCCAGCAGGGCCAACCCCAGCACGATGTAGGAGAGCTGGCTTATCGTCGAGTAGGCCAGCCGGCGCTTGAGGTTGTCCTGACGCAGGGCGATGACGCTGGCGGCCAGCAGCGTGAACGCGGCGACGGCAGCCAGCGGCAGTGCCACGCCCAGGTCGGTCATCAGGTCCGTGCCGAAGACGTCCAGCACGACGCGGGCGATACCGAACACGCCGCTCTTGACGACTGCCACCGCGTGGAGCAGTCCCGACACCGGGGTGGGCGCGACCATCGCGTCGGGCAGCCAGGAGTGGACGGGCATCAGCGCGGCTTTCACGCCAAAGCCCGCGGTGAGGAGGGCGAAGGCCGCTTTCGCGAGCGTCGGGTCGGCCGTCGCGAGTGCCTCGATACCGCCCGGGGTAAAGGCCGTCGTCCCCGTCCCGGTCAGGAAGAACACGACGAGGGTGCCCCCGAGGACGGCGACGCCGCCACCGAAGGTGTACGTGAGGTACTTCCGGCCGGCGGCGCGGGCCTGGTCGGTCTCGTCGTGGGTGACCAGTGGGTACGTCGACACCGTCAGCAGTTCGTAGAAGACAAACAGTGTCAGCAGGTTCGCGCCGAACGCCACGCCGATGGCCGAGGCGAGACTCGCCGCGAACGAGGCGAAGTAGCGGGTCTGTGCGTGCTCGCTCAGCCCGCGCATGTAGCCGATGGAGTAGAAGCTCGTGACGACCCACAGCAGGCTCGCGAGCAGGCCAAAGAGGATGCCCAGCGCGTCGGCCCGAAGGGCGATCGCAAGTCCGTTGCCGAAGTCGGCGATCCGCGTGACGTAGACGGTACCCGAGAGGACGCCGGGCACCATGCTGGCGACGATGGCGAGTTTCGCGCCCGCGACGGTGAGGGTAACCCCCTCGCGAACGTCGGGGCGGGACCGTAGCGAGAGGATGACGGGGATGGCCACTGCGCTCACGAGTACAGCGGCCAGCGGTCGGAGGGATGCGACGTCTGTCATTGGAGTAGTGGCGGCAACGTATCGGTCAGAAGCTGTTCGAGTGCCGGGACGGCCGCGGTCAGTGCCACCGCGAGGACGGCCGCGAGGACGACGACTGCGAGCATCCCGGTCGAGACGGTCGTGCCGCCGTCGGTGTGCTCGCCGCCGTCGGCGACGGCTCCCTCGTCGCGGATGGTCGCCTCGGCGAAGTAGAGCCGCTCGCCCAGGCGGGCGAAGTACGCGAGCGTCAGCAGCGTGCTGAGCAGCAGGACGGCGACGACCGGCCACAGCCCGGCCTCGATGGCGCCGACGAGGATGTACCACTTGCCGACGAAGCCGATGGCGGGGGGGACGCCGACCATCCCCAGCGCGAGGACGGCGAAGGAACCGGCGGCCAGCGGCGTCCGACTCCCCATCCCGGCGTAGCCGCCGACCGTGGTCGCGCCCGTCTCGCGCTCGATGATGCCGGAGGCGGCGAAGAGACCGCCCTTCATCACGGCGTGGCCTACGAGGTGGACTGTCGCGCCGAGGACGGCGATGGGCGTTGCGACGGCGAAGCCGGCGATGACGAGTCCCAACTGCGACACCGAGGAGTACGCCAGCATCCGCTGGACGTTCGACTGTGACACCGCCAACGCCGACCCGGCGACGATGCTCACCGACGCGACGGCGACGAGCGCCCACCGCGCCGCGGGCACCGCCGTCAGGAACTCGACGGTGAAGACGGAGAACAGCAGGCGGGCGAGCGCGTAGGCCGACACCGTCGACACCAGCGCGGAGATAAACGCGCTGACGCTGTCGGGCGAGTGTGCGTAGGCGTCGGGCTGCCAGGTGTGCAGCGGGAACAGGGCGACTTTGACGCTCAGTCCGCCGACCATCAGCCCGAAGGCGGTCAGAACGAGCGTGGAGTCGTAGCCGGCGGCCGCGAGTTTCGTACTCAGGTCCGCCATGTTCAGCGTCCCGGTGGCCGCCAGCGCGTAGCCGACCCCCAGCAGGTACAGCGAGGCGCCGACGGTCCCGATGATGAGGTACTTCAGCGCCGCGACGGCGGCACTGGCCTCCCGGCCGCTGGCGACGAGCCCGTAGGCCGCGAGCCCGGTGATTTCGAGGAAGACGTAGAGGTTGAACACGTCGCCGGTCACCGTCATCCCCGTGAGCCCGGCCACCAGCAGGAGGAACTGGCTGTAGAAGCTGTTCTCGTGTGGGCCGGCCTGTCCGGCGTACGCCAGCACGCCCAGCGAGATGGCGCTGACGAGCGCGACGACCGCCAGCGAGAGCCCGTCGACGACGAGCTCGATGCCGTAGGGCAGCGCGAAGCCGCCGACGGCGTAGCTGACGACGCCGCCGGTCCGGACCTGCTGTGCGAGCAGGGCCGCGAGCACGGCGTGGACGAGCATCGTCGCGGCGGCGACGCCCCAGCCGGCGCGGTCCGTGTAGAGACTCGCCACCAGCGGCACGGTCGCACCGAGTACCGGGACGACGACCAGCAGGACGGGGAGATGGTCAATCATAGTAGAGTCCCTCCAGCGTTTCCTCATCGAGCGTGCCGTACTCCGAGTAGATGCGGACGATGAGTGCGAGCGCCACCGCGGTGAGACTCACCCCGACGACGATAGCCGTCAGGATGAGGACGTGGGGCAGCGGGCTCGCGTAGGGACCGCCGCCCTCCGTGACGACCGGCGGGTTCCCGCCGGACCGGAACGCCAGCGTGATGAAAAACAGGAAGATGCCCGTCTGGAAGATGTTCATCCCGATGACCTTCTTTACGAGGTTGGGCGACTCGATGAGCGTGTACAGCCCGATGCCCAGCAGCAGGACGACCGCGTAGTAGTTGTAGCGACTCGTCAGCAGGTCCAGTTGCAACGGGTCGGCCGTCATCGCTCGGCCTCCCGGGCGGCGTGGCCGAACCCGGCCGCGAGCAGGAAAAAGAGGCCGATGGCGACGCTGGCGACGATGCCGCCGATGCCGAGTTCCACCAGTTCGATGCCGTACTTGCTGGCCTTGGAGTAGTACGGCAGATACTCGTTGTACTGGAGGAACTGCCCGCCCAGCGCCATCGTGCCGAGACCGATGCCGACGAAGACCAGAACGCCGCCGGACGCCAGCGCCGCGACGACGCGCACGTCGAGCCACTGACGGGTGGAGTCGATACCGAAGGCAAAGGCCAGCATCATCACGACGGAGCCCGCGATGACGCCACCCTGGAACCCGCCCCCGGGCGAGTCCGCGCCGTGGAACATGATGAACAGGGCGAACGTGAGGACGAACGGGGCGACCACGCGGACCGTCGTCATGATGATGGTCGACTCGACGTACAGTCCCGGCCGCTCGTCGGCGCTCATGCGAACACCTCCCGGCGCAGCACGGAGAGGGCGACGACGCCGGCGGAGAACACCACGACGGCCTCCCCGAGCGTGTCGAAGCCGCGGTAGGCGGCCAGCACCGCCGTCACCGCGTTGTGCACCTGCGTCTCCTTGTAGGCGTGTTCGAGGTAGTACTGGGTCACCTCGCCGCCGACGACGGGCGCCGTCGGGTCGCCGATGGCCGGCAGCGACGGGACGGTCGCAGCCATCACCAGGACGAACGCGCCCACGAGCGCCACCGTCCGCCAGCGAACCGACTCGAACAGGCTGTCGGCGTCCGGCGTGACCGTGTTGGCCAGCGCCAGCAGGAACAGGATGGTCATGATACCGGCGCCGACCGCGGCCTCCGTCAGCCCCACGTCGGGGGCCTGGAGGACGAGCCAGATGATGGAGATGCCGAGGCTGTAGGCGGCAAAGGCCATGACCGACGCCAGCGTGTCCTTGAGCAGCGCCGCGCCGACGGCACAACACAGGACGAACGCCAGCAGCGACCCTTCGAGTAGCGACAGGCTCATCGCTCGCCCTCCTCGTCGGTCGTCCACGGCTCGATGCCCTGGTCCTCCGCGGCCCGGGCGATGGCGTGGGCCGCCGTCGGGTTCGTGAGGAACATGAAGACGACCAGGAAGACGGCCTTGGCCATCGAAAGGCCCGACTGCAGCGCGAGCGCGACGGCGGCGATAGTGAGCACCGCCCCGAGCGTATCGCTCTTCGACGCCGCGTGTGTGCGCGTGTATATATCCGGCATCCGGACGATACCGATGGCGGCGACGCCGGCGAAGAAGGCACCGAGCAGCGCCAGCCCGACGATGGCCCACTCGACGGGCGTCATAGGACACCTCCGTGCTCGACGTTGAACTTCGAGAACGCGATGGAGAGCAGGAAGTTCAACAGCGCGTAGACGAGCGCCACGTCGAGAAACGCCGACTCGTCGAAGGCCGCGGCCACGAGCGCGATGGCTATCACGGTGTTCGTGCCGGCGACGTTGACGGCGATGACCCTGTCGTGGATGGTCGGGCCGACGAACACCCGGTAGAGGGCGACGACGGCGAAGACGACGAACGCCGCGGCGATGGCAAGCAGCGCAGTGGCAAAGTCAACCATCGCTGTGCCCCCCGTCGTCGCCGCGTTCGCGCGGGGTCGGGATTGCCGCTGCCTCGCGGCCGTAGAAGACGAATCTCACTGCACGTTCCAGTCCGCCGTCGAAGAGGTCCGCCCGCGAGCCGGCGGTCAGCGAGTGGATGGCAAACGCCCGGTCGGTGACGCTCACCGTCAGCGTCCCCGGGGTGAGGGTGATGCTGTTCGCGAGCGTCGTCACCGCGGTGTCGCCCCGGACGGCTGCCTGTAGCTCGACGATCTCCGGGTCGATCGGCAGGTCCGGGTGGAGCACCACGTAGGCTATCTGGAGGTTCGCGACGGCGATCTCCTTCAGCAGGTAGGGCATGTAGATGACCATCCGGACGAGCTGTTTGCCGATCCGGAGGAAGGACGGCTGGCCGCTGAAGGCGACCGGAGCCACCAGGACGGCGACGAGGGTCGCAGTGAGAAAGCCGGTGAGGAAATCGACCGGCTTCCACGCCGAAAGTAGCATGTAAAACAGGAAGGAGGCGCCAAAGACGGTGAGATACTTCGGGAGGGAGGCCGCGCGGAAAACCACCGTCCGCTCGATCCGGCGTTCGACGGGGGCCTCCTCGATGTCCACGTCGCCGCGGGACAGTTCGATAGTCAGCGGGCGCAGCATCGGCGCCGCGCCGCCGGGGCTGTACTCGGGGTCCAGCACGGTGCGGTCGATGCCCTGCTCGTCGGCGTATTCGAGCAGCACGTCCGCGTAGTCGCCGGGACTGAACAGGTACCGGTCGGCCCCGAGCACGTCGGTGACGAGTGACAGGTTCGCGGGCAGTTCCCCGCCCGTGTCCTCGTCGACCCAGGCCTCGACCCGCGTCAGCAGGTCGCTGGCGGCGGCCAGTTCCGCGGCGGCGTCCGGGTCGACCGCCCGGGTGGAGGCCACGTCGACGACGTGGAGTTCGACCGGCCCGTCCGTGGCCGCCTCGGTCGCGGCGTCGACGGCGTACGCGACGGTGTTCCGGACCGTCACCGAGTCGGCGACGGGGACCAGCAGACGGAAGGCGTCGGAAGTAGTCACGATGGGTTGTGAGAATCCTGTCTCTGTCTGTTTGAGAGGCGCTACGGTCGTTACCGGAAGCGAACGTCGGGATACGCAAAACTATTTCGCAATCACTCGGCCGCCGATGGTCGCTCGCCCAGTTTCGCGGCCAGTTTCTCGGCGACGGCGAGGCCGAGCCCCTGCTTGTCGCCCGTGTATTCGGAGTGGGCCGCGCTCTCGACGAGCAGCGCCCTCGTGGCCGCCTCGCCCATCACGCTCGCGTCGTTGGCGACGACGAAGGCGAGGTCGACCCGCTCGATGAGGTCGCGAGCGCGCCCGAGCAGCGCCTCGTCGCCGCCCGTCGACTCGACCTTGAAGCCGACGATCGGCAGGTCGTGGTGGTCGGCCCGGACGGTGTCGATGAGCTTCGGCGTCGGTTCGAGGTCGAGGGTCAGTCGCTCCTGCCCACTGGGTATCTTTTCGTCTGCGGTCTCGACGGTGTAGTCAGAGATAGCGGCCGCCGAGACGAGCGCGTCGGCGTCGTCCGCGACGGCGGCGACGGCGGCGGTCATCTCGGCGGCCGACTCGGCCGGTTCGACGCTCGCGTAGGGGACCCCCGGCCCGTCCTGAACGAGCGTCACATCGGCCCCGAGGACGTGGCAGGCCCGTGCGACCGCCCGTCCGGTCCGACCCGAGGCGCGGTTCGAGAGCGTCCGGAGGGGGTCGACCGACTCCGTGGTCGCCCCGGCGGTGACGACGACGTGGCGGCCCGCGAGTGGCCGGTCGCCCGCCGCCCGCGCCACCCCCGTGACGATGGCGTCCTCGGTCGCAATTTTGGCTTTCCCCTCCTCGATTCGGGGATCGACGAAGTCGACGCCCCAGGACTCGACCCGGGAAACGGCGTCGAGCACGCCGGGGTGGTCGTACATCGGTTCGTGCATCGCGGGTGCGACTACGACGGGCAGTCCCGCCCCCAGCGCCGTCGTCGCCGTCGTGGTCACCGGCGTGTCGTCGATGGCGGCGGCGACCTTCCCCACCG
This sequence comes from Halobacteriales archaeon QH_8_67_36, assembly GCA_003021755.1. Lineage (GTDB taxonomy): Archaea > Halobacteriota > Halobacteria > Halobacteriales > Haloarculaceae > Haloarcula. The sequence goes on along the minus strand of PXQZ01000127.1, from coordinate 9,081 downwards.
TGTTCGCGGTCGCTGGCGCGAGCAAGAGCACGTCACCCCAGCCGTCGGCGCCACACAGTTCGACGTGTTCGACCCGGCCCGTGAGGTCGGTCACCACGTCCTCGCCGGTGGCGAACTCGACGGCCCAGGGGTGGACGATGCCCGTCGCGCTGTCGGTCATGACCGCCCGAACGCTGGCGCCCTCCCGGCGGAGTTCGTGGGCCAGTTCGACGGTCTTGACCGCCGCGATGGAGCCCGACACCCCCAGTACGACGTTGACTCCCTCTAGCATTGCTTTCATTTCCCCGTCGTAGCCTAAAAGTTCGCCCGGTCGGGTTCGCGGGACGCCCCAGTCCTCGGACCCGCACGGACGAGGACAGCCCGGCTATCTGACTCCCGGGCCGGCTCAGTCCGGCGACGGCGTGTACCCATCGCCCACGGCCACCGACAGCGTCCGCGGGCGACTCTCGAAGGTGAGCGACCGCTCGTTGCGTATCTCGCCGTCGAGACTGAACCTGACCGACGACGGGTCGTGTGCCTCGATGGAGAGCGACCGGGTCCGGAACCGCACGATGTTCTGTGACTCCCTGCCGAGCAGGCGCTCGACGACGGCATCGCTCATCAGGTTGAGTACCGAGATGTCCTCGATGACCGTCACGTCGAACAGTCCGTCCTCGACGTCGGCTTGCCCGTCCTTGCCGGGGACGAACTGTCTCGCGTTGCCTATCAGAACGCTGAGTGCGTCGCCGGACCACACCGGCTCGGTGCCGTCCCGGCTGTCGACGGTGACGGTGAGCCGGAGCGACTCGAAGTCCCGCACCGTCCGAAGCGTCGTGACGACGTACGCCAGAACCCCGAGACGTTGCTTCATCTCCGGCGAGGTCCGACTGCTCGAATCCGCGGTTAGTCCGGCCACACAGGAGTTGACAAAGAGGTAGCCGTTGGCCTGCCCGATGTCGATGCGGCGCCGCTCGCCGGACTCGACGGCGTCGAACGCCGTGTCTACATCGGTGATACCCAGCTGTTTCGCGAAGTTGTTACCCGTGCCGACCGGGACGACGCCGAGCGTCACGCGGTCGAACGCGTCCGCCCGGCTGACACCGCGGACCACCTCGTTGACCGTCCCGTCACCGCCGGCAGCGACCAGCGTCGAGACGCCCCGCTCGGCGGCAGCGGCTGCCAGAGCGACAGCGTCGCCGTCGGTGCCCGTCTCCACGAGTCGGTAGCCCAGTTCGTCCGCGCGCTGTCGGACGGGAGCGTTGTGACTCCCGCTACCGCTCTCCGGGTTCAGGATGACGGCGGCTTCCGTCGTCGAGGGTGTCATAAGCGGCGTGGCTGTTACGGCCCGTCCGACGTGCCACCGTCCGGTGCCGGCGCGATACCTCCCACGGGGTATCCGAACTCGGGCGCCTGTTTGGTTATGATGCCGCTACCGCCGTAAGCTCGGAGAACCGGAATCACCGGGCACCGCTCCGTTCCGAGCGAGTCGGTGTCAGCCTGCGACTCGCGTTACTTCTCGTCGACGACGCTTGGATGCATCGTGGGTTCGTCGGGATGTGGCGCGTCGAAGGCCTCCGTCTGCTCCAGCGACTCGGCTCCCCGTCGTTCGCGCTCGGCGTCGTCTCGCTGGCGTCGAGACGACAGTGGTCGCGAGGCCGGCCCGGGCGATAAAGAGAGCCCCGCGACGCCGCCGACGACCACCGACGTGGTCTCCGATACCATACGAGGGAGTTGCCTACGACCGGGCGGAAAGATACCGATCCGGCACCACCGGAGTGGCTGCCGTCTTCGGCCGTTTCCGGGCCGCTACCGCCGGTATCTGGGGCTGGCAATACCCGAAGCCTCTTAATGATTCACCCACTAGGGAGGACATAATGACCGACACCGTCGACGACGTGGAGTTACCGTACGACGAAGGGGCCTCCATGCAGAAGAAAATCGAGGCGCTGCAGGAGCGCCTGGAGGTGCTCGAATCCCAGAACGAGGAGATGCGGGACAAGCTACTCGACGCCAACGCCGAGAACAACAAGTACCAGCAGAAGCTGGAGCGGCTGACCCACGAGAACAAGAAGCTCAAGCAGTCGCCGCTGTTCGTCGCCACGGTCCAGGAGCTCAACGACGACGGTGCCATCATCAAGCAACACGGCAACAACCAGGAGGCCCTGACCGAGGTCACCGACGAGATGCGCGAGGACCTCTCGCCCGACGACGACAAGTCCCCCGAGGTGACCTTCGCCGACATCGGCGGCATCGAGGAGCAGATGGATGAGGTCCGCGAGACCGTCGAGATGCCCCTTATCAGCCCCGGGATGTTCGAGGACGTGGGGATCGAGCCCCCGAGCGGCGTCCTGCTGCATGGCCCGCCCGGCACCGGCAAGACGATGCTCGCCAAGGCCGTCGCCAACGAGACCGACGCCACCTTCATCAAAATGGCCGGCTCCGAACTCGTCCACAAGTTCATCGGCGAGGGCGCCAAACTGGTCCGTGACCTCTTCGAACTCGCCCGCCAGGAAGAGCCGGCGGTCGTCTTCATCGACGAGATCGACGCCATCGCCGCCAAGCGAACGGATTCCAAGACGAGCGGCGACGCCGAGGTCCAGCGGACGATGATGCAGCTGCTCTCCGAGATGGACGGCTTCGACGACCGCGGCGACATCCGCATCATCGCGGCGACGAACCGCTTTGACATGCTCGACCGCGCCATCCTGCGCCCGGGCCGGTTCGACCGCCTCATCGAGGTTCCCAACCCCGACGCCGAGGGCCGCGAGCAGATATTCAAGATCCACACCCGTAGCATGAACATCGCCGACAACGTCGAATTCGCCGACCTCGCCGCCGAAATCGAGGACGCCTCCGGCGCCGACGTCAAGGCCATCTGTACGGAGGCCGGGATGTTCGCCATCCGCGACGACCGCACCGAGGTCCGGATGGACGACTTCCACGACGCCTGGGAAAAGATACAGCAGGACGAGACAGAGGACGAAAACGTCTCGAAGACGTTCGCGTAGGTCCCGGTCGTCCGCGTTCGACGCGCGTTCCAGAACACGGAAACCCCTCGAATTCTCACCATCAGTATGGCCGTCGCAGACAGACTCCAGTCGCACGCTCGCGCCTCGCCGCGGGTCGTCACCGCCGCGATATCGGTCGTCGGCTACGCGCTCGTCTTCGGGACCTTCGGCGGGGTCCTCCCGTTCCCGTCTATCAGCGACGGGACCGTCATCCTCCTTAGCGATGCCATCGCCGTCGTCAACACCGCAGCCCTCGTGTGTATAATCGCCGGCGTCTACTTCATCCGGACCGACCAGGTCCGCAGACACCGGGCGGCGATGCTGACCGCCTTCGGGCTCATCGTCCTGTTTCTCGTGTTGTACCTCCTGAAGGTCGGCGGCGGCTTCGAGAAATCCATCCTCGTCGAGGGACCGGTCTACTACGCCTACCTCGCCATGCTAGCGATCCACATCCTGCTGTCAGCGATCTCGGTGCCGGTGGTCGTCCACGCCGTCGTGCTGGGGCTCTCACACACCCCCAGCGAGCTCCGGAAGACGGCCCACGCGAGGGTCGGCCGCATCGCCGTCGCGGCGTGGGGGCTTTCGCTCTTCCTCGGCATCGTCACCTACGTCATGCTGAACCACGTCTACGGTTGGGTGCCACGCGGGGAAGAAGCGGCACTGCTGCTGGCGGTTGTCGGGCCGAAGCTGCGTCGGTGAGCGGGGCTGTCAGTCCGTCCGGGGCAACAGCGCGGCGCCGACGGCGAAGCCGACGACGGCACAGACAGCGAGCACCGCCAGCGGCACCAGCGTCTCACCGCCGCCGGTGCTCACTGCGCGCACCCCCCGCGAGAAGTACGTCAGCGGCGAGAGCCAGGTCGGAAACCACGCCGGCAGTAGCTCGGGGGGAACGAACGTCTCCGAGAGGAAGAGTAAGGGGAGGGCGATGCCGTTGCTCGCCGAGATGACGCCGTCCTGTGAACTCGCCAGACTACCCAGCATCGCCCCGACGCCACAGAACAGCGCGACGCCCAACACGACGAAAGGGAGCAAGAGCGGGGAGATCACGATGTCGGCACCGGTCAGGACCACCATCAATCCGAGCAGGACGAGTCCCGCCAGCCCGATGACGACCGTGTTTACGAGCGTCTGAGCCAGCAGCCACTCGGGCCGGGTCAGCGGCGTGGTCGCCAGCTTCTCGAAGCGGTTGTCGTCGCGGTGGCGAGCGACCTCGCTGCCCACGCGCGACAGCGGGGTAAAGAGGACGACGACGGCGAGATAGCCCGGAACGTAGTACGCGGGGTCGCGGGTGAACAGCCCGCCCCCACCCGGACGGGTCTGGACCAGCACGCCGAAGATGACGACGATGATGAGCGGGAAGAAAAACGTGAAAAAGACCGCCGTCCGGCGACGGAGGAACGCACGGCTCGCGGCGCGGGACTCCGACCGGAGCCGCCCCGGACGGCTCATCTGGCACCCCCAGCGGCCGCGGCAGTCTCCGTGGGTTCGCCCGACCGGCCGACGCCGGTGCCGGTGAGTTCGAGGTAGACGTCTTCGAGGTCCGGCTGTTTCCACGTCAGGCTGTCGTATACCACGCCCGCCGCGTCGAGTTCGTCGACGACGCGCCCGATCGACTCCGGGCGGACGCCGTAGACGACGAGCCGCCCGTTTCGCAGGGTCATTCGGGCCGGGTAGTCGACGGCGTCGACGCTCGCCTCGTCGAACTCCCCGTCGACGACGAGCTGGCTATCGCCGCCGTGGTCGGCCACCAGCGCCTCGGGAGCGTCCAGCGCGACCAGCCGACCGTCGGCCAGCAGCCCCACGCGGTCGGCGAGCCGCTGGGCCTCCTCCATGTAGTGCGTCGTCACGAGGATGGTGACGCCGCGGTCGGCCAGCCCCTCCAGTAGTTCCCACAGCGCCTGCCGACCGGTAGGGTCGATGCCCGTCGTCGGTTCGTCCAGCACGAGCAGGTCGGGGTCGTTGATGAGCGCCGTCGCCACGCAGGTCCGGCGCTGTTGCCCCCCGGAGAGGTTCTCGTAGTGGGTGTCGGCGGTGTCGGCCAGTCCGACGTCCGCGAGTACGTCCTCGACGGGACGAGTCTCGTCATACAGTCCGGCGTAGTAGACCACCAGTTCGCGGGCGGTCAGCCGCTCATGGGGCCTAAAGGACTGGGGCAACAGACCGATGCGGTCGCGGTCGACCGCCGCCGGCGACTCGCCGAACAGTTCGACGCGCCCCCCGGCGTCCGTGGTCCCGGTCAGCGCCCGAACGAGCGTCGTCTTGCCGGCCCCGTTCGGGCCGACCAGCGCCAGCACCTCGCCCGCCGTCGCCGACAGCGACACCCCGTCGAGCGCGACGGTGTCGCCGTAGCTGCGGCGGACCTCCTCGGCGACGAGTACCTCGGTCATACTCCGTGGTCGGTATCGGCGGCCGAAAGCCGTTCGGTTCTACAGCCGCTCGTGGACCTGCCGGACGATACCGTCCACGTCGTAGTCGGCCTCGCTTTTCCCGTAGACCGCCTCGCCGCCGACGCTGACGCGAACGTGGTCGCCCAGCACCAGCACGGCCCGCTCAGTTCCCGAAGCCATGTGTCGTGGCGGTCCGCTCACGCAGGTAGTATAGACTGCAGCAAGATTACACTGCGACAGGGACCATGACGGCCGAGCGCGGACAGTCCGAGCGATGCGACGCCGACGAGCAGCCCGAGGGTGATGAGACCCCGTTCGACGGGGTCCATGGTCGCCAGTGCGCGGGACGGTGAAAAATCAGCGGCATGCTGTCTGGTAGCGAAGGGGCTGCTCCCCGACGGTCACGACCGGTCGCCGAGACTACGCAGCCAGCTCACGAGTGTCACGTCGAAGCGATGGACGGCATACAGCAGTCCGACCGAGAGCAGGAAGACGGCCGTCGAGAGCCCGTAGGACTGGTACATCGCGGCCTGGTACAGCGTCGCGCCGACGCCGGCAAAGCCCCCGACGACGGAAGCGAGGATGGGAAGAACACAGCTCACACAGGAGAAGAGCCCGACCACGCCGCCGGCGACCCCGCCGCTGGCGTCGACGACGGTGACGTAGACGAGATAGGAGAGCGCGAGATAGCCCGCCACCTTCCAGGGGGTGAACACGATGGCCAGCGTCGACCCGCCGTAGACGAACGAGGGCGCAAAGCCAGGCGGGGCCACGAGGACGACCCGGAGCCCACCGCCCCGCCCGGCGAGGCCGAACACGCCGCCGACGTACCCAAGCAGGAGGCCATAGCCCAGCGCGACGGCGCCGGCGACGGCACGCCGGCGTGTCGGGGCGGGCGCGGGCCGCACCCGGAGGAAGATCCAGCCGGCGGCGTTGAGCCAGACGAACGGGAAGGCGAGCAGGAGTAGCTCCGTCGCCGCCCCCCGGACGAGGAACAGATACAGCAACACCAACAGTAGCTCCACGTTCAACACGGCGGCCCACAGCGCGAGCGAGCGCCCTTCCGGGACTAACTCGCGCAGCTCTGTCTGGAGGGTGCTCATAGGGCCAGTGAGTCGACGACGACGGCGACGAGCAGCAGGCCGAGATAGGCGTTCGAGGCGTGGAACGCCCGGAACGCGGACGCCTCGGTCTGCTCGCGGTGCAGTCGGATGACCGCCCAGAGGAAGACGGCGCCCACGCCCGCGGAGGTTAGCGCGTACAGCCAGCCCAGCGAGGTCAGCGCCGCGAGCACACCCGACCCGACCAGCGTCGCACCGAGGTAGTAGACGATGTGCTTGCGGGTCTCGGTCTCGCCGCGGACGACCGGCATCATCGGGAAGCCCCCTTTCTCGTAGTCGTCCTTGTACGCCAACGCGAGATTGTAGAAGTGAGCGGGCGTCCACAGGAAGATGACGCCGGCCAGCGCAAGCCCTGGGAGCCCGATCGAGCCCTCGACGGCGACCCAGCCGATGAGCGCAGGGAGCGCCCCCGCAGCCCCGCCGATGACCGTGTTCTGGACGGTGTTCGGTTTCAACACGAGCGTGTAGACGACACTGTAGAAGAGGATGGCCGTCAGTCCCAGCGCCGCCGCCAGCACGTTGACCTGCCAGAACAGGACGAGAGCCGCCATCGCGAGCGCGACCCCGAAGGCCATCGCGTTGGCCACCGGAATCCGGTGGGTCGCGATGGGTCTGTCCGACGTGCGGTCCATCCGCTTGTCGATGTCCCGCTCCAGCACGTGGTTGAACGTCCCGGAGGCGCCGATGGCCAGCACGCCCCCGCCCAGCGTCAGCAGGACGGTCCGGGTCGTGAGCTGTGGGCCGGCCGCCAGCGCCATCCCGGCGGCCGCGACCAGACACAGCAACCACATCAAGCGGGGTTTCATCAGGCGGAAGTACGCGCCGACGGTCCCGAACACGCGCCGTCTCATCGAGAGCTTGGCGGCCGGGGCCGGCGGGTCGGTCTCGCCGTCGTCGGGTATCGGCGCCGGCGAGAGGTCGTCGACCGGGTCCTCGTCGTCGCTGCCGGTCTCGAACTCCAGGTGCCACGCAAGCGCGAGTACGAAGGAAATGAAGATCGCCATGCCGACACCCAGATGGACGCCGGGGAGCAGCGCGGCGGCGCCCGACGTCGCGACGAGCGCGCCGAGTGCCACCTGTACCGGGTACAGTGCGAGCGCGACCAGCAGGGCGACTTTGACCCGCCAGCGGGTCGCCGTCCGAACGCCGAGCGCGACGGTCCCGAGCGCGAGGGCGCCGACGACCGCCGCGGTCAGCCGGTGGCCGCGCGCTATCAACAGATCGGTGTCCGCGAGCGTCACCGGGCCCTGGCACAGCGGCCACGAGCTACAGGCAGCGACGGCATCCGTGATGGCCGCCGTCGCGCCGGCGATGACCAGCAGATAGACGCCGACGGCCGTCGCGGCCAGCAGCCCGGTGAAGGTCCGGCTCTCTGCCATTGTTGTATCGTTTGGGCACGGACACTTAGACTCCTCGCTTTTCCGCCTATGAGCGACGTTTCCGTGGAGGGCGTTGACTGAAACGGTGTGGAAACTGCCCCAATCAACTATAGCCAGAAAGCCCCCACGTCCGCAGCTTTGGCTCGCGGGATACAGGCCCGCTCGCCAAGACGAGGGACCTCCGGTCTCTCGACCCGCGACTCGCTGTCGTTCGAGAGAGCTTTGCTCTCTCGTGATGAGCGTGGGACCGAGGGTCCCACGAACCTGCGAACGGGCGCTTCGCGCCCGTGAGCAGATGATGAAAGACAGCAAAGCCGTCTTTCGAACCACGCTCCGCACTGCGTTGTAGCCCTTGCGTCGTCGGGGTTCGTCGAACGGTCGGCCCCTTTCAGTCCAACCCGTAGCCGGTTGAGTGAACTACCCTACCCTACTCGCTCACGGCTGACGCCGTTCGCTCGTTGAGGGTAGGGCTTCCTGATTCAACGACGCGCTTTGCAGACACAGGCGTATCCACAGGGAGCGCAGTCTCCACAGGCGTTCGTTCGGAGTGCCCCACTCCTACATCTTCGAGGCCGCGAGAAAGGATGTTCCACGCCGCGTTCGCGTCCCTGTCCGCTTCAAACCCGCAGGCGGGACAGGAGTGTTCACGGACCCACAACGGCTTCTCCGTCGAGATGCCACATGACGCGCACTCCTTAGTCGTCTCTCTCGGGTTGACCGCCACGAAGTGTGTTCCTTCGCGCTCACACTTGTATTCGAGCAACGAGAGGAACGTCCGCCACGCGGCAGACGCGGTGTTGCGGCTGTTCGACGGCGACTCTATCATCCCCTTCACGTTCAGGTCTTCAACCGCCACGAGGTCGTACTCCCGAGCGTAGTATGCTGAGAGCTTGTGCAAGAAGTCTCGGCACTTGCGTCGGAGGTCGGCGTGACACTCCGCGACTCGCCGCCGTTGCTCCTTGTAGTTGTTCGACCCGTGTTGCTTCCGCGAGAGTTTCCGCTGCTCGCGTTCCAAGCGTTCGCGCTCGTCGGCGAGGTCGAGCGAGCCGACTGCTGTGCCGTCGGTGTCGTGAGCGTACTTGCAAATCCCAATGTCGACACCGACGCACTTTTCGGGATTCTCGGGTAGCTCAGAGGGTTCACGGTCCATTTGGACGCCGAAGGTGGCGAACCACTCGCCCGTCGGCTCTTTCTTGAGCGTGACCTG
>PXQZ01000126.1:6222-6984 GCA_003021755.1 Halobacteriales archaeon QH_8_67_36 | reverse complement strand
AACGAGGTGGTCCCGGGCCCGCTCGACCGCGGCGGCGTACTCGTCGGCAAGCTCCCGGTCCAGCAGCGAGTCTACGCCCGCACCGCGTTCGACCAGCGACAGCAGGTCCGTCCCCTCGATCGTGACGTTCCGTTCCTCGATGGCCTCCCGCAGGTGGTCGTTGGCGACGCTCTCGGCGGCGGCCACGGCCGCGTCGAGGTCGTCGACGGCAGTGGTGAGCCGGGCGAGCTCCTCGTCGCCGCGGACGCCCCCGTCGGCGTCGAGCTGTGCCAGCGTCGATTCGAGCGCGCTGAGGTCACAGTCCGGCCGGATGTCGGCCTCGCGGTGGACCGCGATGGCGGCCCGCACCGAGTCGCGGTTCCGGGCGAAGAAGGTGAGGACGCGCTCGGGGACGACCGATGCCGGTTCCTCCAGAGCGGCGGGCTCGACCCGCACGTCCCCCTCGACGTCGACGCCGGCGAAGGCCTCGTCGAGGACGACGACCGTCGCGTACGAGCGGGCCAGTTCCGCGAGCTGTCGGGCATCGTCGACGAGTTCGACGCTCACCTCCGGGATGGCGGACTGGGCGGCGGCGTACGTCTCGGCGTCGCCGGTCGCCAGACAGCGGTCCCGGACCCGCACGTCGCCGGGCTCGGCGAGCGGTTCGACGCCCGCGAGGGCCTCGCGGACCTCGGGGGTCGGGTCCTGTGAGAGCGCCCGCTCGGTGAAGGCCCGCACCTCGTCGATGCGGCTCCGCACGCCGCTGGGATACAGCGTCTCCAG
>PXQZ01000126.1:2498-6205 GCA_003021755.1 Halobacteriales archaeon QH_8_67_36 | reverse complement strand
CCCCGTGCGATGTGGGCGGCCCGCCCCTCGCTGATGCCCGGGGCCCGCGACAGCGCGGCCACGTCGCCCTCGCTCAGGGCTCGCTCGGGGTCGTCGAGTTCGCGCAACGCCTCGGCCGTCTTCGCCCCGACGCCCGGTACCGATTCGAGCTCCATCTGTCGACCCCATTCGCGGCCGACGAGAAAAAACCTCCCGTGGGAACGTGCCATGCCGCGCGTACTGCCGGCTGTGCGTTCATACCGCCGGGACGGGGAACTGCTTCGTCCGGTACGGCCGGCGGTATCGGTCGTCGCCGGCGGCCCGCTCGATGACCCCCCGAGGCCCGGCCGGGCCGGCTTCGCCCGCGGACACGAAGGCGTTTTTGCCGTTCGTCGAGTAGCGGCGTCCATGACCGCTGTCGTCGAGACCGTCGCGGCCGTGCGCGAGGACCTCGCGACCCGGGACGGCGTCCTGATAGCCTTCTCCGGCGGCGTCGACTCCGGCGTGGTGGCGGCGCTGGCCCACGACGCCCTCGGCGACGACGCCGTCGCCTGTACCGCCAAGTCGGAGACGCTCCCGGCCGCCGAACTCGACGACGCGGTGCGGGTCGCCGAGGAGATTGGCATCCGCCACGAACTCGTGGAGTTCTCCGAACTCGATAGCCCCGAATTCGTCGAGAACGACGACCAGCGCTGCTATCACTGTCGGTCGATGCGGCTGGGCGCGATGTACGACCGCGCCCGCGAACTCGGCATCGACGTGGTGTGTGACGGCACCAACGCCTCGGACGTGGGGGAGGGACACCGCCCGGGCCTGCGCGCCGTCGAGGAACTGGACGCCTACTCCCCGCTGCTGGAACACGACATCGGGAAAGCGCAGGTCCGAGAGATCGCTCGCAGATACGACCTCTCGGTGGCCGACAAGCCCTCGATGGCCTGTCTCTCCTCGCGCATCCCGACGGGACTCGAGGTGACCGCGGAACGGCTCTCCCGCGTCGAGAAGGCCGAACGCCTGCTGCGGACCTGGGGGTTCGAGCAGTTCCGTGTCCGGGACCACGACGGACTCGCTCGGATAGCGGTCGGCAAAGCGGAGTTGGAGGCGGCGCTGGACCCTGAGAGGCCTCGGGGAGAGCGAACGGTGGAACCGTGAACTCCGACGAAGAGTCCGGCGAAGACGTGGTGAGCGACGTCTTCGGCCAGGAGTATCCGAGCGCGGAGTGAGCCGTCTCAGTCGCGCCACGGCGTGGCGCCAAAGCGGACCAGTTCGGGGGTGCCGTCGAGTCGGACCTCGGTGACCGAGCAGTTCGGCGGCGAGGACCGTGACAGCGCGTCCCGTAGCTTCCGGTTGGTCAGCAGCCCCCGAACGAGCTTCAACACGCCGCCGTGTGTGACGACGACCGCCGTCTCGCCGTCGACCACGGCGTCCGTAACACCCTGCCAGGCGCGCTCGACGCGGCCGATGAAGGCCCCGACGGACTCGCCGTTTAGCGGGTCGACGCCGAGAGTGAGGATGCTGTTCGAGCGGTCGTGGTCCGGGAACCGGTCGACCACCTCCTCGGCCAGGAACCCCTGATAGACCCCGAAGCCCCGCTCCCGGAGCGACGGGTCGAGTTCGGGGGCCGGCAGCCCGCCGGCCGTCTCGCGGACGGTCGCCGTGGTGGCCCGGGTCCGTTCGAGGTCCGAGGAGCGCACGCGGTCGACGGTGTGGGCCCCGCCGAGCCACGCTCCCAGCGCCTGCGCCTGCTCGCGACCGCGGTCGGTCAGCTCCGCGGCCGCCCACCCCTGAACCCGCCCCTCGTGGTTCCAGTCCGTCTCGCCGTGGCGCACGAGCAGCAGCGTCGTCATGCCTCGTTCACCTCGCTCGACCCGCGCCGGGCGACCAGCAGGCCGCCCTCGAAGACGAGGAGCAGGGCCACAGCGACCCCGGCGGCCGCGGTCGCCGGCAGGCCGACCTGGTCGACCAGCCGGAACAGGGTCGGGTCGGGCGTCGAGAGGTAGCCGACGACGATGGCGGCCGTCCAGACGGACAGGCGGGCCCGGCGGAGACCGCGCCACAGCTTCGCGCTGCCGTAGTAGTTCTTGTTGAAATAGGCGGCCAGCTCGAAGACGAGGATGAGGCCGCCGCCGACCAGTATCGATGGGGCGAAGCCGATTGCCGCGACCGGCTCGGTGAGCGAACTCGGCAGCGCGCCGTAGTAGCCCGTCGGCACCGGGAGCGGGCTGAGGACGTAGCCGACCAGCGCGAAGAGGAGATAGGCGTAGGGCCGTCGGTTCGCCAGGTCCTCGCTCGTCGGGACGGGCGAACTGGTCCCGGTCCACTTCAGCAGCAGCAGGGTCCCCTCGAAGAGACCTATCATCGTCACCGCGACCATCAGCGGCGCCATCCCGGTCGGGTCCGGGCTGAAGACGAACGCGATGCCGGCGAAGGCGGCCCAGAAGTAGAGGCGGCGCTGAACGAGCCACCGACGGGTCGTGATGCCCATCATGATGGCCAGCATCACGAACAGCGGAATCTGGAAGACGATGGCGAAAAAGCCAAGCATCAGAATGATGAGGTTGAACGTCTCGCCCAGCCCGAACGCGAGGTCGGCGGCGCGGTCGGAGTAGGTGATGAAGTAGTCGAACATCGCCCGGAGGACGAGGAAGTACGCGAAGGCGACGCCGACGGCCGCGAGCACCAGACTTGTCGGCACTGCGGCCAGATAGTACCGCCGCTCGCTGGGGTACAGTCCCGGGCGCATGAACAGATACGTTTCGTAGACGAAGACGGGGAGTCCGACGACGAGGCCGACAAGCGAGGCGACCTTCAGCCGCGCGAGGATGAGCGAGAGCGGGCTGTAGACGTGGGGACAGTCCGCCCCGGCAGGGCCGGCCGCCTGCCCGCCCGGCTGGGCGTTGACGGCGATGCGGGCACAGTTCTCCGCCGGCCCGTCGAGGAAAGAGTACCAGAGGAAGTTGATGAGTTCGTCGGAGACGGGCAGGGTGAGCACGGCGACCCCGGACATCACGGCCAGGACGATGAACAGCCGCGTCGCCATCTCCTCGACGTGGTCCGCGAGCGGCATCTCCTCGTCGTCGGGAGCGCCGGCGAACTCCTCCTCGGCCCCCGTGGCCGGCGCAGGCTCGGCGGCCGACTGGTGGCTGTCGGCGCTTGTCCCGGCGCCAGCCGGGGTCGGGGACCCGCGGGGGTCGAGGCTCGGATAGATGTCGCTCTCGTGTCGCGACACGTCCCAGTCGCCACCGGAGCGGCCGTCCCCGTCGTTTCCGTCCGCCATCTGAGACGGGTTTGGCAGGAGATCGTTGTAAACTTTCTTTTCGAGCGAGCGGGCCCGTGGGCCATGAACAAATTGATAACGGTCAGTCGGCTACCCTCATAGGAGATGTCGAGTGCCATCGACGAGGACACCGTCAAGACGGTCCAGAGTGGCCGCGAGACTCTCGGTGCGGCGCTGGGGGCTGCCCAGTCGAACCTCCAGAAGGTGTTTATCGTCTTCGTCGTCGGCATGATCGGGACCATCATGGCGCTGCAGTACGGGGTGTGGGACCGCCTGCGTGCGGACCTGTTGTACTCCCAGATGGACCTGACCACCCAGCAGGCCACGAGCATCGTCGCCGTCACCCCCTTCGACGTCATCCTGCTGCAGGTGAAAATCGGGGCCGTCATCGGGATTCTCATGTCGGTACCGCTGCTGATTTACTTCGGCCGCGACGGGCTGCGCCGGCGCGGCT
>PXQZ01000126.1:0-2477 GCA_003021755.1 Halobacteriales archaeon QH_8_67_36 | reverse complement strand
CTGTTCTTCCCGGTAATGTTCAACTTCCTGGCCGGCAACGCCAACGCCGCCGGGTTCAGTCCGCAGTACTCCATCGTCAAGTGGTTCCAGTTCGTCTTTCTCCTGGCCGTCTCGTTCGGGCTGGCGGCCCAGCTTCCGCTGCTGATGACGGTTCTCTCCTACACCGGCATCGTCCCCTACGAGACGTTCCGCGAGAAGTGGCGCTACGCCGTCGTCGGCATCGTCGCCTTCGGCGCGCTGTTCTCCCCGCCCGACCCGTTCACCCAGATAATGTGGGCCGCACCGCTGTGTGTCCTCTATGGCATCAGCCTCGCGCTCGCGAAACTGGCGGTCACCGTCAGGCGCTCGGGGGACCTCATCAGCACCCGCCGGGTCGCCCGAAAGCAGTGGAACACCGTCCTCGGGGCGGCCGTCCTCTGTGGCGGTGCAGTGTACCTGCTGTTGACCACCTCGGCCTTTCGCTCCCTCCGGGCCATCGACGCCGCCGCCGCTCCCTACTCCGGGCGCCTGACGGGGAACCTCGCTCGCCCCGCCCTGTTCGGGCTCTCGCCGACCCGGACGGCGGTCGCTCTGGGCGCCGTCGTCGGCCTCGTGGGAGCGGCGTTCGTGCTGTACTACCACGTCCTGCAGGCGCTCGCCGAGAGCGACGTCCCTGCCGGTCGCCAGCACGGCGACCCGACGGCTATCGACATCGACGAACTGAACGCCTCGGCCGTCGAGGTCGCGCCCGAGGAGGCCTTCGAGGCCATGACCGAGGAGGAGGCGCTGGGCCACGCCGACCGGGCGCTGTCGAGCGGCGACCAGGAGAAAGCCCAGGCCGTCCTCGACCGCTGGGACGCCGTCCACGAGGGCGGCGACACCGGCGGCGAAGGCGACACGGCCGCGCCGAGCGACCAGTCCGCGGACGACGGCGGCAACGTCTTCGCCTCGACCACGGCCGAAATGGCCGACGCCTTCACCGAGGAGGAGACCACCGAGGACGACATCGGCGGCTACTACTACGACGTCCGGTTCATCCTCGACTCCCTGCTCTCGAAGGCGTTCTGGATACTGGGCGTGTTCGGCGCGGTGCTGGCCGGCGTTTTCCTCTTTCTCTACCAGGGCGGTATCGGGGCAGTCCGGAAAGTGTTCGTCGGCCGCCTCCCAGAGGGGATGCAGGCCGGCGTGAACATCGTGACCCTGCACCCGGTCGAACACCTCGTCTTCATCGTGAAGTTCTCCACCATCGTCGGCGCCGTCGCCGTGGTTCCGCTCGTGGCCTACTTCGCGTGGCCGGCGCTGAAAGAGCGCGGGCTCGTCGTCGGCGACCGGAAGATACTGCTGGTCTGGGGCGGGTCGGTGTTCGGCGCGCTCGTCGTCGGCAGTCTCGTCGGCTTCCTCTACGTCGCGCCGGTGACCATCTCGGCCATCGCCCGCGACCAGTTGCAGGCCAACATGATAATCTCCTACCGCATCAGCAGCTTCGGGTGGCTCGTGTTCTTCCTCACGGTCGGCATCGGCCTGCTCGCGGAGGTTCCCATCACGATGTGCCTGTTCCACCGCGGGGGTATCGCCCCGTTCACGCTGATGTACGAGCGGTGGCGCGAGGTCGTCATCGGCATCATCACCCTCTCGGCCATCCTCTCGCCACAGGGCATCTTCACGATGTTCCTCATCGGCATCCCCGTCTCGCTGGCGTATCTGTTCGGCCTGGCCGTCCTGTGGGTGTACACGCTGGGCGGGCGCCGGACGCCGAAACGACACAGCAAACCGGCCGACTAGCGGCGTCGTCCGTCGCCCCGGGTCCCCAGGGTGGGTCAAATCCGGAAGACATACTGTACTCGTCCGACCGGACCGGAGCAGCGGGTGGCCGTCAAGCACGGTTCCGCCGGCGATCACTCCTTCTCGTCGGCTCGGGGGTCAGTCGCCGTGATCTTCAACCCCCACTCTCGCCACGAGAGCCGCGGCGATTCGCGCATCGCCTCGGGGAAGGACTCCTCGGTCTGGCCGTAGTTCAGCAGCGCTACGAGCCCGACACCACCCAGGGTGTTGCCCGCAAGTACCGGAAGCAGGAACTCGAAGGCGACAGTGGACACCGACGAGACACCGTGCAGGACGAGGAACGTCGCATCGGCCGTCGAGACGACGACGTGGTACAATCCCGCCACCGGAATGACCAACATGAGGAAGTAAACGAGCAGGAGCCGAGCGACCGATTCGCGAGCCGCGTGTTCGAGCCATACCATTCCCGCGACGATAGCCCCGGCAATGACTGCTCGCGAAAAGAGGCTCCACGGCGTTTTTGCTACGGCTTCTTGGCCGAACGTGAGTCCCGCCTCGATAGCCGGGGGATCAAGGACGGCACCGAAGAAAATAAACGCGGTCCCACCGACGACGCCGATGAGGTTTGCGGCAAGGACGAGTCCCCACACGCGTAGCAGTGCTGGAACACTCGCCAGTCGGGTCAGTACCAGTGATACCGGTGTGATCGTCTGTTC
>PXQZ01000125.1 GCA_003021755.1 Halobacteriales archaeon QH_8_67_36 | reverse complement strand
CAGATGACTTTCCTATAGCTGTTCTGAAGGCGTTAGCAAGTGGCAAACACAGCAGGCGACTCGGCGCTCCCAACGAGCGAGAGGACAGACCGGCTAGTGGGAGTGGATGGACTCGCCGACGGCGTCGTCGGCGGCGTCGGCCAGCGCCTCGGGGAACGTCGGGTGGGCGTGGGCCGTCCCTCGCAGGTCGTCGATGGTGGCGTCGAGTTCCAGTGCGAGGGTCGCCTCGGCGATGGTGTCCGACGCGCGGGCGCCGACGACCTGTGCGCCAAGCAGCGTGCCGTCGGGGGCCGCGACGACTTTCACGTAGCCCGCCGGCTTGTTCGCCGAGAGGGCGCGGCCGGAGGTGGCCATCGGGACCCGGCCGACCAGCGGGTCGTCGTACGTCTCGCGGGCCTCGGACTCGCTCCGTCCGACCACCGCCACCTCCGGGTCCGTGTACATCACCGACGGGAGGTAGTCGGTCCCGAGCGCGGCGTCGTCGCCGGCCGCCACCGCGGCGGCGACCTTCCCCTCACGGTAGGCGGCGTGGGCCAGGAACGGTTCGCCTGCGGCGTCGCCGACGGCGAAGATGGTGTCATCCGTCGTCCGTAACTGGTCGTCGGTCACGATATAGCCCCGCTCTGTCACTTCGACGTCGGTGTTTTCCAGGTCGAGGCGCTCGCGGGCCGCCGTCGTGTCCCGGCCGGCCGCGACGACGACGTAGTCGGCCGAGAACCGCCGCTCCGTCCCGTCGTGGTCGACGAGTAGCACCGGCCGGCCCTCGTCGTCGTGCTCCAGCCCGGTGGCCAGGGCGTTCGTGTAGATGCCGTCGGTGTACATCTCGCTGGTCTCCTGGATGGCGTCGACTATCTCCTCCTCGAACGCCCCCAGAACGCGGTCGCGGGCCTCGACGACCCGGACGGAGGCGCCGAACTTGGCGAACTTCGTGACGGCTTCCATCCCGATGTACCCCCCACCGACGACGACGAGTTCGTCGGGTACGGCGTCGAGCTGGAGCACGTCCCGCGAGGAGATGACCCCGTCCTGGTCGAAGCCAAGCCCCGGGAGCTCCACCGGCTGGGAGCCGGTAGCGACGACGGCGTGATCGAACTCGACGGGCCGCTTGCCGCGCTCACTCTCGACGACGACCGTCGACGAGTCCAGAAAGCGGGCCGTCCCGTCGAGCAGGCACACGTCGTGGTCGTCCAGCCCCGCGCGGATGTGGTCGGTCAACCGCTCGACGACGTCGTTCTTCCAGGCCTGCACGGCCTCGAAGTCCACCGACACCTCGCCCGTCTCGATGCCGATGTCGTTCCAGTGCTGGATGTCCTTCTGGAAGCCGGCGGCGTGGATGAGCGACTTCGCCGGAATACAGCCGTGGTTGATGCAGACGCCGCCGACCGTCTCCCGCTCGACCAGTGCAACGTCCAGCCCCCGCTGGGCGCCCCGAAGCGCCGCCGTGTAGCCGCCCGGACCGGCCCCGACCACGACGAGGTCCGTCGTGAGCGTCCCGCCTGCGTTACTCATAAAACGTACAACATTTCCCGCCACATTATGGTTTGGGACGCCACACCTCGCCGCTCGGTGACGGCCCCGGACCCGTTTCTCGGGCGATAGTTTAAGTCAGTGCCAGGGATACGATGGCGCATGTCACGAACGGAGAGTGCGTGCCGCCGAGATCTCGACAGACCACGGCCGTCCCGGACCGTCGCATCCGGCCGGGCTGTCCGTCACAGCGGCCTGACGGGCGCCACAGCGGGGTCGGCATGAGAACCGAGAACGGACTCCGGCGGGCAATAGAGGCCGGCGAGACGGTGCTGGGCGCGGCCGCCGCGACATACTCGCCGACGGTCATCGAGATACTGGGCGACGTCGGGCTGGACTACGTCTGGATAGACCTCGAACACGGCGGCCCGAGCCCCTACGACAGCACGGCGCTGGAGGAACTGACCCGCGCCGCCGAGGCCGGCGACGTCGAACTGCTCGTCCGTCTCCCGAAGCCCGAGCCTCCGCTCGTCCGGAAGGTGCTCGACGCCGGGGTCCGAACCATCCTCCTGCCCCGCATCGAGACGGCCGAGGAACTCCGGGCGGCGGTCGAGGCCGCCTACTTCGCCTACGGCGGTGACGTGGGCGACCGCGGGGTGGGTGTCGGCCGCTCCGGCGAGTGGGCCGGCTACGTCGACAGCTTCGTCGGCGGCGAGGACAGCGAGATACTCGTGGGGACGATGATAGAGAACCGGCGGGCCGTCGACAACGTCGAGGAGATCCTGTCGGTGCCACAGCTGGGCTTTGCCTTCGTCGGCCCGGCGGACCTCTCGATGTCCGTGTCGGGCGGCGAACCGCTGTCGGACACGACGGCGGCCGTCGAGGACGCTATCGACCGTACGCTCGAGCCATCGACGCGGGCTATCAGATAGTCCGCATCGGCGGCGACGCCGGCGCCGTTCGGTCGGTGCTCGGGAGCCGGCTGGCGGAGCTGCGATAGAGCCACACAGTTCGCGTGGAAAACTGCCGTCGCCCGGGAGCGACTGTCCACGAGCGAAGCGGTCCACACTGGACGACCGAGTTATGATCCCGCAGCCACCGCGTTCAGAAGGGTGCGTCCGGCCCCTCGTCGGCGGCCGCCGCGTCGGAGTTCTCGCTCGCCCGCTCGCCGTCATCGAAGGAGCCCTCCCAGCCCGACAGCCCCGGTGCGAAGCTCTCGACGCGCCCGTCGAACCCCTCGTAGGATGCGATGAGACGCTGTCGACCAGCGAGGGGAACGGGACGTTCTCGCTGCCGGGGATATGGCCCCGCCGGAACGCCGCCGGCGAGCGGATGTCGATGACCGTCGCGTCGTCGGCTTCGAGCAGTGCTCGCATCTCCTCGTTCCCGATTTCGCCGTCCATGGGGGGATCTAACGGTCGAGAGAGTAAATCCTCACCGGATTACAGACGGCCCTCGGCCTGCACCAAGAGGATAGGCGTCAGCGCGTTCTCCACGTCGGTCGCCCGCGCCCGCGAGCGGGCCGCCGGTGCCGGTACCCGAACCATCGTTATCGGACCCGGTCACAGCAGCCCCTCGGCCTGTGCCAGCAGAACCCCCTCGATGGTGGCGTCGTTGGCCGGTTCGCGGCGGGCGACGTCCAGCGCGTCCTCGACGGGGACCGTCGTCACGGAGAGGAACTCGTTGTCGTCGAGTTCCCGGTCAGTCGGGGTGAGCCCCTCGGCGAAGACGACGCCCCGCCGGTGGCGCAGGACGCCCGTCGCGCAGTCGAACTCCTCCAACAGGGAGACGCCCGAGGGCTCGAAGCCGGTCTCCTCGCGGAGTTCGCGGGCGCCGGCGGTGGTGTAGGATTCGCCGTCCTCCACGATGCCGGCGGGGAGTTCGAGACACTGCTGGCGGATGGTAGGGCGGTACTGGTCGACGAGGACCAGCTCGTTGCCGGTACGGGCGACGACGACCACGGCGTCGGGGAGGTCGGCCCAGTAGTACTTCTTCTCGGAGCCATCGGGCTGGCGCACGCGGTCGTAGCCGCCGGTGTACCAGCCGGTCTCGTACTCGGCCGCCGATTCGAGGACGGGCCACTCGTGGGTCGGGTCGCGGCTCATGTCCCCTGTGTCACCGCCAGCCGGTAAACGGTTCCGTCGTGGCTGACGCGAACCGCGTCGCCGTCGACGGCGGCGGGGTACTGCTGGACGAGGGAGTCATACTCGTCGAAGGGCGAGTGGGTGAACGCGCCCTTGAGGCCGACGGGTCCTCGGTAGTACCGGCTCGACTGGCCCGCGCTATCGGCCGTCGCGTTGGCCAGCGCCTCGGTCGTGTAGGGGTACCGTCGATCCGAGACGTTGGCGGCGTCAACGGTGCTCGGATCTGTCGCTGCAGTGACGGTCCCGTCCGGCGTCGCAGTCCCGTCGCCGGCACCGCCCGCCGCGTTCGCCGCGGTGTCGTTGCCGACCGGCGTCGCAGTCATGGAGTAGGGGTCACCGCTCCGGAGATAGCCCGGCAGCGCGCCGAGGGCCAGCAACAGGACGAACAGCAGGCCCATCGCCAGCAGGAAGTTCCGGGTGACCCGGCGCATCAGACGACCTCGCTGTAGATGCGCCCGAAGGCCTGCCGCCGGAGGGTCCCGACGGCGGCCTCGCGCTCGGACTGGTAGGTCGCGGCGACGGCTTCGTCGGCGAAGGCGGGCGCGTGCCAGACGACGTTGTCGACGGTCTCCGAGCCGAGCGTCTCGACGGCGTGGTCGGTGTCGGCCCGCCAGTCCTCGAACTCCTCGCGGCTGCCGACGGTCACCGCCAGCGACTCGGCAAAGAGCGCGTCGCGGGCCGTCTCGACGACCTCGCCGGTGACGCGCTCGTCGTACTCGTCGGCGGAGAGCCCCATCGCCTTGGCGACCTCCTTGACGACGACCTGTGCGGTCGAACCCAGCGACTCGTAGCGGTCACGCGCCGCGGCGACTGTCGCCGGCGAGAACTGCCCCTCGGTCTCCATGCCCGGTCATAGGCACTCGCGGGATTACTCCGTTTCGTCTTCGGTCGCTGTGTCGTCCGTCCCAGCAGTCCCGCTCTCGTCGAGCATCTCCTTTGTCAGTTCGCGGGCTTCCGCCAGCACCGCGGCGTCGTCGTCGCTCATCTCCCGGTCGCCCCGGTGGTGGTCGCCACCCCGTGACAGGTCGCCGTCGTGGTCGTGGTCCGCCAGGCCGCTCTCCTCGAACACCTGCGGAAACTCCGTCTCCTCGGCGTGGTCGACGACGCGGTCGGCCAGTTCCGTCTCGCCGAGCTGGCCCCAGTCGGGGACGCGGTCGTCGAGCCACGCCCCGTGGTCGTCGCTGCCGGTCATAGCGGTGAAGGCGAGGTGGTTTGCGAGGTGGCCGGCGTCGGCCTGCGGGTCGTCACAGACGGGACAGGCATAGCCCATGGTGTCCGAGCGGAGTGGCCGGAGCCCTAAATCGGGTCGGTTTTTACAGCAGTCGTACCATCACGAGCGCGTCCTCGCCGTTGCTGTAGTAGTTCGGGATGGTCTTGCGGTGTTCGAAGCCGAACTGCCGGTAGAGCCGTCTCGCACGCTCGTTTTCCGCCCGGACTTCGAGCTTGACCGACGATGCGCCGACCGATTCGAGCAGGGAGAGCGTTCGCCACAACAGCGCCGTCGCAACACCCTCGCGGCGGTACTCCGTCCGGACCGCGAGGTCCTTGACGTGGCCCAGCGGCGTCCCGTGGTTCGGCATTGTGTCGGCGATGACGTAACCGGCGACACACACGTCGTCGGCACCGGTTTCGGCGACGAGAAAGCCCGACTCCCCCAGATAGCTCTCCAGCGCCGAGAACGGCCAGGGCTGGGGGAACACCGACTGCTCGATGCGGTGTATCTCCAACAGGTCGGCCCGTTCGGCCGTACGAATCCGTATGTCGGCGGCG
>PXQZ01000124.1 GCA_003021755.1 Halobacteriales archaeon QH_8_67_36 | reverse complement strand
TTGAGTTCGACCATCTCCAGATACTCGTCGGGCGTCACCGCGTCGCGGGCCTCGAACTCGATGTCCAGTGACTGCCCCTCACAGATGCGGGTGCAGGTCTTGGCCAGACGCTTGTTCGCGGCGACGGTCCGGTCGTGGGCCGCGCCGGTCGAAAGCAGGAACTCGAAGGCCTTGGAGTAGAGCGTGTCGCCGGCCAGGATGGCCGTCGAGAGGTCGTACTCCTTGTGGACCGCGGGGACCCCGCGGCGGAGGTCGTCGTCGTCCATGATGTCGTCGTGGATGAGCGTGAACGTCTGGATGACCTCGATGGCGATGGCTGCCGACAGCAGGTCGGCCTGCCCGTCGTCCAGCCGGGGGAACGACCGGTAGTCGGTCCCCAGCGGATCGACGTCCAGCAGCGACTCGCCGACCAGCAGGAGGACGGTCGGCCGGAGCCGCTTGCCGCCGGCGTCGAGCAGGTACCGGGTCGCCTCGTAGAGCCCCTCCGGTCGCGTGACCGGGAGCTCCTCGGGGAGCGCCTCGTTGACCCGCTCGCGACGGGCGAGGATGGCCGCTTCGACCTGCTGATGGCGTTCTGACATGCTTACTCGGTGAGCTGGATCATGTTGCCGTTGCGGGTGACGTGGAGGTCACGACCGACCTTGTACCCCATGTTCTCGGCGAGGTCCACGTACGGCGCGAACCCTTCGAGGCTCTGGTGGGCCGGGATGACGTGCTGTGGCTGGAGTGCGTCGAGCATCTCGTAGTGGCCCTCCTCGCGGAGGTGGCCCGAGACGTGGATGTCGTCGTAGATGCGGGCGCCCTGCATGCCCAGCAGCTTCTCGGACTGGTATCGCTGGCCCTCGTTGGTCGGCTCCGGGATGACCCGGGCCGAGAACAGCACCTTGTCACCGTCGGACAGTTCGTACGGCGTCTCGCCACGGCCCATACGGGTGAGCATCGCGCGTGGCTCGCCTTGGTGGCCGGTGACGACGGGCAGGAAGTTCTCCTTGCCCTCGTTCATGATTCGCTTGAACGTGCGGTCGACGGACTTGCGGTGGCCGTACATCCCGAGGTCGTCCGGGAAGTCGACGAAGTCCAGTCGCTCCGCGGTGCCCGAGTACTTCTCCATCGAGCGACCGAGCAGGACCGGCTGCCGGCCCATGTCCTTGGCGAACTCGACGAGGCTCTTCACGCGGGCGATGTGGGAGGAGAACGTCGTGGCGACGATACCGCCGTCGTGGTCCTCGATGCTCGTCATGACGTCCTTGAGGTGGGTTCGAGCGACGTTCTCGGAGGGCGTGCGGCCCTTCCGGCCGGCGTTCGTACAGTCCTCGATGTAACAGAGGACGCCCTCGTCCTCGCGAGCGATCTCGCGGAACCGCTTCATGTCGATGGGGTCGCCGATGACCGGCGTGTGGTCCATCCGCTTGTCCAGCCCGTAGACGACTGCGCCTTCCGGGGTGTGCAGGACCGGGTTGATCGCGTCGATGATGGAGTGGGTGACGTTGACGAACTCGAGTTCGTTGCGCTCGCCTATCCGCATCGTCTCGCCGGCCTCCATCTTGACGAGGTCGTTCTGGACCCCGAACTTCTCCTCGCCCTTTATCTGCTGTTTGACCAGCTCGATGGTGAACGGCGTCGCGACGATGGGGGCGTCGTAGCGGTGTGCGAGCTTCGAGATGGCGCCGATGTGGTCGAGGTGACCGTGCGTCGGCACGATGGCCTTCACGTCGCCTTCGAGTTCGGACATGACCCGGTCGTCCGGGATCGCGCCCATATCGATGAGGTCGAGCGAGTGCATCCGCTCGGTTTCGACGTTGTCGTGAATCAGTACCTTCGAGAGGTTCAGGCCCATGTCGAAGATGACGACGTCGTCGCCCGCTCGAACGGCCGTCATCTGTCGGCCCACAGCCTCGTATCCGCCAATCGTTGCGATTTCGACTTCCATGGTTGTAGCTCCGAGTAGGAGCCGTCCGCGAGCACGCGGTCGGAGGTGGCAACGACGGTAACGGCTGAAACGGCGTCTCGGTTCCTGGGGTGCGAGGCCGGCCGGGTACACCCGTAGCCTCGCCATCCGTCGCGGAAGGGACTCGCGTCCCGACGACTGTTCCCGTCGTCTGCCGGCCGCCGACCCGTCGCGGGCGGCCGTGCGCTCGGTTGTCAACTGCTACAACGCGAGTTCATAAAACGATGTGGGTTCTGCGGTGTCCACGCTGTCTACGCGGGACACTGTTCCTGTCTACACGAGCGGAGCAGGCCGAGTGTCTCGGGGTCGTACGGACGTCTTCGATGTCCGTGATGACGCGGCCTCCGCGTCTCGAACCACGTGACCCCGAGGCGGTTTAGGAGTCGTCAAGCGCGTCCGAGAGCGGGTCGCTGTCGGAGTTCGTCTCGAAGGGGCTCCCCTCTCCGGACCCATCCGTCGTCTCCTCCGAGCCGCCCTCGTCGGCTGGCGAGGGGTCGGTGTCGTCGGTGGCAAACAGGTTAGACACGTCCTCGCCGTCGTCGGTCGCCTCCCCGAAGAGGTCGTCTGCCGTCCGTGGACCGTCTGGCGACTCCTCGTCGCCGTCGGCCATGTCCCACCCGGGGGTTCCGTCGCCGTCGTCGGATTCGTCCATCGGTTCGGTCTCGAACTCCGACGGGTCCGGCGGCGACCACTCTTCGGGCCGTGTTTCGTCGCTCGCCGTAGCCTCGTCGTCCTCGCCCGGGGTGGCCGACTGGTCGGCCCACTCGTTCGTCCCGGATAGCTCCGAGGGTGGAGCGTCCGCCTCGTTCGCCTCTCCGGCGTCCACCGGTTCGTCGGTGGCCAGTGGCTCCTCGTCTGCCACCGATTCGTCGGTCGTCAGGGGGTCCTCGTCCGCCACCCAGGCGTCAGGCTGGTCGGGCGTCGGCTCCGACGCCGGCGAGTCGGACTGGGCGTCCTGTGAGTCCGCCGGCTGTTCGGGCGGCTCCGACGGGTCCTCGACCACCGTCTGTGCCTCGGCTGTCGCGTCGTCGGCTGCCGTGGCCGGCCGGTCGGGCGCGGGCTCCCCGTCGTCGGATGGCGGGTCCGCCGCTCCGCCGGTCGTCTCGGCCGACTCGTCGTCCGCGGTCTCGGTGACGGCAGCCGCCTCCGCCGTGCCGGCGCTCGGTGCATCCCCGTCGTCCGTCTCCGAG
>PXQZ01000123.1:8684-29872 GCA_003021755.1 Halobacteriales archaeon QH_8_67_36 | reverse complement strand
GTCGGCGAAGGCGTTCTCGCCGTGGGAGTAGGTCTTCACGTCGGCGTTCAGCGGGACGGGTCGGTACGCTTCGCCGAACGCGAAGGTGGTCTCCTCGGGCGCGTCCAGCCAGTCGGCCACGTCGTCGATGTTGGGCATCGTCGCCGAGAGGGCGACGACACGGGGGTCACAGAGCCGTCGGAGCCGGGAGACGGTGACTTCAAGCACCGCGCCGCGCCGGTCCGAGTCCAGCAGGTGGACCTCGTCGATGACACAGCAGTCCACGTCGGTGATGAAGGAGTAGCGAGCCGTCTCGTGTTTCCGAGTCGCCGAGTCGGCTTTCTCCGGCGTCATCACGAGGATGTCGGCGCGTTCGGCCCGACGGGGCGAGAGGTCGCGCTCGCCGGTGACGACGTACACCGAGTAGCCCAGGTCCTCGAAGCGCTCCCACTCGCTCTCTTTCTCGTTGGTGAGCGCGCGCAGCGGCGCGAGAAAGAGGGCGGTCCCGTCCTCGGCGAGCGTCTTGCAGATGGCCAGTTCCGCCAGCGCGGTCTTGCCGCTGGCAGTGGGCGCGCTGACGACGACGTTGTCCTCACGGGAGAGCAGCGCGGGCAGGGCCGCCGACTGCATCTCGTTGAACCGCTCGAACGGGAAGGCGCCGGCGAACTCCGGCAGCACCTCGTCGACCGCCACCGTCGGTTCGCTGTCGGCTCTGCTTGGCACGTGAGATGAGCGGCACCGTGACGGCAAAGGCGTTTCCATGGCGCGGTAAAGGTGGTCGGTCGGACGGCCGGGACGGCACCCTTTTTATCGATCCACACTAACTCCCAGCCGATGAGTCGTTCGCGCAAGCCCGACTGGCTCAAGATGCGACCGCCGTCGGGCGAGCGGTTCACGGATATCAAGCGCTCGCTCCGCGAGCGTGACCTCCACACGGTCTGTGAGGAAGCCAACTGTCCGAACATGGGCGAGTGCTGGTCGGGGGCTGCGAACGCGGCCCCGGGCGAGGAGGCGGCGGACGCCGCCGACAACGGCCCCGGCACGGCGACGTTCATGCTGCTGGGCGACCGCTGCTCGCGTGGCTGTAACTTCTGTGACGTGGAGACGGGCGGGATGGAACCGCTGGACCCCGACGAGCCCGCGAACGTGGCCGACGCCGTCGCCGACATCGGACTGGACTACGTCGTCCTGACGAGCGTCGATCGGGACGACCTTCCGGACCAGGGCGCGGGCCACTTCGCCGAGACCATCCGCGCGATCAAACGGCGTGATTCGGATATCCTCGTCGAGTGTCTGATTCCCGATTTCCAGGGCGAAAAGCGGCTGGTCCGCCGGATCATCGATGCCGAGCCTGACGTGCTGGCCCACAACATCGAGACTGTCGACCGGCTCCAGTGGCCGGTCCGGGACCGGCGGGCGGGCTACGAGCAGTCGCTGTCCGTACTCCGGCAGGCCGACCGCGAGAGCGGCGTCTTCACCAAGACCAGCCTGATGCTGGGCGTCGGCGAGTACGCCCACGAGGTGTACCAGACGCTGTCGGACCTCCAGCACGTGGGCACCGACATCGTCACCTTCGGCCAGTATCTCCAGCCTTCCCGCTCGCATCTCGAAGTGAGCGAGTACATTCACCCCGACGTCTTCGACACCTGGCAACGGGTGGCCGAGGACGAGTTCGACTTTACGTACTGTGCCTCGGGGCCGATGGTCCGCTCCTCGTACCGGGCGGGGGAGCTGTTCGTCGAATCCGTGTTACGGAACGGCCAGAACGCCGAGGAAGCCAAGAGACGAGCGCGGGCGCACGACTGACGACTGCGGATCGACGGGCCGCTGTTAGTATTTAAAATTTTTCACGGTCTGCACGGCGGTGGCGACCGGGAGTCCACTTTATCATACCAGCTACCTTCCGGAGATACATGACCGAGGACACCACCTCACGCCGTCGCGTACTCGGTACCTGCGGCGCGGCCCTCGCGATGGCCGGGACAGCCGGCTGTAGCGGCTTGCCACCGCTCGGGACAGCAGTCCGATACGGCGAGGTCGACGTTCCGGACCCCGAACCACCGGGATACCGCGAGTGGCTCCCGGCGCCGACTGCGCATCCGACGACCGACGAGGACTACGACGTGATGGTGTACACCCCGCCGCCGAGCGACGCCGTGGACTGGACCAGAGCGTCCGTCCCCAGGGCGATCCTCGTCTCGTTCACCGATTATCTGGGCGTCCACATCGACGACGTCGAACTGGCCTTTACCGGGGAAGCGACGGCCGCGTTGCTGGGCGAATTCGAGCCGTCAGCCGTTGAGGAGACGGCGGCCCGGACCAGCTACGAACCCGACGGGACCGTCGCGGGGTACGACGTCTACAGGCGGCCCGACACCGAGAAGATCGCGGCCGTGAGCCGGAACAGACTGCTGTTCAGTAGCGGGCCGGCGCCGCGGGAAGCCGTCGAGGCGATGATCGGCGCACACAGCGGTGAGGTGCCGCGGTACCACGAGGAGGCCCCGGTGTTTGCGGACCTCTCCGCGGGCAGCGGCCGCCGCCGGTGGAACTGGCTCGTCCCCGGCGGTGTCGAACGGGAGGACGACGACACCATCGAGTCAGACACCGTCGGCTGGGCGACGGGGTTCGAACACGACGAGGACAGCGTCTACTTCGTCCAGACGTGGCTGTTCCCGCCCGACTACGACCTCACGGAGTCGGGGGTGAAGGCGGCGCTCAACCAGCGTGACCGTGCGATCGACGCGACCGCCGTCGACATCGAGGTGGCCGACCGGACCGCGACGATCGCGTCGCAACTTCGCCAGGATCGGTTCCTGGCGGAACACGCAAACGAGGGGTTCCTCGTACCCTACGCCACCTGGAACGGGGAGTACGACGAAGCGGCCGAGCAACTGACGATCCGCCACGAGGCGGGCGATGCGGTCAGCACCGGGCGGCTCTCGATCAGGGGCGACGACGACCTCACGCTACGGACCGACGCGGGGCCGCGGATCGGACCGGGCGACGAGCTAACCGTCTCGACAGCGGGCGTGGCGGCGGGGGCGACCATCCGGATGATCTACGAATCGGCCGACGGAAAACGCTCCTCGGCGCTGTTCAACTACGATCTCCCATGAGCGTGACCACGACACGGGAAGTTATGACATCACCACGTGACCGACCGAGCGTGTCCGGCGAGCCGACACTCGAAACCGTGGTCGCCCTCCTCGACGACGAGCACGCGCGGGCCATCCTCACTGCGACGGACGAGCAGGCACTGAGTGCGAAGGAGCTGAGCGAGCGCTGTGACGTCTCCCAGGCGACGGTGTACCGACGGGTCGACCGGCTGACAGCGGCCGATCTGCTCGCAGAACGGACACGACCCCGGGCTGACGGCCACCACGACACGGTGTACGTCGCGACGCTCGAAGCGGTGTCGATCCGGCTGTCGGACGGCGAACTGGAGTTCGACCTCGACCGGCGGGGCGACGACATCGCCGACCGCCTCACCCGGCTCTGGGAGGAGTTCTGAGATGGTGATAGAGCAGTTCACCCGCGTCGGTCTCGCCTCGACGGCCGTCGCCGCGGTCACCGCCGCCGTGGGGCTCTACATCGGCTATCAGGCCTATCGGGGTCTGCGCCGCCACGACAGCCCCCCGATGCGGTATCTCTCTGCCGGCCTCATCCTCCTCTTTGGCGTGACCTACGTCGTCGCGTTTACCGGCAACGCGCTGTTACGGCTCGGCTCGGTCCCGCTGGTGTATCAGGGGTATTTCCGGCTTGCCGTCCGGCTGGTCCAGCTCGCCGGCGTCGGCTGTATCGCCTACTCGCTGTATCTCACACGTAGCGACGTGGCCACGACGGAGTAGTTCGGCGGGAGCCGGCACTGCTCGCCGCGAAAACCCTAAGCATGCTGCGTGCCAACGCCTAGCGTATGTATAGCCCAGGGAGCGTCCTCCAGCGGGACCCCGGCGACCGGGTACAGGTACTCGACGAGGACGGCCAGGTCGTCGAGGGGGCGACCGTCCCCGACCTCTCCGACGACGCGCTCGTCGAGATGTACCGCTATCTCAAACTCGGTCGGCACTTCGACCAGCGGGCCGTGAGCCTCCAGCGCCAGGGCCGCATGGGCACATACCCGCCGATGGCCGGCCAGGAGGCCTCCCAGGTGGGCAGCGCGATGGCCCTCTCGGACGGTGACTGGACGTTCCCGAGCTACCGGGAGCATCTCGCACTGGCGGTGCGGGGCTGGTCGCTGTCGGACGACTTGCTGTACTGGATGGGCAACGAGGCGGGCAACGTCCCGCCCGAGGACGTGCAGGTGTTCTCGATGGCGGTACCCATCGCGACCCAGATTCCCCATGCGACGGGAGCGGCCTGGGCCGCCAAACTCCGGGGCGACGACGCCGTCGTCCTGACGTACTTCGGCGACGGCGCGACCAGCGAGGGGGACTTCCACGAGGGGCTGAACTTCGCCGGCGTCTTCGACGTGCCCGCCGTCTTCTTCTGTAACAACAACCAGTGGGCCATCTCCTTGCCACGCGAGCGCCAGACCGCCAGTGCGACGCTGGCACAGAAAGCGGACGCCTACGGCTTCGACGGCGTCCAGGTGGACGGGATGGACCCGCTGGCGGTGTATCAGGTCACGAGCGAGGCCGTCGCGAAGGCCCGCGACCCGCCGGAGGGTGACCTGCGGCCGACGCTCGTCGAGGCGGTCCAGTACCGCTTTGGCGCGCACACCACCGCCGACGACCCATCGGTGTACCGCGAGGACGAGGAGGTCGAACGCTGGAAGCGAAAGGACCCCATCCCGCGCCTGGAGACGTTCCTGCGCGAGCGGGGGTTGCTCTCCGACGAGCGCGTCGAGGCCATCGAGGGCTCCGTGGCCGACGAGGTGGCCGACGCCATCGACACCGCTGAGTCGACCGAGCGACCCAGCCCGGAGGAGCTGTTCGCCCACGTCTACGGGGAGATGCCACAGCGACTGGAACAGCAACTCGACTACCTGCGCGACCTGCGCGGGCGTCACGGCGACGAGGAGCTGTTCCAATGAGTGCCGAGAGCGCCACCCAGGACCTGACGCTCGTCCAGGCCGTCCGCGACGGCCTGTACAGCGAGATGGAGCGGGACGACGACGTGCTCGTCATGGGCGAGGACGTGGGCCGCAA
This sequence comes from Halobacteriales archaeon QH_8_67_36, assembly GCA_003021755.1. GTDB lineage: Archaea > Halobacteriota > Halobacteria > Halobacteriales > Haloarculaceae > Haloarcula. The sequence goes on along the minus strand of PXQZ01000123.1, from coordinate 24,746 downwards.
CGGCGGCGTCTTCCGGGCCACACAGGGACTGTACGAGGAGTTCGGCGACGAGCGCGTCGTCGATACGCCGTTGGCCGAATCGGGCATCGTCGGTGCCGCTATCGGGATGGCGGCGTATGGCCTGCGGCCGGTCCCCGAACTCCAGTTTGCCGGCTTCATGTACCCCGGTTTCGACCAGATAGTGAGCCACGCCGCCCGTCTGCGCACCCGAAGCCGGGGCCACTACACCTGTCCCATGACGATTCGGGCGCCCTACGGCGGCGGCATCCGCGCGCCCGAACACCACTCCGAGTCCAAGGAGGCCTTCTACACCCACGAACCGGGGCTGAAAGTCGTCGTCCCGTCGACGCCGGGCGACGCCAAGGGGCTGCTGGCCGCCGCCATCCGTGACCCCGACCCCGTCGTCTTCCTCGAACCGAAGCTCGTCTACCGGGCGTTCCGCGAGGCGGTCCCCGAAGACCCCTACACCGTCGACCTGGGCAGCGCCAGATGCCGTCGCGAGGGCGAGGACGTGTCGGTGTTCACCTGGGGCGCGATGGTGCGCCCCACGATGGACGCCGCCGAGGAACTCGCCGACGAGGGCGTCGACGTCGAAGTCGTGGACCTCCGGACGCTCAAGCCGATGGACACCGAGGCCATCGTCGACTCCTTCGAGAAGACGGGACGGGCTGCCGTGGTCCACGAGGCGCCAAAGACCGGCGGGCTGGCCGGAGAGATAATCGCCACCATCCAGTCCGAGTCGCTGCTGTACCAGGAAGCCCCGATTACACGCGTTACGGGCTTTGACGTCCCCTTCCCGCTGTATGCCCTGGAAGACTACTACCTCCCCGAGACTGCCCGCATCAAAGACGGTATCACCGACGCGGTGGCGTTCTAACCATGTTCGAGTTCGAGTTGCCGGACCTGGGCGAGGGGGTCGCCGAGGGCGAGGTACTCGCCTGGCACGTCGCGGTCGGCGACGAAGTAACGGAGGACCAGGTGCTCGCCGAAGTCGAGACCGACAAGGCCGCCGTCGACGTGCCGTCGCCGGTCGACGGTGTCGTCAGTGAGTTACACGCCGAGGTCGGCGACATCGTCGCCACCGGCGAGGTGCTGGTCACCATCGAGGAGGGTGCCGAGGGAGACGGGGAAACGGCGAGCGAGGAGCCCGAGACCGGAGCGGCGGCAGGTGACAGCGAGCGCGTCTTCGCGCCGCCGAGCGTCCGCCGCCTCGCCCGCGAGCAGGGCGTCGACATCACCGCCGTCGAAGGCTCCGGCCCGAGCGGTCGCATCACCGAAGCCGACGTGGAAGCCGCCGCGAGCGAAACGGCCGACGACGGCCCCACTTCCGTCGTTTCGAGGGTGAGAGACGACGATGCGGACGATACACCGGACGACGGCCCGACCGGCATCGTCCCGAGAGTTAGTGACGGCGAGGAGGCAGCCAGCGGCCAGCCGTCCGTCGTCTCGAAGGCCAGTGACGACGAGAACGATACGGCAGAGGAGCGCCCCACGGTCGTCGACAGCGAGCAACCGGCGGTCGAATCCGCCGTCCGCCAGGCGTCAACCGGCCCGATGGACGAGCGTCGTGACCACACGCTGGCGACGCCGGCCACCCGTCGGCTGGCCCGCGAACTGGGCGTCGACATCGACGCCGTCCCGACCGACGAGACGCGCGACGGCGAGCCCTACGTCGACGCCGCCGCCGTGCGGGCCATGGCGGAGCGGGAAGCTGCAGGCGCCGAGGTTCCCGACGAGGACGTGCGGGCGGTCACCGGGCGAGTCACGTCGGAGCGCAAGGAGAGCGCCGAGTCGGTGAGCGGGTCGCCCGTCGGGACGGACGGGGACCGCCGGGAGCCATACCGCGGCGTCCGCCGGACCATCGGCGAGCGGATGGCTCGCTCCCGGCGCGAGGTCCCCCACGCGACCCACCACGATATGGTGGCGGTGCCGGGGCTGGTCGAGGCCCGCGAGCGCCTGCAACCGCTCGCCGAGGAGCGGGGCGTTCGGCTGACCTACACCCCGTTCCTGCTGAAATGCGTCGCCGCCGCGCTCGACGATCACCCGATACTGGCGACCCGACTGGACACCGATGCCGAGGAAATCGTCTACCGGAGCGACCGGGCGATCGGCGTGGCGACGGCCACCGACCACGGGCTCGTCGTCCCCGTCGTCGGGAACGTCGACGAGAAGGGGCTGCTGGAACTGGCCGCGGACATAAACGACCTCGTCGAGCGGGCCCGGAGCCGCGACATCGACCGCGAGGAGATGCAGGGCGGCGTCTTCACGGTCACGAACTTCGGCGCCATCGGCGGGGAGTACGCCGACCCCGTCATCAACGTCCCCGAGACGGCGATCCTGGGCGTGGGGGCGTTGAAAGAGCGGCCGGTCGCGGCGGACGGCGAGGTCCGTGCGGAACCCACGCTGACGCTGTCGCTGGCCATCGACCACCGGGTCATCGACGGGGCCGACGCCGCGGAGTTCGTCAACACGCTCACCTCCTATCTCTCGGAGCCGCGGCGGCTGCTGGCGTAGCTACTCCGTCAGCTCCGAACGCCAGCTTCCGGCGGCCATCGCCAGCGGGAAGCCGGGCGGCCCCGCTTCGGAACGGGTCCGCCTGAGGTCGCTGTAGGTGTCCCACACGTCAGCCGGCTCTCGGCCAAGTAACTGGCGGTCACTGGCAGTTCCTCGGCGTCCGTGGTCTCGTCGGACGTACGCGCCCCTCTGCGTGCCGGGGTAACGTAACTCGGCGAGCGAACGGTTCGTTTATGCCGGGCCCACGCCACTCCCATGTATGAGCGAGGCCGACACGGAGTCGCGGGCGGGACGAGAGGAAGTGTGGATAGAGAAGTACCGCCCCGAGTCCCTCGACGACGTCATGGGTCACGAAGATATCGTCGGACGGCTCCAGAGCTACGTCTCCCGCAACGACCTGAGCCACTTTCTGTTCAGTGGGCCAGCAGGGACAGGGAAGTGCGTAACTGGTGAGACGCCGGTACTGACCGACCAGGGTCTTACGCCCGCAAGCGAAGTCGTGGGGGACGAAGACGGGTTCGACAGACCCAGAAACGGAATGAAGGTACTTACCTTCGATTCGTCCGGTGCGTTCGAATACGTCGAGCCGTCCCACGTGTTCGGGAAAGAAGCCGACGAGACAGTCACTGTCGAGACACGAGATGGGAGTAAGATGACGGTCACACCGGAGCACCGTCTGCTCGTGGCGGACGAAGAGGGTCTGGGATGGAGAAACGCCGAAGATTTGGACACCGGCGACAGAGTCGTTCGGCCGCTGGATGCCCCGCTGCCAGCCGAGGAGCTGGAAATCGACTGGACGAGCGAACTCGACGGTGAGTGGACGCACGTACATCTGACAGAGGAGTTCGCGTCGAAACACGACGTTCCGGTCGAGGAGCGGTTTGTCGGAACCAGACGGGAAATCGTTCACGCACTCCGGGAGTTGGGCGATGTCGACCAGGTCGTCGACGAGTACGGGTTCGACCGGAAGTATGTCCAATCCATTGCGCGCGAAGACATACAGCTTGACGATATCAGCACGGTCTGTCGGCTCTCATATCTCCGCGGGCTTGATATCGAAACCGAGACGCTGCGGGAACACGTCCTCGGTATTCAACGCGTCGCCCCGTCGAACAACGTTCGCTCGGAAGTGATTACGCCAGCGTGGGAGATGACGCCGACGCTTGCCCGGTTCATTGCACTCGCAATAAGCGAGGCGCGAATCGACGGTGGGCGGATAAAATTCTACAACGAATCCGAGAAGCTCCGTGAGCAGTTTACCGAAGGGGCGACCGAAATCTTCGGCGTAGACCCGACGACCGGGACCCAGAAGGGCGTCCCGTACGTGGAAATCGTGAACGGCGCTGTCACAATGTTCCTCCGGTCCTGCTTCGACGTGTTTGCCAGTGCAACAGGTGAAGAATCCGCCATCGGAGACCGGATACTCAGAGCCGACAACGAGAGTCGTACGGCGTTCCTCCGTGCGATGTTCGATGCAGAGGGGTACGTGAGCGAAAAGGGAATCATCGAACTCACACAAAAGAACGGTGACCACCTGACGCTACTCTCGTACCTGCTCGCGGGTTTCGGTGTTCCGTCCCGGCGCAAGAAGGAACAAAAGCGAGCGACCAACGGAACCTCGGACGAGAAGCGCTACCACAGTCTATACATCTCCGGGGCGAGTCACTTAGAGCGGTTCGCCGAACGCATTGATTTCGGGCTACCGGAGAAACGCGACCGGCTCCACAAACACGCCTCGAAAAAGGGACGGCCGAACCACGACACGATGCCGGTCCAGAAGACCGTTGATGCGCTCTGTGACCGGCTGTATCTCAGGAAGACTGAACACGTTCCGTCGACACTGAATCCCGAGTCGCCCGGACGTGCGGTGTACAAGGAGTGTCTTTCGTCACTCCGGGCTGTGGCGAACGAGAGACTCGAAGCCGCACAGGACACACGGCAGGCCGTTGCGGCCCTTGACAGGGAACTCACAACGATGACACAGTTTCCGATAGTGTGGGACCGGAACCGTGAAACCTTCACTGACGAGGCAATACAGGCCAGCACTGTCGCCGAAACCGGAATCAGCCGGAGCCGAATACAGGAGTACGCGACCGGCAAGCGAAACCCCTACGCCGGGCGGACAACGGAACTGTGTGGCCGCATCGAATCCGTCGAGACTGTCCCCGAGATCGACGAGATACAGTCCACGCTTCGAGCGGCCGTCAAACGACTCGGCGTCCCCTATACGCATCTCGCTGAAGGAACACCACACCGCGGGACCGACCTGCAGAACCTACTCACGAACGACGACCACTCGCTCCGGTCGCTCCCCCGGTTCAGGACTGTCGCAGACCGGCTGGAGGAGGTGGCGTCGGAGATGCTCTCGGAACGCGTCCTCGGGGACCTCGTCGCACTCGAACGGCTCGTTGAGGCCGACCTGTACTTCGACGAAGTACAACAGGTCAAGCGGACCACGGAGACACGTGACGTGTACGACTTCACTGTCCCCGGTTCGCGAAACTGGGATTCAGTGTCGACGGAACGTGTTCAGTCTTCCTGAGATACAGCCGGTCACAGAGCGCATCAACGGTCTTCTGGACCGGCATCGTGTCGTGGTTCGGGACCGCATCAAGAACTTCGCGCGCACGAGCTTCGGGGGCTACAACTACCGCATCATCTTCCTCGACGAGGCCGACGCGCTGTGTGTTCCCTCTAGTACCGAAGTCGTCACCGGCTATCCGTCGTCACCGGAAGTGAAACCGATAAAAGAAGTCGCCAAAGACGGCGAACCCATCCCATCGGTCGATTTCGACACAAACGAGATTCAGTCCGACAAGGGTAAGCTAGTCGACTCGGGTATCGCCGATTTCTTCGAACTCGAACTCGCAGACGGGCGAACGATTCAGGCGAGTTTATCCCACCCGTTCTTTGTGATTGGTGAGGACGGCAAACTCGTCGAAAAGGAATTACAGGAGCTAGCCCCGGGAGACGAAATCGCCGATTTTAAAACGGATACTGGTGTCTCACGGTGCGAGGTTTGTGAAGATTGGACTGCGGGACGATTCTGTTCTCTCGACTGTAAGAACGAGGGCCACAGCCGTCAAATGAAAGGCGAGGGGAATCCGATGCACGGAACCGAGTGGTCCGAAGAGCGGCGTGAGAAAATCGTCGAGAAGCTTTCGGACGGTCGGCTTGCGGGAGAGAACAACCCGAACTACGGCGGGGAGTTTCACGGTGTTTCGGTGTGGGAGATGGACGCATCAGCCATCGAAGAGTTCTGCGAAAAAATCAGTGAAAGACGGTCCGGAACCTCGTGGGAAGAATGGGTCGTCGACGCCGACGCTGAAGAGGTTAAGAGAGATATCGGTAATGCGTGCGCGGAGTGGTGGGAGAGTGCAGACGATGATAGGAAAGAAGAGATAATCGAGAAGGCCACCGAGAACTGCGAGTATCCCGTCTGTGACATCACCGGGGACAACAACCCGATGCGTGACCCGGAGGTCGCACAGAAGGTCTCGGAAGCGCTGCAGGGCCACGCACCGACAGGTGGTGGGAATATTCGGCACAGTGATGAACTCGGTCATCTCGTTCGGTCCGACTGGGAGTACGAAGTTGCGAAGGCGCTACAGGACGCTGGGATCGACTACCAGTACGAACCGGAGTTCGAGCTGTCAGATAGTGTCTTCCACCCGGACTTCTTGATCGAGGACACGGTCATCGAAGTCAAGGGCTCCGCCAAGCTGTGGGGTCAGGTAGAGAAAGTGGAGGAATTCCTCGAGGCGTACGGCGACGAGTATACGTTCGTCGTCGTTGGCGACGAGGAACTCCCACACCACGAGCACTACGACAGAAACGAGTTCGAACCGGCGCTCGTCTCAGACGGGGGGCTGCAGACGGTTGAGACAGTGGAAGTGCGTAGTATCGAGTACAGCCACCGCGGGAAAGCGTACAATATCAGCATGGAGGGGACGCCGAACTTCATGCTCGCCAACGGGATTCTGACGCACAACACCTCGGACGCACAAGGAGCACTCCGCCGGACGATGGAGCAGTTCTCGAACAACGTCCGGTTCATCCTCTCGTGTAACTACTCCAGTCAGATCATCGACCCCATCCAGTCCCGGTGTGCCGTGTTCCGCTTCTCGCCGCTGTCGGACGAGGCGGTCGAGCAGGAGGTTCGCCACATCGCCGCCGAGGAGGGTATCGAACTGACCGACGACGGCCTCGACGCGCTGGTGTACGCCGCGGCGGGCGACATGCGCAAGGCCATCAACGGGCTGCAGGCGGCCTCGGTCAGCGGCGACGTGGTCGACGAGTCGGCGGTGTACGCCATCACCTCCACGGCCCGGCCCGAGGAGATACACGGGATGGTCCAGTCGGCGCTCGACGGCGATTTCACCGCGGCGCGGGCGACGCTCGACCGCCTGCTGACCGAGGAGGGCATCGCCGGCGGCGACGTCATCGACCAGCTCCACCGCTCCATCTGGGAGTTCGACGTGGACGACCGGGCGGCCGTTCGCATCCTCGAACGGGTGGGCGAAACCGATTACCGAATCACGCAAGGGGCCAACGAGCGCGTGCAACTCGAAGCGATGCTCGCCTCGCTGGCGAACCCCGAGTAGGCCACAGTAGCGGCCTCTCGTTCGTTTTCACGGCCGATAATTGCTCACGCAGTTTTATACAGCTGTATCGGCAAAGCCACCAGTAACCGGAATGCGTAGCTCGAATGACCAAGCAGCGGACGACCGCGGGCAGGTCGGTATCGGTACGCTCGTCGTGTTCATCGCGATGGTGCTGGTGGCGGCCATCGCCGCCGGCGTCCTCATCAACACCGCGGGGTTCCTCCAGAGTTCCTCGCAGGCGACCGGCCAGGGCGCGTCCGACGCGACGTCGAACCGCCTGCAGGTGGTTAGCGTCACCGGTCTCGACCTCGACAACGATGCGGTCGGCGTCGTAGATATCATCGTGAAACACGGACCGGGCGCGAACGACGTCGACCTCGAGACGACGACCGTGCAGTGGATCGGACCGAGCGGCTCGTTCTACCAGCTCGCCGCGGGCGGCGCGAACGGCAACCCCGACGGCCGGTTCACCGTCGAAACCGTGCAGGACGATGACGGCTCGAACCCCGTATTGAACGACCAGGAGGACCGCCTGAAGCTGCGGCTGGAACTGGGCAGCGACGAGAGCGTCGTCACCGGCGGCCAGCCGTTCGGTAGCGAACTCGGCGAGGGAGAGTCCGCGACGGTACGGATCACGACGGCGTCGGGCTCGCGGACGACCACGGAAGTGCTCGTACCCGAGACCATCTCGGGGACCTCCGCGGTGCGACTGTAATCAGCCACTGACCCCTTCGGAACTGTTTTACCCGCTGCTGGGCCAACGTTACTCCAATGAGCGACCTCGACGAGGCCTACCGACTCGACTACTTCGACGAGGCGGGATTCCACCGGCAGGAGTGTGCCGAGTGTGACGATACGTTCTGGTCGCGGACCGACCGCGACACCTGTGGCGAGCCGCCGTGTGCCGAGTACGACTTCATCGACGAGCCCGGGTTCGACGACGAGTACGCCCTCGGTGAGATGCGTGAGGCGTTCCTCTCCTTTTTCGAGGCGCGCGACCACACCCGCATCGACCCGTACCCTGTCGCGGCCAACCGCTGGCGCGACGACGTGCTCCTGACACAGGCGTCAATCTACGACTTCCAGCCGCTCGTCACGTCGGGAACGACGCCCCCGCCCGCGAATCCGCTGTGTATCTCCCAGCCCTGTATCCGGATGCAGGACATCGACAACGTCGGCAAGACGGGCCGGCACACGATGGCCTTCGAGATGATGGCCCACCACGCGTTCAACGCGAAGGCGGACATCGAGGACCCCGAAGAGTACGCCTACCAGGGCGAGGTGTACTGGAAGGACGAAGACCCGTGGGTCGGCGGCGGCAACGCCGGCCCCGCCTTCGAGGTCATCTACCGGGGCGCCGAACTCGCGACGCTCGTGTTCATGTCCCTCGAACGGGACCCCGACGGCGAGTACGAGATGAAAGACGGCAACCGGTACTCGGAGATGGACACCTACATCGTCGACACCGGTTACGGGCTGGAGCGGTGGACCTGGGTCTCCCAGGGCACCCCGACGGTGTACGAAGCCGTCTACCCCGAGATGATCGCCTTCCTCAAGGACAATGCCGGCATCGAACTCACCGACGAGGAGGCCGCCATCGTCCACAACGCCGCCAAACTCGCGGGCCGGATGGACATCGACGAGGCCGAGGACATCGAGGCCGAACGCGACACCATCGCCGAGCAGGTGGGTGTGGAAGTCGAGGAACTGCGGGCACTCGTCGCCCCGCTGGAGGAGATTTACGCCATCGCCGACCACTCGCGCACGCTGGCGTACATGCTCGGGGACGGCATCGTCCCGTCGAACGTCGGGACGGGCTATCTCGCCCGGATGGTGCTGCGCCGGACCAAGCGGCTGGTCGACAGCGTCGGCGTCGACGCCCCGCTGGACGAACTCGTCGACATGCAGGCCGACCGACTGGGCTACGAGAACCGCGACACCGTTCGGGACATCGTCCGCACCGAGGTCGAGAAGTACCGCGAGACCCTCGACCGCGGCGGGCGCCGGGTCCGCCAGCTGGCCGACGAGTACGCCGGGACCGGCGACCCCATCCCGACCACGGAGCTCGTCGAACTGTACGACTCCCACGGCATCCAGCCGGACATGGTCGAGGAGATAGCCGCCGAGCGCGGGGTCGCGGTTGACGTGCCCGACGACTTCTACGCCGTCGTCGCGGACCGCCACGGCGGCGAGGCGGCCGATGGAGACGGCGAGGCGGGCGTCCCATACGCCGACCGGCTGGTCGAACTGCCCGACACCGACCGGCTCTACTACGAGGACCAGCAGCGCATGGAGTTCGAAGCCGTCGTCCTCGAAGTCTTTGACCGCGACGACGACCGCTACGACGTAGTGCTTGACCAGACGATGTTCTACCCCGAAGGCGGTGGCCAGCCGCCGGACCACGGCCACCTCTCGACCGACGACGTGACCGTCGAGGTCGCGGACGTCCAGCGCTATGACGGCGTCATCTGCCACACCGTCGACGACGACCCCGGCAAGGGCGAGTTCGTCCGCGGCCAGGTCGACGCCACCCGTCGCAAGCGGCTGATGCAACACCACACCGCGACCCACATCGTCGTCCACGCCGCCCGGCAGGTGCTCGGCGAACACGTCCGACAGGCCGGCGCCCAGAAGGGCGTCGACTCCTCGCGCATCGACGTGTCCCACTACGATTCGGTGTCCCGTGAGCGGGTCAAGGAGATAGAATCCGTGGCCAACGACCTCGTGCAGGACAACGTCCCCGTCACACAGCAGTGGCCCGACCGCAACGAGGCCGAGTCCAAGCACGGCTTCGACCTCTATCAGGGTGGTATCCCCGCCGGCGAGCAGATTCGCCTGATTCAGGTGGCCGACGACATCCAGGCCTGTGGCGGCACCCACGTCGCCCGGACCGGCGACATCGGGATCATCAAACTGCTCTCGACCGAGCGGGTGCAGGACGGGGTCATCCGGCTGACCTTCGCCGCGGGCGATGCGGCCATCGAGGCCACCCACCGCACCGAGGACGCGCTCTACGAGGCCGCCGACGTGTTGGACGTGACCCCCGACGCCGTCCCCGACACCGCGGCCCGGTTCTTCGATGAGTGGAAGGCCCGCGGCAAGGAGATCGAGGAACTGAAAGAGCAACTGGCGGAGGCCCGCGCGGCCGGGGGTAGCGACACCGAAGCAATCGACGTGGCCGGGACGACGGCGGTCGTCCAGCGCATCGACGCCGACATGGACGAACTGCGCGCCCAGGCCAACGCCGTCGTCGAGCAGGGCAATATCGCCGTCCTCGGGTCGGGCGCCGAGGGTGCCCGGTTCGTCGTGGCCGTCCCCGACGACGTAGAGGTCGATGCCGGCGAGGTCGTGGGCGAACTCGCCGGTCGCGTCGGCGGCGGCGGGGGCGGCCCCGCCGACTTCGCACAGGGCGGCGGTCCGGATTCGGAGAAACTGGACGACGCGCTCGACGACGCCGAGGCGATTCTGCGGTCCGTCGCGAACGTCTAACCGGCGCGCCGGCGTCTCGTTTCGGCTCACGACTCCTGTAACAGGGGCGGACTGCATCGCCGTGTTCGTCTCACGACCAGCGTCGGATGGTTGCCCTGTGAGACGACGAAATCGCCGTCCGGCACGCGGTCCTGTCCGCCGGTGCTGACCGTCGAGACGTGTGGCTACCGAAAGATCCACACAGCCCCCGTGCGAACGGTCGCCGATGCCGATGACGTCCAACAGCGGCGTCGTCCGACGCGCCCGCGGGCCCCTACGACGCGGCGACGCTCGCGGCCGACTTGGAGGCCGTTCTGGCCGACCACGGGGTCCGGAGCGTCCATCTCGTCGGCGCGGGACTGGGCGGGATGGTCGCGCTGCAGTACGCCCACGGGTACAGCCGTGTACGCACCCTGACGCTGTACAACACGGCGGCCTCGGGCGACGCTGTCGACGCCGACGCGCTCGACGCGCTCGCGCTGGACGACGGACCCGAGCGGTCCCTCGACGGGGCGTTCTCCCCGGGTTTCCGCGAGAACGCACCCGAACTCGTCGACCGCATCACCGAGTGGCGCGAGGCCGAGGACGCCGCCGGCGACGCCTTCGACGCGCAGGCCGCCGCGATGACGCGCTTTTCGGCGCTGCCGCTGTACGAGGTCACGGTCCCTGCCGAAGTCTACTACGGCGTCGACGACCCGGTCGTACCTGCAGACGCGGCCGAGTCGCTGGGCGCCGACCTCCCGCGGGGGGACGCAACGGCCGTCGAGGGCCGACACTGCTCGTTCGTTGAACACGCCACCGCCGTGACCGACCGGCTGGTGGCGCTGCTGGACGAACACGCCGGCGCCGAGTGAGCCGACACACGCCGCTGTGCGACGCCGAGATCAGGCGGGCGGCGGGTGGGCCGAGAGTGACCACGCGTCAGCGACCGTGGCAGATATGACCGCCGAAACGCAGGCTTTTATTGCTCGAACTGCTGGATGCAGTCAATGAGTTTGCGTATCGCCCTGCTGAACGCGGCCCACGACGGCGAGGACAACCGCCGGAACTTCCGGCGGGAACTCGACGCCGACCTCGTGGAGTTCGACGTCACCGAGCGCGAGTTACCCGAACACTTCGCGTTCGACGCGTGTCTCGTCACCGGCTCGCGGGCCTCCGTCTACTGGGACGAGCCCTGGATAGCCGACCTCGAATCGTGGGTCGGCGACGGTATCGACCGCGGGCTGCCGTTCCTGGGGGTGTGTTTCGGCCACCAGTTGCTCGCTCACACGCTGGGCGGGACCGTCGAGTCGATGGACGACTACGAAATCGGCTACCGGACCGTCGAACACGACGGGGCGAACCCGCTGCTCGCCGGCGTCGGCGAGGCGTTCACCGTCTTCACGACCCACTCGGACCACGTCGCCGAACTGCCGCCGGGCGCGACGCAGTTCGCCGAGAACGACTACGGCGTCCACGGCTTCCGCCACGGGGACGTCTTCGCCGTGCAGTTCCACCCCGAGTACGACCCCGCGACCGCCGAGGACGTCGCCACGGGGAAGGACCTCCCGGACGAGCGCATCGAGCGCGTGCTCGACGGCATCACCGACGAGAACTACCGGGCGGCCTGTGAGGCCAAGCAGCTGTTCGACAACTTCACCGACTACGTCCGCGGGGGACACGTCGCCGCCGGGAGCGAGCGGGTCGCCAGCGACGATTAGGCCAGGCGGATCAACAGCGCCTGTTCCCCGGCCAGTACGCCGACGGCCAGCATGATGACCGCGCTCTGTAGCGGCGTCGAGAGGATGCCGAGCCCGACGATGAGCGTCGTCGCACAGGCCGGGCCGTGGCCCGTGTCGGTGACCGCCATCCCGGCGGTCGTCAGCGAGACGGCGACGACGCCGCTTGCGGCCAGTCGCAAGCCGGCCGTCGTAGCGGGGGCCATCGACGCCGTGATGACGACCCCGCCGGCGATAGCGTGGTACGCCACCAGCCCGGCGAGGACGCCGATGGCGTGCCCGCCGACGACACGGCGGGTCGTCGGCTGTCGGGCCGACGGCTGGGTGGCAAAGAGGTAGGCCGTGGGACCGAGACTCGGGAAGAGGAAGGGGAGGCCACTGAGCCAGACGACAGCACCGAGCGTCGAGAGCAGCGCGCCCGCGTGGGCGGCCTGCCGGAGCCACGGGACATCGGACACTGTGGCTGAACGTCCCACTCGGCGAACAAAGACGTGGCGTTCGACGGGAGTCGGTTCGGAGGGGAAGAACGGACAGACCGAGTCGAGAGCGACGCTATTCCCGTCGGTCGATGTCGAGTTCGTCTTCGAGGTCGTCGAGCCAGTCGGCGTCTTCGAGTTCGGCCATCTGCTCGCGGAAATGTGTCTTGCAGACGCCGACCTTGACCCCGTCGCTGTCGACGGCGATATCCGCGTCGCGGTCACAGTAGTGACACTGCATATCCGGCAGTTGGACCCGTGGGGCATTGAACCCTCGGATTCGTCCGCCAACCGTCAGACGATGGCGTCCCGGACTCGCGCCCAGGCGGCCCCGTCGAGTCCGGCCACCCCCAGCCGGTCGCCGTGGGCGTCGCTGCCGCCCGTGGGGACCAGATCGTGGCGCTCGATCGCGGCGTCGAGCCGGACCCCGTCGACGGCGCGGTCGTAGGGGTACCACCGCTCGACAGCGTCGAGGTCCTCACAGCGGGCCAGCGCCGCGTCGGTGTCCGGATAGCGAAACGGGTGGGCCAGCCCGACCAGTCCGCAGGCCGCCGCGAGCAGGTCGCGGCCCCGTTCGAAGTCCGGGACCTCGCGGGGGACGTAGCAGGGGCAGTCGTCGCCGATGAGGTGGTCGAAGACACCCTGGACGCCGTAGTCGGTCACCTCGGCGGCGGCCCGAGCGATGTGGGGCCGTCCCAGCCCCGCCCGGGGTTCGACGGAGAGTGAGACGCCCAGACGATCCTCGACGCAGTCGATGATCGCTCGCCCGCGCTCGCGGCGGTTCCGCTGGATGCGGTCGCACTCGGCGACCAGCGCGTCGGTGGGGTCGACACCGTAACCCAGCAGGTCGAGGCGCTGCTCGCCCGTGTCGACGCGCAACTCGATGCCGTGGACGACGGTAACCCCCTCGCGGGTGGTCACCGGACCGTCGAGAGCGGGCTGGACCCGGTCGTGGTCGGTTACTGCCACCGCGTCGACCCCGGCGTCGGCAGCCGCGGCCGGGAGCGCGTCGAGCGTGAGCGACCCGTCCGAGCGCGTCGTGTGTACGTGAAGGTCCGCAACGACCATACGTCCGACTCGCGGCCCAACAACAAGCCAGTTGTCCGTGACAGCCGCTAACGCATGTACATTAATGTAATTAAGGAATACTATCATTATAAACCATTGGATTTATCCCTTGCCACCCGCTCCGATTTCATATGCGAATGATGACACCCGCCGAGGAGGCGTTCGACGAACTGGAGTACCCTCTGACCACCGAGGAACTGATAGACGCCGAGGGCGACCGCACCCTCGAACTGCCGAACGGGACGGAGACGCTGGCCGACGCGCTGAGTCGGTCGGCCCCGGAGACCTTCGAAACGGCCGAGGACGCCCGATTGACGGCGTACGCGGGCGTCTCGGGCAAGGCTATCGGTCGAAAGGGCTACTCGGACCGAGACCCGGTCTGCATGGGCGAGGACGGGCCGGAAGAAGTCTCGTTCTAAAACCCCGCGGCCCCAGCTACACGTTTTTTCGGCAGTACGCTCCGAGCAGCAGTTCTTAAAGGCCGTAGTCGTCGTCCATCTGGGCAGGGTCCTGTTGCTCGGACGTGGTCTGTCCGAACATCTCGTCGTCGACCGGCGACTCGGACTCGTCGGTCGTGACGTTGTATGCCGAGATACCGCGTTTCAGTAGGTCCTCGACGGCCTGGTCGCGGTTGAGGAACTCACCCTGTTCGACGAGGCGCTGGATGTCGGAATCGACCTGGTCCGGCAGTGACAGTTTGATTCGGCTCATACGGGCCGGCTTGTCCTGTCGAGTATATAGGCCTGTTGCCGACGGCGACCGGAAACGCCCCCTGGTGCTGCAGTTTCCGTCCGTCACCGTCGTCGGGCAGGCGTGTCGACCGACTGCGGAGCTCCTGGTCCCACTCCGCGTCGCTTGAGACGGTTCACGGAGCTCGTCGTCTCGCTACTGCTCCCCGGCTACTTCACTCATGGCCCCAGCGCCGCCGTCGTCGGGCTACGCCCGACTGCCTGCGGGACTTCCGGTCCCACTCTGTTCGCAGTCGAGACGCTCGCCCCGCTCGCGTCTCGATTTCCCCGCTCCGCCGAGGACCGCTCCCGCTGGTCGCGCCCCTCGCTACTGCTCTCCGGCTCACTTCGTTCACCGGTTCGCTCCGAGACGATTCGCGCGCCCAGACGGCGTCGGCGTCGCTGTCGGGGTCGGCGACGGCCGTCGCCTCGTTGCGGCCCTCCTCGTAGGCGAGTTCGACCATGCTACGGTGGTACGCCGAGTCCATCTCGGCGTAGATGGCCTGTAGCTCCTCGCGGTTCGGTTCGCCGAGGCGCTCGGCGACGCCGATGGCGTAGGCGCGGGTCGTCGCGTCGCCCTTGTCCAGCACCTCCCACCCGGTGTCGAATTCGGCCTCGTAGCGGCTCATTGTAACGATGTACTGATACGCGCCGACTCCGGGGTCGGCGTTGTTCGGAACCACTCTGTGATGATCACCATCATGAATCGATTTTCTCGGCGGTGTGGACCTGCAGGCCGCGGTCGCTGAAGGACATCCTGCGGATGTCACAGTCGATAGCAGTGGGAGGGGTCTGTCATCTCCGAGATGAGCAGCGTCGTCGCGTCGGTCTGTTTCAGCGCCGAGAGAAAGCCCGTTATCTCGCTGTCGACGTCGTTCATGAAATGCTGGAGCAGCATCGTCGAGTCGATGACCACCCGCTGGATGTCGTTCTGTTTGATGTAGGCGACTAGCCGGTTCGTCAGGCCGCCCTCGGTGCCAAACTGGGTGATGGTCCGCTTGCCGCTCTCGGTGACGAGGTTGAGAAACTGAACGGCGTCGGACTGCATCGCCCGGTCGAAGCCGAAGTCGTAGCCGGCCATGTCCTGCATCAGCTCCGCTTTCGTCTCGTGCATCGTTACGTAGAGACAGGTCTCGCCCGACGTGGCGCCCTGTGTCATGAACTGCGAGCAGAAGGTCGTCTTCCCGCTACCCGGGGGACCGCTGACGACGTAGAGCCGGTCGGTCAGTAACCCGCCCTGGACCAGTTCGTCGAACCCCGGGATCCCCGTGGAGACACGCATAGTCCCAGCGTCGATGCGTCCGAACATATGTGTTGGTGTCACGTTTTCACCAGTGATAACTCTCCTGACCCGCTGTGTCGACGTAGACGGTGTTTTCGGGTGGAACCACGCCGGGAGCGGCCCGTGTGACGACCTACTCATAGTGATTATTGTAAATTATTTCCGGATATCGTCGACCCCGAGGTCGGCGTATACCGGTAAATC
>PXQZ01000123.1:4208-8565 GCA_003021755.1 Halobacteriales archaeon QH_8_67_36 | reverse complement strand
CGCGGTACGTCTCGCCGGTGACCGGGTCACGCGCGAGGCGGAAGTGCCCGATGACGTGGGCGCCCCACCGCGGCGGGGCCCACGCCGGGGGGTCGCCGGTCGTCGACAGCGTCGCGTAGAAAAACAGGTAGTCACCGGCCGATAGCTCCGAGAGCGGGCCGGCCTTGATCCCGTGTTCGTCGCCGTAGGTGTAGCGCTCGCCGCCGACCTCCGGGAACTCGGGGTCGAAGTGGACGGGGCGGTCGGCGACGCCGCTCACGTCGGTTTCGACGTCGAGGTCGGCGTAGGTCGGGACCTGCTGGGCGGTCGGTTTCGCCTCGGGAATGGGGATGTACTCGAAGGAGCCGTCGGGAAAGAGTGGGCCGCGAAAGCCGGGCTCGTTGGTGTTGGCGCCGACGTTGATGGCAATGGCCCGCATGGTCGAGGGTTAGTGCGCCCGAGGAAAGGCCTACCGGAGGGATTCGGCACAGGAGCCACAGTACCGAATCATGCGGTGGGACTCGTTGACGGCACCGCAGTGGCCGCAGGCGACGGTGTCGCTCGCCTCGGTGACGACCCGCCGGCCGCCGTCGGCCCGCGTGACGCGGCCCTCGGTCGGTTCCGGCGACGGCGTCCGCCCGCTGAAACGTCGGTAGAGCAGTACCTGCAACAGCCCGAACCCGAGGACGTACGCCGCGAGCCACACCCAAGGTTGCATACCCCCACGTCGGGGAGACCGTCACTTCGGTGTTCCCCCGCAGTTCTCAGAGGTGATACTCGGATGGGGGCTCGCCGCGCGACGGGGAGAGTTAGCGGTCCGGCGGCGAGAGGTCGCGCTGGAACTCGTCGAAGACGGTGATGTCGTCGGGGACCGCGGCGTCGAGTTGCCGCTCGGCGCGGCGGTCGACGTTGGCGCCCTCCAGCGGGTCGGCGACCGACTCCCAACCGTCCTTGATCGCGATGGACTTGGCAGGCGTGCCCGCGGCGATGTGGTGGGCCGGAACGTCCTTCCCGGCGATGGATTTGGCCGCGAGGATGGCGTTCTCGCCGACGCGGACGCCGGCCCGGACCAGCGAGTCGTAGGTCAGGCGCACGTCGTCCTCGATGATCGTCTGATAGTTGTCGACGTGTGTCTGGTCGACCGTGTCGTGGTCGTGGCTGTAGACGTGGGTGTCGTCGGAGATAGAGACGCGGTCCCCGATGGTGAGGTTCCCCCGGTCGTCCAAGTGGACGTCGTCGTGGACGACCACGTTGTCGCCGAATTCGATGTTGTGGCCGTAGGTGAAGGAGATGTTCTTGAAGAACCGACAGTTCTCGCCACAGTCTTCGAAGAGGTGATCGGCGAGCATCCGGCGGAAACGCAGCGCGAACTCGACGTTGTCAGCCATCGGCGTCGCGTCGAACTGCCGCCAGAGCCACTGGAGGTGTTTCGAGTGCTCGAACTTCGCCTCGTCCTTCTCGGCGTAGTACTCGCTCTCCAGCGTGGTGTTACAGGGGTCATACCCCTGGAGGCGGACCCGTTCGGCGGGCGAGATACCCCCGCCGGACTGCCAGCGCTCGTAGGCCTGCCGGTCGCCGTGGAGGTCCACGAGTACGTCCGTGACGACGTCACAGGTGTCCTCGTCCCCGGAGAGTCGCTCGTCGACCTCGTCGATGAACTCGCGCAGACCCTCCTCGGCGAGCGGCGGCAGCGACACGTGGCGCTTCGTCATGTCACAAACCTGGCTGCGAGGGCAGATAGGGGTTTCCGTTACGTTCTCATCAGCGGGTAACACCGGTGACACCACCCGGCGGTCGGCAGCCGCGCCGCCGGAGCCGATGATATAAATCGCCGCCGACCGTCCCACCGGCATGGCCAGGTCGGACTTCATCATGGAGGTACGTGGGTACCTCGTCAACCCCGCCGAGAAACGGCTCCGTGCGCCGTGGCGAATCGGCCTCTGTGTCGTCCTCGCCGGCTTCGGCGCCGTGGTGCTCACGCTGCTGTTTGCCGTCGTGCCCGCGCCGACCGACGAGACCGGGCTGACCGTGGCGGCGTACGCGCTGGCCGAACTCGGGTGGGGCTTTCTCGCCATGGGAACGGCCGGGCTCGGCTTCGGCTACCTACTGGATCGGCGCACGCTCGCCGACTTCGGGCTCGGGCTGGACGGGCAGTGGTGGCGCGACGCCGCCTTCGGCATCGTGCTCGGCGTCGGGCTCCCGACGGTCGTGCTGGCGGCCCAGCTCGCCGCGGGCTGGACGGCGATTACCGCCGTCCTCCCGGCAACCACGGGTGGGACCTTCGGCCTCGGCTCGACCGGCGCCGTCGTCGGGCTCGTGCTGCTGGTCCCCTTCTTCGTCGTCCAAGCGAGCGTCGAGGAGGTTCTCGTTCGGGGGTATCTCCTGACGAACCTCGCCGAGGGGGCGGCCGGCACCGTCGGCAAGACGGCTTCGACCGTCGCCGCCACCGTCCTGACCGGCGCGCTCTTTGGCTTCCTCCACTGGACCAACCCCAGCGCCACGCTCCTCTCGGTGGCGAACATCACCCTCTATGGCGTCCTGCTCGGGGCCTGCTACGTCCTCACCGGCCGGCTGGGCGTCGCCTGTGGCTTTCACGTCGCCTGGAACTACACCCTCTCGCTGTGGGACTTCCCCGTCAGCGGGCTCGACACCGGCGTCGCGCTGGTCGGAACCGAAAGCACCGGCCCCGAACTAGTGACCGGCGGCGCGTTCGGCCCCGAGGGCGGCCTCGTCGCTCTCCCACTGCTCGCCGTCGGCACCGGCGCGCTCTACTGGTGGGTCCGCCGGGAGTACGGCCGCGTCGAAGTCCTTGGTACCATCGCCGTCCCCGACCTGCGAATCGCGACGCGTGGTGGGGAATGACCGACTCGTAGCCGATTGACCACCCACCAGGGAGGGACTGAGTGGAGCCTCCGGCTCCGCGAGGGCAGGAGACGCTCGCGTCGCCCGGGACTGAAAGGGGCGACTGGCTCCACTGTTCCATCGTGGTAGTGGTCGCTGTCGTCCAAGCAGGAACCACGCACGATAAGTGCGAACCGTCCCAATACGTCCGTATGAAGTACGATACGCTCGGCTCGACGGGAATCGAGGTCTCGGAAGTCGGCTTCGGTGCCTGGGTCGTCGGCACGGACTGGTGGGGCGACCGCACCCGCGAGCAGGCCGTCGAGATGGTCCAGCACGCCGTCGACCGGGACGTCACCTTCTTCGACACCGGCGACGTCTACGGCCACGGCGACAGCGAGGAACTCATCGGCGAGGCGCTGGCTGAGGTCCGCGACGAGGTGACGGTCTCGACCAAGGTCGGCTACGACTTCTACAACAACCCGCAGGCCGGCCACGGCGAACTGCCAAAGAAGGTCACGTCCGAGTGGGTTCACACTGCGCTGGACCGCTCGCTCGATAGACTGGGGATGGACCACGTCGAACTGCTGATGCTCCACAACGCCAACGTCGACGAGGTCACCCCCGACGTGCTGGAGACGCTGGACGAACTACAGGAGGAAGGGAAGGTCGAGGCCATCGGCTGGGCACTCGGCCCCTCCATCGGGTGGCTGGCCGACGGCGACGCCGCCGTCGAAAACGAGTTCGACGTGGTCCAGACCGTCTTCAACCTCTTCGAGCAGACCCCCGGCCAGCACTTCATCGACACCATCCGCGAGCACGATGCCGACACCTCTGTCATCGCCCGCGTGCCCCACTCCTCGGGCCTGCTGAACGAGCAGGTCACCCCCGAGACGGAGTTCGAGGCCGACGATCACCGCGCCCACCGGCCGACCGAGTGGTACGAGACCGGCTTCGAGAAGCTGGAGACGCTCAGGTTCCTCGAACGCGCGGAACGCAGTTCCGCGGATGGCGCGAGCGGTGACAGACCACGGGCGGGCGACGGCGAGCGGACGATGGGGCAGGCTGCAATCCAGTGGCTGCTCGCCCACGACGAAGTGGCCTCCGTCACGCCGACCTTCCGCACGACCGACGACATCGACGAGTGGGCCGGCGCGCCCGACACCCCGCCGCTCTCCAACGAAGAGTACGACCGCGTGCAGGCGCTGTACGCCGACAACTTCGGAATCGACCGCGACGACGGGATGGACGCGCTGCGCTCCTCGGTCGGCGGCGAGGATCTGGACGACACCGAGATGAAGTCTGCCGGGGACTAGGGACCGAGGGGTCGTCTCGCCGAGGCACAGTCCACTGCAGACGAGCCAGGGACTAGGGACCGAGGCGTCGTCTCGCCGACCCGGTGGCCCGCCGAATCTGCAGTCGACAATCCGTCCCTCGACGGCCAGTCGAATCAGTTCGCCGTCGTGTGGTTTCCGGTCACAACCCCCTCGTTTCGACAGGAGACGTATCGCAGTCTGGCGGTTTGCTGGTATGAAAA
>PXQZ01000123.1:0-4119 GCA_003021755.1 Halobacteriales archaeon QH_8_67_36 | reverse complement strand
CGCTACTCGTTCCCGAGGCCGGCGCCCTCGACGCGCATGACGCCCTCGCCGTCGGGGAGGTTCGGCGCGTCGACGAGCTTGACGATGCGCTTGTTCCCCTTGGACTTCCGGAGGTAGATTCGGAAGGTGGAGGTGTGGCCGAGGATGTTCCCGCCGATAGGCTGGGTCGGGTCGCCAAAGAAGGAGTCGGGGTTCGACGCGACCTGGTTGGTGACGATGACGGCGGTGTTGTTGAGGTCGCCCACACGCATCAGGTCGTGGAGGTGCTTGTTGAGCTTCTGCTGGCGGTCGGCGAGCTGGCCACGACCGACGTACTCCGCGCGGAAATGTGCGGTCAGGGAGTCAACGGCGAGCAGGCGGACGGGGAACTCGTCGTCCTGCGTGTTGCTCGCGATTTCCTGGGCCTTCTCGGCCAGCAGAATCTGGTGGTTGGAGTTGAACGCCTTCGCGACGTGAATCTTGTCGAGTACCGACTCAACGAGGTCGGCCATCAGTTCGTCTTCGGTGGCGTCGGCGGCCTCGTCCTCGCCGACGATGCCGTGGAGCCTCATCATGTCTTCGAGGACCTCGTCCGCCTGGCCCTCGACCATCTGCTCGATACGCTCGGGGCGGAAGGTGTCTTCGGAGTCGATGAAGATAGCACTGCCCTCCAGCCCGCCGTGTTCGGCGGGCAGCTGGACGTTGACGGCCAGCTGGTGGGTCACCTGCGACTTGCCGGCCCCGAACTCGCCGTACACCTCGGTGATGGACTGGGTCTCGACGCCGCCGCCGAGGAGTTCGTCCACCTCGTCGACGCCCCAGGAGAGCTTGCCGATCTGCTCCCGGCGTTCCAGCACGGCGGCGCCGGTTTCGAAGCCACCGATGTCGGCGGCGTCGCGGGCGGCGTTGATGATGTCGGAGGCGGAGGACTCGCCGATGTCGGCGGTGTTGGACAGCTCGCTGGGCGAGGCGACCGCGATGCCCTGATAGGAGTCGAACCCGTTCTCCCTGAGCTTCTCCGCTGTCGCTGGTCCCACACCCGGCAGGTCTTCGAGGTCTGCTGCTTCGGACATGGACGTCTTTTACGCCCGATGGAACATAAACCCTTGTTAACAGTGTGGTGAAAGTGAAACTGGAGGACCGAATCGGGATGCGGTGCGGATGTATCGGGACGTTTAGAAGGGAAGGGGTGTGGCGGTCAGAACCGGCCGCTGCCGATATACACCAGCGCGAAGAGACCGGCGAAAAACAGCCCCGTCGACAGCGGGCCCGACAGCCGACTCGCACCGGCGCTCCCGGCGACGACGAGCGCGAGGGCGACGAGAGACGGAACGGGGTTGGCCGCGAGCGAGCCGAGGACGGTGCGAAACGACCAGTAGACGTTCTGGAGAGCCGACGCGAGCCGCGCGCCCACCGACCGGTTGCCGTCGGGGTTCGGGGCCGGTTCGAACGACGAGAGGGCGTCCCGAGCGACGGTGACGACGTCGCCGCTGTTCACGCGTCGGCCGTCGCCGTCGGAGACGCGCAGGAGCGTGACGCGCTCGGCCGTGGTGCCCACGACCCGGTAGATACTGTCGTCGTCCGAGTCAGTCGAGCGCAGGTGGTCGGAGACGGCGATGTCGGCCCCCGACATCGGTCACTCCCACGGGTGGTCGCCCGCGCGGTCGGGCCACAGCGGATACCAGTAGGACTTGTCCGCCTCGACGCCGAGTTCGCCGTCGAGCGTGCTCTCCAGTTTGAACTCCGCCGCCTGGTCGCGCTCGTGGTCGGCGTCGGAAGCCGGTGCAAAGGGGTAGTACGCCCCCCGGCGGAAGGAGTACACCCAGTAGGCCGGGTCGCCGGTTCGCTCTTCGGCGGCGTCGCCGCCTCCGTGTCGCTGTCCCTTCGAGCCAGCGCTGTCCTCGAAGGCAAAGAGCGCCGCCAGCAGGCGCGAGCCATAGTGCCGCTCGATGAGCGTGTCCGCGGCGAAGTGGATGGACGTGACGAGGTCGTCGAAGTCCTCGTCGTGGAGGACGACCCACCGGTAGCCGTGGCTGTCGCCCGCGAACTCGGCCTCGGTGCCCGTCTCGGCCTCGCCGGCGTCGAGGATAGCTTCGACCTCGTCGGTGGCCGCCGCGAAGTCCGTGCTGTCCACGTCGCCGAAACACAGCGCCGCGTCCCCGGTCGGCTCGTAACCCAGCTCCGCTTCCATGGTGACGTGGGCCGTCGACATCCCGAAGAGGTCGTCGGGGTTCGCGTCCCGGGTCGCGTCGGCTTCCGCACGCATCCCGAGGACGCTCTTGAGTCCGGAAAGCAGTCCCATACCGATACATTGGGTGCGAGCGGTAAGGCGGTTATCGTTCTAGCAAACACAGTGGGCACTACGATAGCGAGGAGCTCATCTGATGATGGTCAGAAAGCCCCGACCAGTTGCACTCCCGCGCCTCGTTGCGCGCTTCGTTTACTCCGTTCGTCCGCTTCAGCGCTTACATCGTCGGGGTTCGCGCAACTGGCCGCCCCTTTCAGTCCCACCCCGTGGACCAGCCGACCGGGCGGGACTGAAAGGGGGCTTTCTGGCTGTCAGTAGCAGTCCTGTTAGCAACGGAAAACAGCGTAGTTCGGTTAGCTCACAGCTCCCGCTCTAGCTGTCGAAGCCGTTCGATGCGCTTCTCCGTAGAGGGGTGCGTGCTGAACAGCCGACCGATGAACCCGGAGCGGATGGGGATGATGAAGAAGGCGTTCATCTCGGACTGACCCCGCAGGTCCTCGCTGGGGACCTTCTCCATCCCGCTGTCGATCTTCATGAGGGCCGTGGCCAGCGCGGCGGGCCGACCCGTGATCGAGGCCCCGCCGCGGTCGGCGGCGAACTCGCGGTACCGGGAGAGCGCGCGGATGAGCAGGAAGGAGATGACCCACACCACCAGCGAGAGCAGTATGGCGACGAAGACGGGCGCTTGCTGCTGGCCGCCGCGGTTGCGGCCACCGGTGAACAGCCATCCCCAGCGGACCACGAGGAACGCGATGGTCGAGAGAAACGAGGCGATAGTCATCACCATTACGTCGCGGTTCTTGACGTGGGCGAGTTCGTGGGCCAGCACGCCCTCCAGTTCCTCGTCGTCGAGCAGGCGCATGATGCCCGTCGTCACGCAGACGGCGGCGCTGTCCTGTGAGCGCCCGGTGGCGAAGGCGTTGGGCGTCCGGGAGTCCGCGACGGCGATCTTGGGCTTGGGCAGGTCGGCCTGCTGGGCGAGGCGTTCGACCTTCCGGTGCAACTCGGGATACTCGTCGGGGTCGACCTCGCGGGCGCCCATGGAGTACAGCGCGAGTTTGTCGCTGAAGAAGAACTGCGCGCTCATGAACAGCCCCATCACCAGGACGACGGCGACGATGCTTTGGAAGTACAGCGTGAGGACGCCCAGAAAGACGATGTATAGCCCGAACAGGAGAACCATCGTCAGGGCCATCCGCCCGCGGAGCCCCCAGTCGGTTTGCCACTGCATACGGTAACTACGGTACCGGCACGGTAAAACCCAGCTATCGTGTTGCCATACCACAGCCTGGCAGTCACCCGGGGGCGGATGTGCGACCCTGGCGGCGGGACTGGTGACCGACCGCTCGACTGGCCCCGTGCCCCGGAGCCGCTGTCACAGACCGGAGTGGGGGTACTGTTCCGCCACGGCGTACAGCGTCGTCCGCTGACTGCCGACGTAGATGGTGCCGCCGATCACGACCGGCGACGAGCATATCCGCGAGTCGGCCCCGAAGGTCCACCGTTCGGTGACGGCACCGGTCGGGATCGTCACGTTCCCGGCGCGACCGGTGTTCGCGCGGTCGTACCGAAACGGCGGCTACGCCTCGCCCGTCGGCGTCTCGAACGACTGGGGCACCGTCGCTGGCTCGTCGTCGGAACTACATCCGGTGATGCCCGTGACATGGGCGCGGAAACCGCACGGGGCCAGTCGCGACGTGTCCGTGCCGACATGGGCCGAGTGATGTCCCGAAGACGGACGGTTTTGACGCCGGCGGAGAACCGCCGTGGCGCCGTCGGCCCGGTACCCCCACGTCTTTATTTCGCTGGCGACAACGCCACCCCATGACCGAGACAGTCGTCGTCACGGGCGGACTGGGTCGCTCCGGGCGATGGATTTGTGACCGACTTGC
>PXQZ01000122.1 GCA_003021755.1 Halobacteriales archaeon QH_8_67_36 | reverse complement strand
TGGTAGTTTCGTTCGACCTGTTCGGGACCCTCGTCGCGACCGAGCGACCCGACGAGCCCCGGGACGCCGTAGCCGATAGCCTCGCCGAGCGCGAGGTCGACATCCCCGACGACTGGGAGGACGCTTACCGGTCGGCCCACCGCGAGTACGACCGCGGTCGGGAGGCGCCCCTGGACGAACACGTGCGACTCGCACTGGCCAGCCGCGGCGTCGAGATCACGGCGGCGACCGCTCGCGAGGCCGTGCTGGCCGCCTTCGACGGGCCGGTGTCCCGCCGCGAGGGCGCTCGCGACGCGCTCGCTGCGGCGTCCGCCCGGGGTCCGGTCGCCGTCTGCTCGAACTGTAGCGTTCCCGGGCTGGTCGAGCGAACGCTCGACCGCGTCGACCTCGCTGGCGGTCCCGACGCTGTCGTGACGAGCGTGGATTCGGGCTGGCGCAAGCCCCACCCTCGAATCTTCGACGTGACCGCCGACGCGCTCGACGCCGACCGCTCCTCGCTGGTCCACGTCGGCGACGACGCACGCACCGACGGCGGCGCGGACCGGGTGGGCGCGCGGTCGGTACTGCTCGCGGACACGCCGCTCCCGACCGTCGCGACGCGGCTCCGGGAGGGACGGCTGTGATTCTCCCGGTGGTCGTCGCCGGCGCACTCGAAGCCGCTGTCGGCGAACCACCCACCCGATACCACCCCGTCGCCTGGTTCGGCCGACTGGTCGCGCCGCTGGACCGCGAGTGGACACACCCGCTCCCCGTCGGTGCCCTCGGCGCGCTCGTCCTCCCGCTGGCCGCGGCAATCGCCGTCGCGACGCTCGTCGCCGTCGCGGGGACCCGGTCGGCGCTGGCCGCGGCGGTACTCGCGGGACTGACCCTCTTTCTCTCGACCAGCCTTCGGCGGCTGCTCGGTGCGGCCGGGTCGGTGGTCGACGACTCCGAGACCGACATCGACGCCGCTCGCGAGGGGCTGCTCGCACTCGCCGGGCGGGACGCGAGCGCGCTCTCGCCCGGCCAGCTCCGCAGCGCGGCCGTCGAGAGCGCCGCCGAGAACCTGGCCGACGGGCTGGTCGCGCCGCTGGCAGCGTTCGTCACCGGGACGGTAGTCGCCACGCTCGTCGGCACTGCCCCGCTTCCGGTCGCGGCCGGGGCAGCGGCCTGGGTCAAGGCCGTCAACACGCTGGATTCGATGCTTGGCTACCGGACCAAGCGGGTCGGCACGCCGGCCGCGCGGCTCGACGACGCGGTGATGTGGCTCCCGGCCCGCCTCGGCGCGCTCGCTCTCGCAGTCGCGTTCGCGGACTTTCGCTCGCTTGCGCGCACGCGGGAGGCGCTCGACAACGTTCCCTCGCCGAACTCCGGCTGGCCGATGGGCGTCGCCGCCGCCGGACTCGACGCCCGCCTGGAGAAACCGGGCGTCTACGTTCTCAACCCCGACGCCGCCCTGCCGGACGCGGCGACGGCCCGACGCGGCGTCCGCGCCGTCGGGGTCGCCGGCGTCTGCAGCTACGGGCTCGCCGGCCTGACGCTGGCCGCGATTCGGGGGGTGACGCCGTGGTTCTGAGCGCCCTGCGTGGCGCCCTCGGTTTCCTCTCTCGGCTCCCGGTCGGACGGAGCGAGGAGGCGTGGACGGCGTTTACGGTGACGCCAGCGGCGTTCCCGCTCGCGGGCTACGTCGTCGGCGGGCTGGTCGCGCTGCCGTTTCTCGCGGTTGGCGCTCTTCCCGGACCGGTCGTCGCCGCGGCGGCGCTGGCGGCCGTCGTCGCGGTGACCGGCGTCAACCACGCCGATGGACTGGCCGACTTGGGCGACGCCGCGGCGGTCCACGGCTCCCCGGCGGAGCGCCGCGAGGTGATGTGCGACACGACGGTTGGTGTCGGTGCGGTGCTGGCACTGGGCAGCGTCCTCCTCGCGCTGGCGCTGGGGCTGCTGGCAGCGACGACCCTTCCCACTCTCGCCGCCGTCGCCGTCGTCGTCGCGAGCGAGGTCGGCGCGAAACTCGCGATGGCAACGCTCGCGTGTCTCGGCGAGCCGAGCCACGAGGGGTTCGGGGCGACGATGCTCGACGGGAACGGGCCGGCCGACCTCCTGATTGCACTCGCCGCGGCGCTCCCGGTAGCTGCCGTCGTCGTCCAGGTCACCGCCGCCGCGCTCGTCGCCGCACTCGTCGTCGCACTGGCGGTCCGGCGATGGGCGCGCCGGGCGCTTGGCGGCGTCGGCGGGGACGTCTTCGGCGCGACGAACGAACTCGCCCGCGTCGCCGCGTCACACAGTGCTGTCGCCGCGTGGCACCTCCTGGGGGGGTCCGTGTGGACGCTCTGGTGATGTGTGGCGGCCGCGGGACGCGGCTGGACACCGAGGTCGAGAAGCCCCTGTTTCGGGTCGACGGCGTCCCGATGGTCGACCGCGTGTTCGGGGCGCTCGACGGGAGCCGCGTCGACACGGCCTACGCGGTCACCTCGCCCGTGGCACCCGAGACGCGTGCCTATCTCGACGGCCCCTGCATCGAGACGCCCGGGGAGGGGTACGTCGCCGACCTCGATGCGGCGCTCGCCGACGAGCGGGTGTCCCGCCCCGTCCTGACCGTCGCGGCCGACCTCCCGTTGCTCGACGGCACGGTTCTCGACCGCGTTCTCGACGCTCACCGCAAGGGGTCACTCTCGGTGCTGGTCCCTGCCGCCAGAAAACGCGAACTGGGCGTCAGCGACGACACGACCTTCGAACGAGAGGGCCGCGAGGTCGCCCCGACCGGCGTCAACGTCGTCGGGGAGCGCGGTGACGACACGTGGCTCGTCGAGGACTATCGCGTGGCGGTCAACGTGAACACGCTCGCCGACGCTCGGGTAGCCGAACAGTTCCTGTGATCGACCACGAAAGCTTCTCCACGTCGCCACCCCTCGTCGTTCCCATGGACCCCGACACCGTCGCGGCGCTGCGGGCCGCGGGCGACCCCCACATCGGGGCGGACGGCCGCGTCCCCCACGGCAGCAGCGACGACCCCGACGTGCTGGATTTCAGCGCGAACACGAACCCGCGGGTCCCGCCGGGCGCCCGCGACGTGTTCGAAGGGAGTTTCGACGCGACACGCTCCTATCCCGACGACGGCTATCCCGACTTTCGCGCCGCTGCGGCCGGCTTCGTCGGCTGCAACCCGGAACAGGTCGTCCCCACCGCGGGCGGACTTGAAGCCATCCGTCTCGCTATCGGAACCTCGGCAGGGCGGCGAGCCGACCTTCGTCGATCACGACACGATACTGGACGCCGACCCCGCCGGCCACGCGGTGGCCGTCGTTTGCAACCCGAACAATCCCACCGGAGAGTGTTACGACGCCGACGCGCTCCGGGCCTTCGCCGACCGCTGTCGGGCGTCGGGGACGACGCTGCTCGTCGACGAGGCCTTCCTGGGCTTCACCGACGACCCATCGCTGGCCGGATGCGAGGACGTCGTCGTCGCCCGCTCGCTCACCAAACTGTTCGGCCTGCCGGGGATCCGCATGGGCTACGCCGTCGGGACCGGCGACGCGCTCGACCGACTGACGACCGCCCGGCGCGCCTGGTCGATGAGCGCGGCCGCGGCCGCCGTAGGCACGCACTGTTACGGCGCCGACGAGTTCGTCGCCGAGACCCAGGCGCGCGTCGACCGCGAACGCGAGCGGATGCGCGAGCGTTTGGCGACCCGCTTCGACGTGTTCCCGTCGGATGCCCCCTTCCTCTGTTTCGACACCGGCGACCGCGGGGTCGAGGCCCTGCTCGCGACCGCCCGCGAGGCGGGCATTGCACTGCGGGACGCCCGCACGTTCCGCCGACTGGACAACCACGTCCGTGTGGCCGTCCGCTTGCCCGGAGAGAACGACGCTCGATGTTTGAGACGACCCGTCGGGACGGCGTCGCCCGTGTCCGCCGCGAGGGCGCGCGCTGGCTCTCGACCGCGTGGGACGGAGGGTACCAGGGGGCTGACGCGGCCTACGCCGTCACCGTCCCGACCGGCTTCGCTCGCACGGACCTCGACGCCTACCGCGAGGCGCGGCTGGCCGACGCTGGTTTCCCGGTCGGGCCGACGCTGTTGACGGGCGTCGAGATGCGCCACGCCCGCGTCGCCACGAGCGGCTCCGTCACCGTGCTCGCGACGGCGGGGCTCTCGAACCCCGCAGCGTTGCCGATGGGCGGGGACGGTGTTGCCAGCGAGGGTGCGACCGAGCGCGACGCCGACGACACCCGTCCGTGGCGACCCGGCACGGTCAACCTCGTTGTCGGCGTCGAGCGGGCGCTTTCCGACGGCGCGCTGGCGACGCTGCTTGCGACGGCCGTCGAGGCCAAAGCCGCGACCCTCTGCTCGGTCGCCGACGTACCGGGCACCACCTCGGACGCCGCTCTCGTCGGTAGCGTCCCGGACGCCGAGCGCGCCGAGTTCGCGGGCAGCGCGACGGAGGTGGGAGCGGCCGCGCGGGCCTGTGTCCGCGACGCCGTGCTGGCAAGTCTCGATGCCCGCTACGACGAGGGGCCGCCCGCGATCGGGGACGCCGAGTACGGCGTCGTCACCGACCGTCACACCGATGTTCGTTCCCCCTAATCTCCCCGTATGAGCGACAACACTGCCGGCCCGACGGCGGAACTGATCTCGCCGAGTGCGCCAGCGGAGTTCGGCCTCGTGCAGGTGTGGTGGGGCAACGGAAAGGGCAAGACGACCGCTGCGCTGGGGATGGCGACCCGCGCGGTCGGTCACGGCTACCGCGTCCACCTCCTGCAGTTCATGAAAGGCGGCACCGGCACTGTAGAGGACGTCCGCGGCGAGTACAACGCCATCGCCGCCCTCCCGGGGTTCTCCTACGAGAACGCCGGCCACTACGGCTGGCACGGCTTCATGGACGGCAGCGACGATGACGAGCACGCGGCCCGCGCGAAGGGGGCGCTGGAACGCGCCCACGGGATCCTGGCCGCCAGCGGCGAGGCGGACCTGACCGAACCGCTCGCCGCCGACGGCCCACCCGAAGCGGGCGTCAATCTGCTCGTTATCGACGAGATATTGTACGCCGCGAACCGCAACCTCATCGATCGAGTACGTCTTCGACCACGCCGACCTCGTGACGGAGGTCGGGAAGGTCAAACACCCCCTCAACGCGGGCCATCCGGCGCGGAAAGGCACCGAGTTCTGAGTGCTACGGCGACCAGCCCCACACCGCCGACAGCGTGGCTTCAAGATTCGATTCGACGGAGCGAATCGAAGAGCGCCCGCGCTTGCTCGACGTGTTCATCGGCGGCCTCGTCGCCCGTCGCCTCGACGCTGTCAAGCAGGTGCTCGACGTTCTCCAGGCGCTCACGTTGTACCGACGCGTCCATACGTGGACGAGACGGCCCGGCGAGAAAAAGCCGCCGTCGAACCGACAGTCCGTATCACTCATATCCGCGGCGCCCCCAGCCCCGATAGATGGCGACGACGATTCTGGTCGCGGGAACGGCCTCCCACGTCGGCAAGAGCACGGTAGCGGCCGGACTCTGCCGGCTGCTGGCCGACCGCGGCGTCTCTGTCGCGCCGTTCAAAGCCCAGAACATGAGCAACAACGCCCGGGCGACGCCCGGGGGCGAAATCGGCGTCTCCCAGTACGTTCAGGCCCGCGCGGCACGGGTCGCCCCCGCGACCGACCACAACCCCGTCCTGCTCAAACCGCGCGGGGACGGCGAATCACAACTGATCGTCGACGGGGAGGCGGTCGGCCACTTCGAGGCCGGGAGCTACTACGAGGACCACTGGGACGACGCATTGGCCGCGGCCGAAGCGGCACACGACAGGCTCGCCGCCGAGCACGACGTCATCGTCGCCGAGGGCGCGGGCTCCATCGCCGAGATAAACCTCCACCACCGGGACCTCGCGAACGTCGAGACGGCCCGCTTCGCCGACGCCGACGTCGTGCTCGTCGCGGACATCGAACGCGGCGGCGTCTTCGCCTCGCTGGTTGGCACGCTCGAACTCGTGCCAGACGATGTCCGCGAGCGAATCGTCGGTGCCGTCGTCACCAAGTTCCGTGGCGACCGGTCGCTGCTCGCTCCCGGCCTCGACGCCTTCGAGGAGCGAACGGGCGTCCCGGTGCTGGGTGTCGTTCCCTACGACGACCCCGGGCTCCCCGAGGAGGACAGCGTCGCGCTCCCGCCGGTCGGCCAGCGGGCGGTCCACGGCGACGACGACGGCGTCCCGGACGAGGACAGCGTCACCGTCGCCGTCCCGCGGCTCCCCCGCATCTCGAACTTCACCGATCTCCAGCCCCTCGCCGCCGAACCCGGCGTCCGGGTCGCCTACGTTCCGCCCTCGGCCTCCCTGTCCGAGGCCGACGCCGTGGTCCTCCCGGGGAGCAAGAACACGGTCGATGACCTGCTGGCGCTGCGCGAAGTCGGCTTCGGCGAGCGGCTCCGGGCGTTCAACGGCCCTATCGTCGGCCTCTGTGGCGGATACCAGATGCTCGGCGAGGAGATCACGAACGCCGCGCTGGAAGGCACTGGCCCGCGAGAGCGCGTCGACGGGTTCGGTCTGCTCCCGGTGCGGACGCGCTTCTCGACCGAGAAGACCGTCGAACACGTCGAGCGGCACATCGAGGGCGTCGGACCGCTCGCCGGCGCCGGCGGCACCGTCTCGGGGTACGAGATACACATGGGCGAGTCGGAACCGACGGCGGACGTCGCAAGGCCGTTCGGCGACGACGGTGCAGCGACCGAACGGGTAGTCGGGACGTACCTTCACGACCTCTTTGCTAATCAGGAAGCGATCGATTCCTTCGTGAGAAACGTTTTCGAGGTAGCCGGCATCGACCGTCCCCCGGCAACGACCGCGGCGCGCCCCGACCCCTACGGCCGGGCCGCCGAACTGGTCCGGGACCATATCGACCCGGACCTGTTGCCGGTGGACTGGTAGCTTTCTTTCGCTCCCCGTCCCCGGAACTTTATATGCTATCGGCCGGCCACTACTGGTAATGGTCGAAGTGTTCGCCGTCGCCAGCGGGAAGGGTGGAACGGGCAAGACCACCAGCACGGTCGCGCTGGGGATGGCGCTGGCCGAGCGATACGACGTCACCGTGGTCGACGCCGACACCGGGATGGCGAACCTGCTGTTCCACGCCGGACTCTCCGACGCGGAGACGACGCTGCACGACGTACTCGCGGAGTCGGCCGCCGTCGAGGCGGCGACCTACGACCGCTTCGGTATGACGGTCGTCCCGTGTGGCACGAGCCTCGACGGCTTCCGCGACGCCGACCCGGCCCGCCTGCGCGAGGTGGTCGCGACGCTCGCCGCCGACACCGACGTCATCCTGCTCGACTCCCCGCCGGCGCTGGACAGTCGGGCCGCCGTGCTCCCGGTGGTCATGGCCGACCGGGCGGTGGTCGTGCTCCAGCCGACCATCCCCGCCATCTCGGACGGCCTGAAGGTTCAGGAGTACGCGACCTCCTACGGGACCGACGTCGCCGGCATCCTCTTCAACAAGGTCCGGGAGGACGGCATCGAGCGCGTCGCCGAGAAGACCGAGCGCTACTTCGACGGGCCGACGCTGGGTGCCGTCCCCGAGAGCGAGCGTGCACGCGAGGCCCGCCGGGCCGGCCGGCCGTTGCTGGCCCACGCCCCCGGCTGTGACGCCGCGGCGGCCTACCGCCGGGCGGCCGACTCGCTGACGGTCCGGGACGGAGCCTCCGGTGACGTGGCCGACCGGTTCCGCAGCGCGGTCATCCCGGAGCCACCATGAGGCTCCCGCAGGGGCGACTCCGCAAGTCGCGGGTCGTGACTGACCCACGCGAGCCGCTCGCGGAGGTGCTGGACCGCACGGTGACTGGTTACGCGGTGTTCGAGGCACAGGACTCGCTGCTGCTCGACGCCGACGGCCGCGGCGTCGTCACGTTCGAGGACGGCGTGCCGGTGGTCGCTTACCACACCGGCACCGACAGGGGCGGGCCGCCGGCGCTGGCCGACCTCGCGGTCCCCGGGCCGTACCACGTCTCGGTCTTCGAACTCGACGCAGCCGACCTCGACCCCGTCCACGAGGTCGAGGCCCTGCGAGTCCCGCCGGGCATGCCCGCCGAACGGCTGGCGGGCGACCCGGCGCTGGCCGACAGCACCCGCCGTGCGGCGCCCGGCGAGCGGCCGACTGTGCCGGGGGCCGACGGGGAAGGCGACCACAGTGCGGTCGAAGCCTTCCTCGAAGACGAGGACAAGATAGCGGCCATCCGGGAACAAGCCCGACAGGAAGCCAGGCAACGCGCGGCCGAGTGGGGACTGAACGACACGTAGTTACCGCTGTGCCCTGTAGTGGCCGTCACATCGACGGGGCGTTCCTTCGCCGCCGTGCTCGGTGCCGAGCCGGCGACACGCCCACGACTCGGTCCGGTACACCTACGTCGAAACCGGCTCCGGCGACGGCCAGTGGCTCGAACGGCGGTATCAGCTCCACGCCGGGACGTCCCCCGGTACGCGCCCTCAGCATCGGTCTCGGGGGCGCCATTTTGCTCCGGGCTTTACACGTGAGTTCGCCATCCTGGGACCCGTCCCGCCGGACCAGATACCACAGCATCGACTGCTCATGACGGTCGCGCTCGGGGCGCTGGCGGCGACCGACACTCGCTTTTCACCCTCGCCGGTGCCGTTGTGTGGGTTTGGGGGCTGTTTGCACCGCTTTTCGGACTCCTGTAACCGCCCGGCCGCAAACACAGGGCTGTTATATCATGAGGTGAACACCTACAGTAATGGCGCTCCGTACCGGTGGTGACGTGGGGGTCACCCGTCGGTCCGCACTGGCCGGTCTCGTCGGTGGACTCGCCGCGACCAGCGGCTGTCTCGGCAGAATCCGCGCCCTCGTCGGCCGCGACCAGCCGACGGCTGTCTCCCTCTCGATCAAAACCCTCCCGGTGGACCAGGACCCGTACGCGATAGCGCTCGCCCGACAGCTATCGGCCTGGTTCGGTGCCGCCGGCATCCGGGCCAGCATTCAGCCGATTACCGCCGAGGAGCTCTTCCGACAGACCTTCATCAACCACGAGTTCGACGTGTTCGTCGGACAGTTCCCGGGCCCGTTCGCCGACCCGGACGCGTTTTACTCCCTGCTGCACTCCACGTACTCGGTCGAGTCCGGGGTGCAGAACCCCTTCGGCTACACGAACCTCCTGATGGACGACCTGCTGGAGCAACAGCGCCGACAGACCGGCAGCCAGCGGACCGAGACGGTCACGCGCATCCAGCGGCGACTCGTCCAGGTGTGTCCCTTCCTGGTGCTCGGATTCCCGAACGTCATCAGAGCGGCCCGGACCGACCGGTTCACCGGGTGGAACGGGGTGTTCGATCCCTCGCTGGTGAGCCTGCTGGGACTGCGTAACACGGAGGGTTCGGCGGGGCGACTCCGGGCCACCACGCCGGACGACCGACCGATGGCGAACCTCAACCCGCTCATGTCGAGTCACCGGGGCTCCTGGAACATCACGGATCTGCTGTACGATTCGCTGGCCTACCGCTACCGCGGCACTCTCTACCCGTGGGCGGCGACGAACTGGGAGTGGGTCGGCGAGGAACCGCTCGAACTCGAAGTGACGCTGCGCGATACCCTCACCTGGCACGACGGCCAGCGGCTGACCGCGTCCGACGCCGCGTTTACCTACCGGCTGTTACAGGACACCTCCCTGGGGTCGCTCTCCGAGACGGTTCCGACCTTCCGCTTTCGCGGTCGCTCCTCGCTCGTCGAGAGCGTGACCGCCGTCGACGACGCGACCGCACGGGTACAGTTCACCGACTGCAGCCGCCAGACGGCCCGACGGATGCTCACCGTCCCGCTGTTGCCCGAGCACGTCTGGACCGACCGGACCGACAAGGCTACCGTCAGCGGCGTCGACGTCGGCGTGACGACGACGGACGCGCTCGTGGACGGGAACATACCGCCCGTCGGGAGCGGACCCCTGGAGTTTCGGTTGGTGTCGCAGGGACAGACGCTGGTGCTCGAACGGTTCGACGATCACTTCCTGGAGACGACCGAGGAGACGGGGCTGCCGAGCCCGCTGGCCGACGGGCTGGCGTTCGACGAGTTCGAACTCCGGTTCGTCAGCTCCGACTCCTCGTCGGTCGACCTCATCGTGAACGACGAGGCCGACGTGACCGCGCTGGGCGTGGGGCCCAACCTCACCTCGACCATCGGCCGCGCGACGGACGTCTCCCTGAACATCGACCGCAGCGAGGCGTTCTACTTCGCCGGGTTCAACACCCGCCGCCCGCCACTGACGAACCCCCGGTTCCGCAACACGCTTGCCCGACTGGTCGACCGGAACGCACTGGCGGAGTCGGTGTTCGACGGCTACGTCGACCCCGCGGTCAGCCCGCTGGCGGGCACGCCGTGGCTCCCCTCGGACCTCGAGTGGTCGCCCTCGAACCCGGTCGTTGAGTTCCTCGGCACGGATGGCACTGTCGACTCGGAACGAGCCCGCGAAGCGTTCCGGGCGGCCGGATACCGATACAACGAACAGAACCGACTCCTTCTGTCCTGACATGGGGGTAGCCGCCGTCCTTCTGGAAGTCGTCGCCGTCCTCTCGCTCATGCTGACCGTCTCGCTGTCGGTGGTCGTCGGTCGGGACCGGCTCCGTATCGCCGCGTCCGACCTGCCCGACCAGCTCCGGATGGCGGTCAAACCCATCGGCCTGCTGCTCGGTGTACTGGTGATAAACAGCGTCGTCCGCGACGCCGGCGTGAACCTCTCCTGGGTCATCGGCACCAACATCACGGAGTTCATATACTCGCTCGAAGGGACCGTCGTCGCGACGATACAGTCGCTGGTGCCGGGCTGGCTGACGCTGTATTTCGGCTACGTCTACGTCTACGGCTACGCGTTCCTGCTCGTCTTCCCGCTGCTCGCGGCCGTGCTGGCCGCCGAGCGACGGCACCTCCGACACATGGCGTTTGCCTACGTCATCAACTATACCGTCGGGATGTGCTGCTACCTCCTCTTTATCGCCTACGGGCCGCGCAACTACATGCCGGCGCTGGTCGAACCGCTCCTGTTCGACACGCTGCCGCGGTTCCAGTTGCTGACCAGCGAGGTCAACGCCAGCACGAACGTCTTCCCGTCGCTGCACACGTCGCTGTCGGTCACCGTCGCGCTGCTGGCGATACGGGACCACGGGACGTTCCCCCTCTGGACGCCGGTCGCCGTCTTCCTCGCGGCGAGCATCGTCCTCTCGACGATGGTGCTTGGCATCCACTGGGCGACCGACGTGATCGCGGGGACGCTGCTCGCGGCGTTCAGCGTATGGGCTGTCTCCTCGGACCGCGTGGCGTCGCTGGTCGGCCGCTTCCGGTCGCTGTACGGTCGCTGGCGGTGACGGTACGGAAGACGACGACGCCCTCGTTCTCGAAGGCCCGCTCGTATCGCGGGCTCTCGGCGAAGGTCGATTCGAGGGTGTCGCTGGCGTGCTCGTAGTCGCCCCGGACCGTGTACGCTCCTTTCGGCACGTAAACGTAGTCGGGGCGGGCGTCGACCGACGCCATCGCTTCCTCCGCGCAGCTACGGTTGGCACACTCGGAGCCGTTGACGAAGGCGTCGAGATGTCGCTGGTAGGTGTCCGGCCCGCGCCACTCGGCGCCCCACGGGGAGACGAGGATGGTCCGGTCGGTGTGGACAGGGAACCACTCGGCGGCGTCGCCGAGGACGACGAACGTCGCGTCCGGACCGGTCTCCTCGGCGGCCCACGTCATCGCCGCCACGTCCGCGTCGTCGACGAACTCCGGGGTCGTCCCGCCAGCCCCGGCGAACTCGGCGCCGACGCTTCCCAGGCCGACCAGCGAGAGCACGACCAGCGCGGCGACGACCACCCGGGCGACTCCGACGTGGGGTCGGGCGACCCCGCCGTCCGCCCGGTCCGGCGGGCCGGACCCGGCGTGACCGAGCGCCCGGTCGACGAGCGCGACGGCCCCGTCGAGATACCCCCGCTCGGCGAGTTCGACGACCGCAGCGACCACCGTGATGGCCCCGACCGCGTAGGTAAAGCGAGGCTGGGCGAACAGCAGCCAGACGGCGACGGTCCAGGCGCCAAGCACTCGGTGTCGCGTTCTCAGCAGCCCGACGGCGGCCGCCATCGGGACGAGCGCCCCGGTCGGCCCCCACTCGCGGAGCCGGTAGACCACGCCGAAGAGCCCGCCGTGCGTGCCCGCGGCGCCCGAGAACACCGAGACGCCGTGGTGACCCACGACGGTCGCCAGCCACGGGAGCGCCAGGGCGAGTGCGCCGAAACCGACGACCGCGCCCCGGACCAGCCCGGCCGGCGAGCGGTCGTAGCCGGCCCAGAACAGCAGGTAGGTGGCGACGGTGAAGACGGTGTAGGTCGGGTGCGTGTGTGCGACCAGCGCGACCGCGAACAGCCCCGGGAGGAGCCACTCGCGGTCCCCGTCGCGGAAGAGACGCAGGGCGGCGTAGCTCCCCCACAGCGCGAAGACGAACGCCGGCGCGCGGACGAGCCCGCCGGCGCTGATGTGCCACTCCAGGACCTGCGGGTGCAGGACGACGAGCAGCGCCGCGGCGGTGCCGGCCCGGCGGTCGCCCACGACGTCGCGGCCGAGCAGATACGTCGGCACCAGCGCCGCGACGGTCACCAGCGGCGGGAGATACAGCGCCATCACGAACGCGCCGGCCCCGACGTCCCGCAACACGGCGAGGACGTAGAACATGAGCGGGGGGTAGGCGAAGG
This sequence comes from Halobacteriales archaeon QH_8_67_36, assembly GCA_003021755.1. Taxonomy (GTDB): domain Archaea; phylum Halobacteriota; class Halobacteria; order Halobacteriales; family Haloarculaceae; genus Haloarcula. The sequence continues at coordinate 8,070 of PXQZ01000122.1, read as the reverse complement.
GGACCCCCTCCGGGCCGTAGTGTGGCACCGTCGCGGGCAGCGCGTAGCCGTTCGCACGGACGGCGTCGGCCGTCTCGATGTACAGCCCCGCGCCGTAGGCGGGGTAGTCGTTCGTCGCGAGATACAGCGCCACGACGGCCAGCCCGACCACCAGCGGCCAGCCCAGCCAGCGGGCGTCGTCGCTGTCGACGGGGAGGGCCGGCAGTCGCGGTCCGATTCGCCTGACGATGGTGGCACCGCTCATCTATCCCGTATCTCGACCGGCCACCGCAAATGCACTTCGAAGGAGCGCCGGCGCCACTCGACGACCGTCCAGAGGGCGAGGACGACGACCAGCCCCACCGCAGCGAGGGCCTCGACCGGACCGACCCACCCCGGCAACACGTAGGCGACGCTGTTGACGATCGGCGCCGGGAGCAGCGTCGTCGCGTCGCTCACCGCCGAGCGGTTCGACGCGTCCGGCGTCCGGTCCGGCAGTCCGAGCGCGGCGGCGCTTTCACCGCCGGCGCTCTCGTCGCCGGTGCCCAGCCGCTCTGACTCGTAGGGGAAGCCGACGGTACTCGACCAGACGACGCTGCCCGACCGGTCGATCTCCAGCACGCGGTCGCCGTTCGAGTCCGTGATGAGGGTGTGGCCGTTCGGCAGCCGGTCGGCATCGCGGACCCACGTCAGGCGCTGGTCGCGCCACTCCCAGGCGCGCTCCCAGCTCCCGTTCTCGCGCTGGTACTCGACGACGCGGCCGTTCTCGGAGTCGGCGACGAGGACGGCCGGGCCACCCCGCTCGGCGGGGATGTAGTCCGGGTTGTGCTGTTCGTACAGCGTGTCGTGGTCGTCGTCGGCGCCGAGCGTCCAGTTCTCGCGGAGTCCGGTCTTCATGTCGACGAAGACGATTTGATCCTGGTTGCGCAGACTCAGCATCGCCGTCGCCCGCCCGTCCAGTTCGACGTACTCGACGTCGTTGATGTGTGTCCAGTCCTCGGGGTAGTCGCCGCCGCTGCTCGTCTCGAACTCCGTCTGTGCGTCCCATGACCACGTCATCTGCTCGGTGGTAGTGTTGACGACGAACGCGCGATCCTGGGCGATGTCGGCCACGAGCAGGCGGTCCCCGTCGATGCGGTCGGCGTCGTGCCACCGCGTGGAGTGTTTCCCCGGTGTGACGCGTGAGTAGACGCTGGTCACGTTCCCGGTCGTGAGGTTCACCCGCTCGACGCCGTTGCGGGTGCAGACGTCCCCGGAGTTGCAGTCCTCGGGCGAGAGGTGGTCGGCGTACAGATACTCGACGGTCGCGTCGGTCCCCGCGACCGGGTCGACGTCCCAGTAGCGCGTGTGGCTCTCATTGCGGTAGGAGACGCTGCCGTTCGGGGCGAACGCGACCAGTTCGGCCCGCTTTCGGGGGCCGTCGCCCTCGTCGGTGAGAAACGCCGTCGAGTCGGTCGCCACGACGGTGACGTTCTCGCGGGGCGGGACGACCCCTTCGTTCGTCGCCGCCGCTGCCGCACCGGTCCCACCGCTCCGGGCCAGGGTCGAATTGGACTCGGCGGCCGCGTAGCCGCCGACGAGCACCGCCACACAGAGCAGCGTCGCCAGCCCGAACGCGACTCTGCGTCGCCGCCCGGCGAGCAGGTCCGTCGGACTCATGGCCCTCGCGCCGCTGTCGGCGCCGGCGCTCGCTCGTGTCGTTCCGGCATCGTCAGTCGGTTCGGACCGGAATCCACCACACCCGCGAGCGCCCGCCGACCTTCTTGCTGGTGATGTCCGTCTCGGCCTCGAGGTCGTGGAGCTTGTTCAGCGCCGTTCGCCGCGAACAGCCCAGCCGGTCCGCAATCTCCTTGGCGGTCAGCGGCTCGGCGTAGTCGCCCCGGTGTTTGAACACCTCGATGACGTCCGATTCCGTATACTGGACTTCGCGTCCGGGCGGTGACATGTTTCAAGCGACGGGAGCCGGGTACTTAGTTTTCGCCCGGCGGTACCGCCGGTCACACTCCCGCCGTGGTCATGCCATGCTGCGGACGGGGTCGGTGGCGGCGTAGAACTGGCCGTGGAAGCCATAGGGGAGTCGGTGGGGCAGCGGCGCCCGCGCCCGTTCGGTCATCGTCGTCGCGTCGAGCACCACCAGGAAGGAATCGTCCGTCTCGGCGTCGAAAACGACCGAGAGGACGACGCCATCGGCGTCGGTGGCCTCGGGCGCACGAACGAACGTCGGCTCACCTGGGAACGCCCCCGGTTCCGCCCACGTCACCGCGTCGCCGTCGGGCACGGCCACGCGGGCCAGCCGGGTCGGGAGCGCCGCGTCGCCGTCCGACTCGGCGACGTAGACACGGTCGTAGGGCCGCCCCAGCCGCCCCGGGTAGTCGATGACGGGAAACTCCATGTGGCCCTCGCGGAGGGTTTCGCCGGTCGCCCGCCCGCCATCGAGTGGCAGCCTGTAGCGCCGGAGGTCGCCCCGCGGGACCGACGGCGAGTCGCTCCGGAGGTTCGCCAGCGTCAGGTCCGTCACGGCCTGCTGGTCCCGGTAGCCGACGAGGTCTACCACGAGGTCGTCGCCGTCGGCGAAGGCGTTTGCGTGGTGGTAGACGAACAGCGGGTCGACCCGGTTGCGAGCCGCGACCTCGCCCGTCTCACGGTCGACGACGACGAACTCGCCCGGCCGGTCGAACCGCTCGAACGCGTCGACGAACGTCGCACGGGTTATTACACCCAGCAGCAGTTCGGTCGCGTTGAGCCCGAACGGCATCGCCGGTAACACGGCGTAGCGTTCGGTCAGGGCGAAAGAGTGGACGTACGGTGCGTCGTCGAACGCGACTGTCGCCGTCGGCTCCACAGTCTGCTTGTCACGGCGAAAGAGGGTGTAGGTCGTCTCCCGACCGTAAGAGACGCCCAGATTGACGAGCGTCTCCCGCCACGGGTCGTAGTGTGGGTGGCCAAGCGTGAGGTCGGCGTCGAGGCCGGCGGTGAGGTCGATGCGTCCGGTCGTTTCGAGGGTATCGGGGTCGAGCGTGAGTGCGACCGGCGACTCCGTGATTGCCGCCAGTTCGCCGCCGATGCGGGCCACGCCGATGACGGGGTTGTCCGGGAACTCGCCGGTCAGTGCCTGCCGGAGTCGCGTCCACACCGGCCGATCCGGCGGCGTTCCGGGGAACTGCGTCCGCACCCGCCCCCGGTCGCGGGCGAACGCGTAGTCCCGGCTCCGGACGAACCGGTTCGTGTAGCTAACCCCATCGTCGATGTCGAACCCGCGCACCATCGCCAGCGAGTCGAACCAGTGGCCCAGCGTCCGGTCACCGACCTCGAACTGCCCCGGGCCGTTCCCCACGTAACGGCCGGCCAGCCACGCCGGAATCGACCCCTCGACGGGGAGCCGTTCGCTCGTGACCTCCTCGGACTGCGTCTCGAAACCGGAGCGGTGGGGCACTGTCACACGCGTACAACGATACGGCGACGAAAGAACCTTTCCGGCCGTTTGCCGTCTCCGTCGCTTAACCGAACCCGACCGGTGGTGTTACAACCCCTGTAACACCTATCAGCGGATAAGTATAGGCTGCCCCGACCGGACCGTTCCCGTGGGGAGCCTGGTTTAGTCCTGCCCCCGCCCGCTTCGGCCCTCCACAGTCGGCAGCCAACCGGTGTGCTGCCCGTCCCCGTTCAGCGGTTCCCCGCCGGGTTCTCCTCGTCGTACAGCGTGGAAAGCGGCACCGAGCGCTCGCGGTGGCGCTCGAACACGCCGGTGGTCCACTCGTAGAGCTCCCCGTCCCCGGCTTCGAGCACCGCTCTGAGGTTGTTGGCGTCGTCGTAGGCGATCACACAGCAGCGGTTGTCGTCGAACGCGACCCCGATGGAAAGGGGGGTTTCATGGACGTAGATGGTCATTCGGTCGTGGTCCACGCCGAGCTCCAGGTCGGACTCGTACTGTGCTTTCGACTGCTCCAGCACCGCCGAATCGATGACGAACTCGATCCGTGTCTCCGCGTCGAGCAGTTCGGCGCCGATCTCGTTGAACGGCCGGGCGACGACGGGCGAGATGGCGTGCATCTCCCCCTCGACGGTCCGTAGCCACTCGGTGAACCGGCTGAGAGCGGCCAACGGGTTCCCGTCCTCGCTGACCGTGAGCCGGCCGCTCTTTACGGCCGCCACCGGCAGGTCGTCGGCGACCGGGCCCAGATGTGCCGCCAGCGGTCCGAAGCGTCGGGCCCGCGTGACCTCCTCGTGGAGCGCCTCGTAGCGCTCATGGATCCGCCGGCCGGTCACCGTCGCTCGGTAGTCCCCGTCGTGTTTGACGACCCACTGGCGCTCGCGAAAGCCGGCGAGGATGCGCTGAACCGTCGTCCGCGTGGCGTCAATGTCCGCACAGAGTTCGTTGGGGCGGGCCGGCTCGTCACAGAGCGCGGCGAGGACCGCTCGGCGGTGTGGCGAGCCGGTGAGAAACTGGATGTCGTCGAACACCGCCTGGTCCCGTTGCATTCCTGTTTCCGCCCTTTGTGAGCCAGGACTGTTAGCTTCCCGGTTGGCCGTCCACGTGCAGGTCAGCCCGGCCGACGCGTCGAACCGGGTAAGCACTTGCTACCGCTGCCAGCACGCCCTTACTCCGGGACAGCGCGTCAATACTGATAACGCTCGGTGCGGCCGAGTCTGTACGTGAGCGCGTTCGCACACGTTACCGGGGTCCTGAGCCGCCGGCGACTCCGGCTGGCGCTGCTCGCCGTCGTTTCGCTCTCGGCGCTGATAGTGTTCCAGGGCGCGACGACGGCCCCGCGGACCGGAACGGCTGCGGACGTTCCCGAAGCGCCGCCCCGGGAAGGTGTCACCGTTGCGACCGAGTCCGCCCGGTACGGCACTATCGTTGCTTGGCACCCCAACGGCAGCCGGCTCTACTACGAGGACGAGCACACGAAGTACTTCGACGTGGACCCCGTCCCGAACACGTCGGCGACCGTCGAGTACACCGCGACCGACACGGTTCACACGGCGGGCCCAAACTGTCGGGACCCGCCGTGTGCGCGCAATCTGGTCGAGCGGACGAACCTGACGACTGGCGAGACGACGGTGATACGCTCCCGGTATGACCCACGCGAGACCGCCGCGGAGTGGCACGACCACGTCCGCGTCGACAAGCGCCACGTCCTCGTCGCGGACATGCACGCAGACGCGGTGGTGCTGGTCAACACCACCACCGGACTCACCGAGTGGCGCTGGGACGCCCAGAACGCCTTCCCGGTCACCGGCGGTGGCCCCTATCCCGTCGACTGGACCCATCTCAACGACGTCGAACTGCTGGACGACGGCCGCGTCATGCTGAGCCTGCGCAATCAGGACCAGGTCGTCTTTGTCGACCCCGAGTCGGGGGTACAGGCGAACAGGACGCTCGGCGCCGACGACGACCACGACGTCCTGCACGAACAGCACAACCCGGACTTCATCCCCGCCGAGCGGGGCGGCCCCGCTATCGTGGTCGCCGACTCGGAGAACAGCCGCGTCGTCGAGTACCAGCGCGAGAACGGGAGCTGGGAGCGCGCCTGGACCTGGGCCGACGAGCGGATGCAGTGGCCACGGGACGCCGACCGGCTGCCGAACGGCAACACGCTCGTCACCGACACCCACGGGAACCGCGTGCTGGAGGTCGCACCGAACGGCAGCGTCGTCTGGTCGGTCGGACTCGACCACCCCTACGACGCCGAACGGCTGGGCACCGGTGAGGGGAGTTCCGGTGGGCAAAGCGCTCGGCGGGCGAATCTCACTTCCCGGTCGGTCGAGGCCACCGATACGACCGCCAAGAGCGACCGGGACGCCGTCGTCGCGGCCGGGAAGCTCCTACGACGGGTCGTCCCGTCGCGGTGGCTCAACGCCGCCTACTACGTTGCGCCGGTATGGGTGGGGGTTCCCGAAGCCGCCGCGACCGCCCTCGGCCTTCTGTCCCTGTTCGTCTGGGCGCTGCTGGAACTCCGGTGGCGCTTGCCGCCGTTCGGCCTCCGATTGCCGGTGTATCGGCGGCCGAACGACACGGACGCCGAGGACGGCGGACGGACGACGGGCACTGCCGTCGAGGACGGCGGGACGCGAGACGAGAGTTCGGAGTCGGACGAGTGATACTGGTGGCTGTAACAAACTGAAGTAATTCGCCACCCAGGGGTGGCGAATATCTTTACGAACTTACAGCTACCAGTATAAGCCTCCGGCATACGTACAATATTCGCGACAGTTCCTTCCGTCCTGGCACCCAGTACTGACCGGGAGGCACTCACTGGGAGCCGGGCGCCCCTGTCCCTGCGGTCGCAGTGTTGTATTTCCCGCTGGGTCACCTAGACCCGTCGATGCTTGGTTACGCCTGTCTGAACCGCACACTCCGCGAGCGGGAGCCGCCGCTGCGGTGCAACCGCGATATGCAACGCAAGACGTGGGAGTCACGGGGGCTCGACTACGCCGCCGAACTGACGGTCCGGAACCTCGAAGACCTCTCCGAGATACTACAGTGGAACGTCGACCACGACATCTACTTCTATCGCTGTACCTCCGACCTGGTGCCGTGGAACTCGCAGTTCGACCTGGAAGAGCTGCCCGAATACGACCGTATTGCGGCGTTGGCCGCCGACTGTGGCCAGTTCGTCAGGGACCACGGGATGCGACTGACCTTCCACCCGGCCCACTGGTGTAAGCTCGCGAGCGAGACCGAATCGACGGTCGAGAACTCCCTGACCGCCGTCGAGTACCACGCCGACTGGCTGGACCACATGGGGCTCGACCGGTCGCCGTACTACAGTATTAACGTCCACATCGGGGCGACCTACGGCGACAAGGCCGCGACGGCCCGGCGGTTCCGCGACGCCGTCGCCCGCCTCTCTCCGGGCGCCCGGCAGCGCCTCACCGTCGAGAACGACGACAAAGCGAGTCTCTGGAGCGTCCCGGAACTCGTCGACGCGGTCGGCGACCTCGTTCCGGTCGTCTTCGACTACCACCACCACCAGTTCACGGACCGCGGCCGCACCTACCGCGAGGCGTTCGACCTCGCCCGCTCGACCTGGGGCGACGTTCGCCCGGTCGCACACTACTCGGAGCCTGCACGACTCTACGGGGCCGACGCCCGTCCGCAGGCCCACGCCGACCATGTCGCCGGCGTCCCGACGTGGCTCCGCGAGGCCGCCGACGTGATGCTGGAGGCCGGTCGGAAAGAGCAGGCGCTACTCGACGTTCGAGCAATGAGCGACTGATGACGAACGCGCTCGCGCCGCCGGGGCTCCGGGTCCCGCCGGTCCTGCCCCTCGGCGTGCTGACGGGGGTCGCCAGCCTGGTTCCCATCGTCGTCGGCAAGGTGGTTTCCCTCCCGGTGGTCGGCTATCCCGCGCTCTCGGCGGTCGGTGCCGGCGGCGCGGCCTCCCCTTCACCGGGATCGCCCTCGTCTACTTCTTTGCCCTCGACATCCTCCCGCAGACGTTCCTCCGGCCCTACGTGACCGGCCACCACCTCACCACGCTCGTCCTGTTGTTCGCGTACGTTCCGGGCCCGATATTCTTCGGCTGGTACGGCTTCTTTCTCATGCCCATCGTCTTCGTCCTGTCCATCGAGGCGGTCCGAACCGTCTTCCCGGAACTGCTCCACGGCGAGTCGGTAGACCCCGCGGCGGACGTGGCCCAGCAGCGGGTGCGCCGGCCGAGGCCCCCCACGAGGACACCGCCGACGGCCAGGCCGACGCCGCGACCGAGGACGGAGAAAACACCACGCAGGACTGACTGGCCGTGGCACAGTCACACCGACTGGTCGGCAAAGACTCGCTTTCGACGGAGTGTCGCAGGCGGGTGAATCTTGGTCTCGCCACTCGAACGGGCGCGTATGTCGATCCAGGTAGAGACGACCGACCGCCTCGACGTCGTCGACATCACCGAGGACGTCGAGGACAGAGTCCCATCCGACGTCGAACACGGGGTCTGTACAGTGTTCGTCAAACACACGACCGCCGGCGTCGCGGTCACCGAAGCCGAACAACGGCTGCTCGGCGACGTCGAGAGTTACCTGCGGGACGTGGTGCCCCACGACGACGGCTACGCACACGACGCCCTCGACGGTAACGCCGACGCCCACCTC
>PXQZ01000121.1:869-5376 GCA_003021755.1 Halobacteriales archaeon QH_8_67_36 | reverse complement strand
TATGGGTCTAGCGCCGCCACGTCAGCCGCCCGCACCTCGCGGTCGTCGGGCAGACGGTCGATGCAGTCGTAACAGAGCAGGTGTTCGGTGTCATCGCCCAGTTCCAGAACGATCCCCTCGGTAGGGCGGCTCTCCCGGGTCCAGATGTTGGCGATGCCGCCGCCGATGGAGACCGAGTCCCCACAGCCGTCACAGGGGTCCGATGCCATGGTCTAATTAGCGGCGACACGCACAAGGCCCTTTCTTTTTGCTGTTGGGAATCCTATATTTCCCATGGAGGTCGACTATGGGGAGTGTGCGGGCTGCTGTCTCGACTGACAGCTTCTGACCGACCGCGACATCGAGCACGGGCGGACCGGCCCGTTCGACCCGCTGGACGACGCGTACGATCTCGTCCCGCTCGGTCGCGAGGAGATTCGCCGCTTCGTGCAACAGGGGTACGGCGACGCGCTCCGGCCGCGGCTCTGGCGGGCAGCCGACGACCGGAGAGGATGATGATTTAACCGCCTGCCGCCCTGTGGGTGGGGTATGCACGGACGCCTGACCGGGCCGGCAGGGGGCGACGCGGTCGGCCGGCACGCGCGACCGACGCCCGGAGGGGGCCGCGAGTGAGCGGCGACACACCACACCCCGAGTACGGCGAGACGTGGGTGTACGAGAGCATCGTCGGCGCCCTGCCGGGCATCCGGCTCCCGACGTGGGCGGCGCTCGCCATCCAGCTGGTCGTCTTCGAGGTGGCCGTCGTCGCCCTGTCGTGGTACTACGACACCTGGAACGTCGCTATCGCGGCGACGGCGGTCATCTTCGTCGCCACCGTCGGCAGCATCGAGATGCTCCGCATCAGCACGCTCGTCCGGCGCATCGACGTCCCGCCGACCTACCGCGCGCTGCTGTTCTCCTCGAACATGGAGGTCGTGCTGTCGGTGCTTGCCTACATCGCTCTACTGACACACATCTTCGTCTTTGACCCCCAGACGGCGAGTTCCTCGCTGTTGGACACACTCTTTGGCCCGGATCCGCCGGTGCTGGTGGTGTATCTCATGTTGCTCATTCTCTGGGACATCTGCTACCGCATCGGGACGGGGTGGTGGGCCAGCGTCACCGGGCTCTGGCGGTCGTTGCGCTTCCGCTTGGATCCCGACACTGCGCGTGTGTTCCAGCGCGCCGACATCGAGACGTGGGGCTTTGGCGTTCTCCAGCTCGTGCTCGTCCCCTTCGTCCTCGACCAGCAGGTGCTGCTCGCGGCCTTGCTCGCCCACGTCACCGCCGTCACCGTCGTCACCGGCGTCTCCGTGGCGCTGTTACAGATCAGGTCCAGAAGCGGTCTCAGTCGGAGTTGATCTGCTTGAACCGATCCAGCAGCTCCTCGGTCGATTCGCCGCTGTCGTAGTCGACCGTCCCGTGATACGCGGTCCGGTCGTCGTCTTCCGACATATCGACCTCGTTGTTCTTGCGCTCACGGCGTTCGTGTTCGTCGTCGTCGTACGCTCCCATAGACATAGGTTACCACGTTTAACGTAGTGTGGTATCAATTATCAATGTAACGGTGAGCTTTTTTCTGTCGGGTCCACGCCGGACGGCGCGAATCGTTCCTTGAAGACCGTTTGCGAAAAAATGTGAATCGCCGACGGCGGTTCGCGTGAACCGCTCTTGCTCCGTTCGAACGGATGTGTCTCGCCCGGACCCGCCAGTACTGCAACGGAACGCACAAGAGCACCGGCCGGGTACACTACAGCGTGGCTGGCCCGATTCGATTTCGACGTTCCCGAGGGATGGGCGGCCCGCCGGCTGGAGATGGACAACGGCGACCTGGCGCTCTTTGTCTGGAACGGCCAGGAGGCCTACTGGCTTGGCAACACACGGACGCCAAAGGCACTCTGGCGGACGGACAAGCAGACGTTCGAGCGCAGCCCCGGCGCCATCGCCGAGTGGGCCCAGCGGGAACTGCTCGCCCAGCTAGAGGTCGAGGACCCGTGGCTCACCGAGTACGAGGCGCTCTCGCGTTTCTTTCTCCCCGTCTTCCTCTCGAAGGACGGCCGCGACTCCACGCGGACCTTCTTCCGCGACCACGCCGGCGGCTTCCCCGACGCCGACCGGGAGGCGGGGTTGCAGTTCTACGACGACTTCCTCGCGACCGGCGTGCTCGACGACCACCGCTACACGATGGCCAGCAAGCTGGGGACCAGCCAGGGGTTCGACCGCTCGCGGATGCAGGCGACGATGGGGGAGTTCAACGCCGCGAAACTGCTCGTCGACGCGGGCAACGACATCGTCCCCGAGGTCGAACTCGAATCGGGCCACTCCGTCGACTTCCGCGTCGACGACACCCTCGTCGAGGTGACCCGGCCGCGGCCGCCCGGTCGGCGGCAGGTCGACACCGCCATCGGGGCGCTGAAGGCCTCCGGCGACGCAAAGACCCGCGACCAGCTGGCCGCCCACCCCGGCGCCGTCCTCGTCGTGGACTGTACCTCCTTCCACGACGACGAGTGGGCGCGGGTGTATGCCGAAGAGCCGAGCGTCGGCTACGAACCCCTCGTCGTCTTCCGCTACCGGCCCGACGGCCGCCTGGAGGGGTACAGCCGCGGTTCGGTCCCCTTCCCGCTCCCGTTTTGACGGCGGCGGCGCTCGACGGTTTTTATCTCCCCAGCCGGCAGTTACGACACCCGTCAGCGGGCAGTGTTTAGTTGAGCGACAGCGACGGCAGACGGTCAGAAAGCCCCACCCATGCCGACTGGTCACCCGGCTACGGTGGGGGCTGACAGGGGCGTCGTCGGCGCGAAGCGCCCGTGAGCAGATGACGAGAGAGTGACGCTCCCTCGAACCGCTCCCAAATGTTGCAGGCCGGGGCTTTCTAGTTCTCTGAGTCCGTTGCTGCTAAAGTAACACGGCCCGTTAGCGGGACAAACGTTTCATACCCCCGTGACAAACGCGCCAGTGGCGGCCGACTACTCGGCCGGGATACACAATGGATGTAGACGAATTCGTCAGCGAGAACAAACCGCAGGAGGGTGGAAGTCCCTTCCAGTTAGAGAACAGCAAGCTGCTCGACATCGCCGTCGACGGAAGCGTCGTCGCCAAGGCCGGGTCGATGGTCGCTTACGACGGTGACCTCTCCTTTACCGGCTCCTCGAACGCCGAGGGTGGCATCACCGGCTTCATCAAGTCGAAGGCGACCAGCGAGGGGACGCCCGTGATGAACGTGGAGGGGTCGGGTCACCTCTACCTCGCCGACCAGGGGAAGGAGGTCCAGATCATGGAACTGGACGCCGACGAGTCCATCTCGGTCAACGGCAACGACGTGCTGGCCTTCGAGTCACAGGTCGACTACAGCATCTCGACCATCGGCAGCGTCTCAGGCACCTCGGCAGGCGGCCTGACGAACGTCTTCCTCGAAGGCCCCGGCAGCATCGCCATCACGACCCACGGCAGCCCGCTGGTGCTGACGCCGCCGATAAAGACCGACCCGCAGGCGACCGTCGCCTGGAGCGCGAACAACTCCCCGTCCAGCAGCGTCAACCGCAGCCTCTCGGACATGATCGGGCAGTCCTCCGGCGAGCGCTACCAGCTCGAGTTCACGAACCCCGACGGCTTCGTCGTCGTCCAGCCCTACGAGGAAGGCAATCCGGCACAGCAGCAGTAGCCACACCAGCCGCTTTTATCTCCGGCCGCTGTAGGCCGTTCCATGCCCCACGTCGCCGAGACACACATCGTCAACCGCGAGCGCGTCCAGCCCACCCACGCCAACAACTACGACAGCGCCCACGGCGGCATCGTGATGAAGTGGATGGACGAGATCGGCGCGATGTCCGCGATGCGGGCCGCCGAGCAGTCCTGTGTCACCGCTCAGATGTCCCGCATCGACTTCGAGCGACCCGTCCCCATCGGCGACAACGCACTCGTGGAGTCCTACGCCTACGCCACTGGCCGCACGAGCGTGCGCGTCCGCATCGAGGTCAGTGCCGAAAACCCTCACACCGGCGAGACCGAGTCGACCACCTCCGCGTACGCCACCTTCGTCGCCGTCGAGGACGGCAAACCGACGCCCGTTTCGGACCTCGAAGTGAAAGGCGAGAAATGCAGGGAACTGCAGGAGCGCGCGCTGGCCGAGGAACCGAACCGGGAGTGAGATCGACGCGCCTGCGAAGTCGACGGCGTCCATCGCGAGTGAGCGACCGCGCGACGCCCGCACAGACGGAAGCGTTTCCTATCAGGCGGCTGTTGGTCAAACAACCGTGTCGTATCTCGCCTCACTCAGACGGACCGTCGCCGGGGTAGTGACGCGGTCGCCACATCAGCGGCTGTCCCGCGCGCTGGTCAAGACACTGCTGTATCGGGTTCTGATGGTAGTCATCACGGTCATGGTTGCCCTGTTCGTCACGGAAGACACCACCCAGGCGTTGAGTATCGGCCTCGTAGCGAACCTCGTCAAGACCGGGACGTACTACGGATACGAACGGCTCTGGGACCGTATCTCCTGGGGCGTCTGAGCAGTCACGCGGGAGACGGA
>PXQZ01000121.1:0-778 GCA_003021755.1 Halobacteriales archaeon QH_8_67_36 | reverse complement strand
CCGATGGGACCACACCGACGGCCCCGGAGAGACGCCGACTAACGGGGTAAAACCGGCTCCGTCGGGCCGCGTCGACCCCCGTGAGCGGGCGGACCGACAGCTTGAGTAGCCAGTGCCCACGGCTCAGGCCGTATCTTGAAGAACTCGTCGCGGGTTTAGACGATGCGATGGATACTGGCGTCGGGCGTCTCCGTCCTCCACTCCCTCTTCGACGGCCGGCACCCGCCGGTACAGCAGCTTCAGCGCCGCGTCCCCCCATTGTCCCGTATCACTGCCGCGACCGCCTCGTACTGGCGCATCCCGGCGTATGCTGTTACAACCACCGACATAAACCCGCTCCCCGCAGCGTCGGCCTGAACGACGTGCGGACAGTCGCACAGTCCGTTGCTCGCGACTGGCAGGAATTCGGGTTTCACCGTCAGTTTGCCGACTGCAGCGGTCGCTCGGCGACGGAACGCCTCGCGGAAGTGAAGTCGGCAGAAGCATGTGGTTGAATCCGAACTCTCGTCCTTGTCAAGGACGCGGGGCCGCTACCCTCAAATCAGGCGTTTGGCGGGGTGTTTCGCTGGTTTTGTTCCCAAGTCAGCTGCCCTTGTGCGGTCACACTGACGCCATATATAAACGACGCGGGGGTAGACTAACGTGTGCCGAATCAAGAGCGATTGGTTTCGATAGCTAACGCAGCGAAACGAAGACTTTACGCGATGAGGCGGGGAGTGCTGTCATCTTAGGATCCTCGGGAAACCACATATATACTCTCCGGGCGGTAATTCCTCCT
>PXQZ01000120.1:4500-6792 GCA_003021755.1 Halobacteriales archaeon QH_8_67_36 | reverse complement strand
CCGCCAAACAGCTATATGTTTCAGCGTAGTACCATTCGAGTCGGATGGACGAGAAAACCGAACAGCTCCGGAACATCTTCATGGACGTCGCCGGCGAGGAATCCGTGACGGAATCACAGGCGGCCGGTCGCGGGTCGCTGACCGACACCGACGAGGCGGCGGTGTCGGAGCGACTGGGCGAGACCGTCGCGCGGATGCGCGACCGCTACGGCTTCCGGACGGAGCTGGACGACCCCGACCTGGTGACGGTGGTCCGGGAGTTCTACGCCGGCCGCGACGACGTAGAACTGGCCGACGAACTCGACAGCGACGAGTCGGCCGTCGTCGAGGCCCGTCTGGACCTGCATCTCCTGCGGGAGACCGACGACGACGCCGACTTCGACATCGGGGCGTTCCGCCGGCGCGTGGTCGGCGACGACACCGACGAGGAACTCGCCGCGGTATTTGACATCGACACCGAGACCGCGGCTCGCTACCGCCGCGTGGTCGAAGCCCAGACCGCCGCCCGCGGGGTGAGCCACCGCTTCACCAGCGAGTTCGAGGACGCGCTGTCCGACGCGGGGCTCGCGACGCAACACACGGCGGCCGTCCGGGAGACGGGCCTCGACGAGGCCAGCGAAGACATCGACTCGCTCGACTCCGACGCCGACATCTCGATGTGAGACGAAGGTTTTTGTCCGAACCCGGGCCCACCCGGGCCCATGGCCGATCACACCTTCCGTGACCTCGAGACAGCGGCCTACTGCCCGCGAAAGCTCTACTACCGCCGCCGGGACGGCTCGCCGGAGGTCCCCGAAGAAATAGAGCGGAGACGACGGCTCGCCGGTGACTACGACCGGCTGTTGACCGACGACGCGGCGCTGCTGTCGGCACCCATCGAGCCCGACCCCGCGACCGTCCGCGAGCGGTTGCGGGCGGCCCGGGACCGACTCGACGACTGGGACGCGCTGGCGGACCCCGCCGAGACGGACGTCTATCTCGCCGGGAAGGACGCCCGCGGCATCGCTCACAAGCTCGTCGGGACGGACGACGGGGCCGTGCCGTCGCTGGTCTTCGCTGGCCGGCCGCCCGACCAGGGGGTCTGGGAGCCCCAGTCGGTGCGGCTGGTTGCCGCCGCAAAGGCGCTCTCCTGGGAGCGCGAGGGGGCGGTCGAGCGGGCCGTCGCCGAGTATCCGGCCTACGGCGTCGTCCGCGAAATCGAGGTGACGGCGAGACGAAGCGGGCAGTACCGGCGGGCGCTGCGGGTCGCCGAGAGCATCGACGGGCCGCCGGCCAGAACGAGCAACGACGCCAAGTGCGAGCCCTGCGAGTACCGCGAGCAGTGTGGCGTCACCACGCGGTCGCTGCGGTCGCTGCTTTAGTGCTCGTCGAGCCAGCGTTCGACGGCGTCGGCTCCGGCCCCGCGGCGGTGAACCGTCCCCGCCTCGACGTCGACGACAGTCGACCCCGTCCCGCCCGTCTCGCCGCCGTCCAGCACGACGGCCGCTCGCTCGGCGATAGCGTCCAGTTCGTCGACGGTCGTCGCGCTCGGGTTCCCGGAGACGTTCGCACTGGTCGCGGTCAGCGGCGCGACCCGCTCCAGCAGGGCGATCGCGACGGGGTGGTCCGGCACGCGGACGCCGACCTTCGGCGCGCCGTCGGTCAGGACGTCCGGGACGCGCTCACGGCGCTCTGTGACTACCGTCACGGGCCCCGGGAGGAACTCACGCATGAACCGCTCGGTCCGCTCGGTCGGCCGGGTGTACGCAAGCGCCGCGTCCACGTTCGGCACCGCGAGCGAGACGGGGTTCTCCCGCGGGCGCTCCTTCGCCTCGAACGCCCGCGCGACCGCCTCGGGGTCGGCCGCATCGGCGGCCAGCCCGTACACCGTCTCCGTCGGATAGACGACCAGTTCCACGTCCCGGAGGGCCGCGGCCGCGCGGTCCAGCGCCGCAGCGTCGCCGTCGTCGCTCACAGTTTTGCTTCGACGGCGTCGTAGTCGGGGAAGTCCGGCCACTCCTGACCGACCCACGCGTACTCGACCGTGCGGTCGGAGTCGAGGAGGAAGACGGCGGGGCGAGGCTCGGTGATGCCGGCCATCCCGTCCAGGTTCATGTCGATGCCGTAGGCCTCGGCGACGCCGTTTTTCGGGTCCGAGAACAGCCTGACCTGGCCCTCGATGTCGCGCTCGTGGAGCAGGTCCTTGTGGGCGTAGGGCCCCGAGATCGAGAGTCCAACGAGGGTCGCCGCCTCGTGCCACCCGCGGTCCCGGACCTCGTTCCAGAGATACGTGGCCGGGAAGGCGCCGTCCAT
>PXQZ01000120.1:0-4484 GCA_003021755.1 Halobacteriales archaeon QH_8_67_36 | reverse complement strand
CACCAGCGGCCGTGTGAAGTCGGGCGCCGTCTCGCCCGTCTCGGGGTGGTCGGCCGGGTCGAGATCGACCACGTCGAAGTCGAGTTCCACCATCAGGCCGCCCCTCGGTCGGCGTCCGTGCCGTCCGACCCATACGTCCGCTCCAGATACGCGACGATGTTGGCGCTCTCGCTCATCGTCACGCCGGTCCCCTCGTCGACGATGGCCGGGACGGTGCGCTTGCCGGTGAGTCGCTTAACGATGTCGCGTTCGGAGTGCATTGGTTCAACGAACCGCGAGCGGTAGTCGACGCCGAGGTCGTCGAGCGTCCGGACGACCCGCTCGCAGAACGGACACGCCTGCAGGCGGTAGAGTGTGATGGGTGGCTCGCTCATACGGCCACAAATAGGGGCGAGACGCTGGTAAGCGCTTCGCCATCGACGCCAGCAGTGACGACAAGGCTTAATCCCCGGCAATGACAACTCGGACTGTTCATGGCCTTCCCCATGGCGTTCGAGTCGCCCACGGCGATGCTCCAGACCGTCGAGGTCCTCGGCGTCGCCGTCCCGGAGAGCGCCGTCCTCGTCGGCGGCGTCGTCACGATACTCGTGCTGATCCTTCTGTCGGCGTTTTTCTCCTCCTCGGAAATCGCGATGTTTTCCCTGCCGGCCCACCGGACCGAGGCGCTGGTCGAGGACGGCGTGCCCGGAGCGCGGACGCTCGAAGCGCTCAAGGCCGACCCGCACCGCCTGCTGGTGACTATCCTCGTCGGCAACAACCTCGTCAACATCGCGATGTCGTCCATCGCGACGGGGCTGCTGGGCTTTTATTTCTCCCGTGGCCAGGCCGTGCTCGCGGCCACGTTCGGGATCACGGCCATCGTCCTCCTCTTCGGCGAGAGCGCCCCCAAGAGCTACGCCGTCGAGAACACGGAGTCGTGGGCGCTGCGAATCGCCAGGCCGCTGAAGTTCTCCGAGAAAGTCCTGCTCCCGCTCATCTTCCTTTTCGACTACCTGACCCGCATCGTCAACAAGATAACCGGCGGCCGGTCGGCCATCGAGACCTCCTACGTCACCCGCGAGGAGATTCAGGACATCATCGAGACGGGCGAGCGCGAGGGGGTCCTCGACGAGGAGGAACGCGAGATGCTCCAGCGCACCCTCCGTTTCAACGACACCATCGCCAAGGAGGTGATGACCCCCCGACTGGACATGACCGCCGTCGCCAAGGACGCCTCCATCCGCGAGGCCCTCGAAACGGCCATCCAGAGCGGCCACGCCCGCCTGCCGGTGTACGAGGGGAGCCTGGACAACGTCATCGGCGTCGTCCACATCCGCGACCTCGTCCGTGACCTCGACTACGGCGAGAAGTTCGCCGACGACATGGTGCTCGAAGAGATTATCGAACCGACGCTGCACGTCCCCGAGTCCAAGAACGTCGACGACCTGCTGACCGAGATGCGGGCCGAACGGCTCCACATGGTCATCGTCATCGACGAGTTCGGGACGACGGAGGGGCTGGTGACGATGGAGGACCTCACCGAGGAGATCGTCGGCGAGATACTGGAGGGCGAGGAGGAAGAGCCCATCGAGTACATCGGCGACGACACCGTCACGGTCAAAGGCGAGGTCAACATCGAGGGGGTCAACGAGGCGCTCGACCTCGAACTGCCGGAGGGCCAGGAGTTCGAGACCATCGCCGGCTTCATCTTCAGACCATCGCCGGCTTCATCTTCAACCGCGCGGGCCGCCTGGTCGAGGAGGGCGAGACCATCACCTACGACGGCGTCGAGATACGCATCGAACAGGTCGAAAACACCCGAATAACGAAGGCCCGAATCGTCAAACTCGACGACGGCACGGACGAGACCGAAGAAGCACAGGTCGAGTGACGGACGACCGAGCTACAGGCCGGAGCCTTCCGGCCGGCAGCATGTGTGGGTGGAACGGCTTAGAGTAGCGAATCGACGGCGAAGAACGCACCGTAAGCGAGCACGAAGGCGAGGACGAGCGAGCCAAGCCACGCGAGTCCCGTTTTCCCCATCTTCCCGCGGCTCACTTCCCCGTCGCCGGCGGCCGCACCGGAGCCGACGATGGCGGAGACGATTATCTCGTTGAACGAGACGGGGATGCCGAAGAACACGGCCGTCTGTGCGATGATGAAACTCGGGATGAGCGCGGCGATGGAGCGGCGCGGACCCAGCGAGGAGTAGTCCTGTGCGATGGCCTTTATCATCCGTGGCGCGCCGGTCCAGGAGCCGATGAGGAGGCCGATACCGCCAAAGAGGAGGACGCCGGTGATGGGGATGACCGACGCCGGCCCCGAGTCAAGCAGCGGGAGCAGCGGCCCCAGTGCCAGCCCGACCTGGCTCCCGCCCGCGGAGAACGCGACGAGTCCGCCGAGCACGAGCAGGAAGTGGCGCTGTCCGGCCGCGGCGTCGGCGCGGACGTCCCGGTAGAGCAGCCCGCCGCCGAGCAGGGCCGCAAGCAGGGTGATGCCGGCTATCGTGGCCGGGACGGGCGTCCCCGCGGCCGCAGCGAGCGCCTCCGCGACCGACGCCTGCTCGGCCTCGGGGGCGAGCAGGACGAAGCGGACGTTCGCCAGCACGGCCGCGACCAGCCCGCCGAGCGCCGGCACGGCCAGCCGTTCCGGCACCGATTCGTGGCGCAACAGCGACGCCGTCGCGTAGGCGATACCGCCGCCGACAAAGGGCACCGCGACCCACAGCGAGACGATTTCGACGTACGTGGCGGTCGCCGACTGGCCACCCATCGACAGCCCGACGCCGACGACGGCGCCGGTGACGGTGAAGGCCGTCGCGATGGGGTAGCCGGTGAAGATGCCGATAGCCACGAGGACGGCGGCGGTCACGAGCGCGACGATGGCCGCTATCGCCGAGAGCCCGCCACCGTCGGGGAAGAGGACGAGTCCGCCGCCGACGGTTTCGGTGACGTTTGCGCCCTGTAGCACCGCGCCGGCCAGCCCGAGGATGCCGACGAAGAACCCGGCCCGCATCACCGAGATGGCGTTGGCCCCGACCGCCGGGGCGAACGGCGTCGAGCCGGACGATCCGGCCCCGATTGCCCACGCCATGAACAGACTCGCCACGGACGCCACGATGAGCGTTACCACAACAGTCGCCGCTACCATCTACACCCGCGTTTGCCCTTGCCCCAAATGAGCCTACCGTTCGATACGTTCGGGATCTCCACTCGAAGCGGAGGGGTATGCGAGTGGTTTGCACGGTCGGACGACAGTCGGCGACACGGTAGTCACCTCAGTTCGAGTTGGCGTCCGTCTCCTCGCCCGGCTCGACGGCCTCGACGCCCTCGGCGGCCTCGACCGCCTCGGTCACTTTCTCGGTGTCGACGTGCCAGCGGTCGACGGCCGAATCGTAGTCGGCCAGCCGGTTCGAGACACGGACTTTCAGGTCGTCGTCGTTGACGTTGACCTCGAAGACGTATTCGGGCGCCGCCTCGTCGCCGATGCGGCGGAGGTTCGCGCTCACGAGCGGGTTGTCGAAGTAGTAGGGCGCTATCCGTGTCATCACGTTCCGGTAGACGGTGTCTTCGACCTTGCGCAGCGCCTTCCGGCCGGCCGAGTCCGCGGCACGGGCGACGTAGTCGACCGACTCGCCCCACTTGTCGATGGCCTCGTCCGGTTCGTCCAGGTTCTCGTAGGACTCCGTGAGTTTCTCGCCGGCTTTCTGGAGGTCCTCGTCGGGGTCTTGCCCCGCCTGTTCCCCCTTCCCCTCGTCGACGCTCGCCTGCTCGGCCGTCTTCTCGTTGACGTCCTCGTCGAGTCGCTCGTGGCTCTTCGGTCGCCACTCGTCGAACTCTTCGAGGGCCTCGTCGTCGAAGCCGGTTTCGACGTCGTCGTCGCCGAGCAGTTCTTTCAGCGCCTGCGTGATGCGCTCGCCGTGCTCGACGACATCGACCCAGCCGCCGTGTGTCTTGAATCCGGAGACGCTCTCTTCGATATCTGCCATTGTAGAAGGTGCGAACGGTATGGTACCGTGTTGACGGCAGTTGACGCTCGGACTGGTTAAGCGTTTCCGCCGGGAGAGTCGAGGGCGCGAAGACGGTGCGACGGACTAAGACATCGCGAGGGGGTTCCGCTTATCAGTCTCGCCTCCCTACCTGTTTTCGATGTCATCAGCACTGTTCGTCGTCAGCGAGGAAGGCTACTGGGGCGAGGAATGTATCGAGCCGCTCACGACACTCACCGACGCGGGCGTCGACATCGAGGTCGCGACGCCGAGCGGGGCGCCGCCCGTCCTCGACGAGCGCTCCGTCGACCCCGACGAGGTCGGAGAGGAAACCGCCGCCGAGGTCCGGTCGGTTCACGAGAACGACGAGCGCCTGAACGACCCATCGCCGACCGCACAGGTCGACGCCGTCGACTACGACGCCGTCGTCTTCCCCGGTGGCCACGGTACCGAGTGGGACGTGAACCAGGACCGTGACGCCCGACGGCTCCTTCGGGACGCCGTCGCCGACGGGGAC
>PXQZ01000119.1 GCA_003021755.1 Halobacteriales archaeon QH_8_67_36 | reverse complement strand
GACCACCCAGCTATCGCCCGATTCGACCTCCCGGCCCTCGATGGTCGCGTAGAACTCGCCGTCGAGGGCGGCCAGATCCGAGATACACCGGCGGATGGTGCCGTAGCGACGCGGGAAAGGGAGCTCCGAGTCGTCGGTGGCTATCTCCTCGGCCGTCGTCCAGAGGACGGTGTTGAGGAAGGCCGAGACCAGAAAGCCCAGTTCCGAGCGGTTGAAGATGACGCCGTAGCGGGCGGCCGCGCCTCGGACCGACTCCCGGGTCGCGTACATCGAGTAGTTCCCGTCGGCGACGGCCACCACGGGCGTCGTGATACCGCGCCGACCCCTGACGGTGCTCGCGACGGCCTCGTAGTCGAACTCGTCGGGCGCAGGCGCGTCGGCGGCCGGCGACAGCAGGATCTCGATGGCGATGCCGGCCTCCCGTCGGCGCCGGAGTTTGGTCTCGAAACGCTCCAGCAGCGACGGCGTCAGCGACAGCATCAGTTCGTACTCGGCCGCGTCGATGATGTCCTCCAGATAGCGCAAGATCGTGGGTCTGGACTTCACCAGCGAGACGGCCTCCGGCTCCCGGGCGGGCGCGGTGTAGCGCGCGGAGAGGGCATCGACCAGTTCGTCCAGGGAGTTCTGGATGTCGCCGAAGGACTCCCGGGGGTCGATGGCGATGACCTTCATCGGTCGGGACTCCTTCAGTTCGACGAGCCCCACGTCGCCGAGGCTCCGGACGGTGTCGTACACCCGCGGCTGGGGGATGTCCGTCCGCTCGGCTATCTCAGAGGCGGTCAGCTCCCCGTGCTGGAGGACCGCCAGATACGCGTCTATCTCGTACTCACCGAGATTGAACCGCGAGATGACCTCGTTGAGCGCCGCCTCCAGGTCGTCCGATGGCATGGGCGGGAGTTGGCCGGAGCGATACAAAGGTGTTCGGAGTCGGTCGGCTCGGCGGCGCCGATAACTCGGGTGGCGTACCGACGCCGACCGCCGGGTCGAGAGACTGTGGAGGAGCGGTTACAGGGTGTCGAACTCGACGACGGCCTTTATCTGGTCGTCGTCGTCCTCGAAGGCCGCCCCGACGCGTTCGGGCGGGGCAACGGTCGTCACGAGGTCGTCGAGCAGCCACTCGGGCATCGCGTCGAGCGTGCCGACGGCGTCCTCGAAGTGCTTGACGTGGGAGTTTACCGTGCCGATGAGGCACTTGTTGTGGAGGACTATCTCCTTGTGGAGCGTCCCGCCGTCGATTTCGAACTCCCAGGAGCCGGGGATACCCAGCAGGGCACCGACGCCGTTTGGCGCCAGCGCGTGGATGGTCTGGACGGCATGGGGTGCGTAGCCGGTGGCCTCGAAGACGTAGTCGACCGACTCGTGGTCCCGTGGTAGCTGGTCGACGGGCGTCTCGCGGGAGTCGACGTACGTCGCGCCGAGTTCGTCTATCACGTCGATAGTGGCGTCCGGGCGGTCACGGCGACCGACGCAGTAGGTGCGGTCGAACTCCCGGCCGAGCATCCACAGGGTCAACAGGCCGAGCGAGCCGTTGCCCAGCACGCAGGCCGAGTCGGGCCGCCACTCGAACGGTTCACGCGTCGAGAACGCGTGGTCGTTTGCCTTCTCCGCGATGGAGATGGGTTCGACGAGCATCCCGTAGTCCGCGAGGCGGTCCGGGATCGGGACGAGCGTGTCGGCCGGCGAGGGGAAATACTCCGCCATGAAGCCGTGTTCGCCGACGATACCGCGCTCGACGTACTCCCCGTCGGGCGCCATGTCCGGCTCGCCGCGGCGGAAATACTCGTTGGTCTCGCCGTCGGGCTTGCGCCGGACCGTCGGGACGACGACCTGCCCGGCCTCCAGTCCGGAGCCGTTGCCGTCCTCGACGACCCCGACGGCCTCGTGGCCCGGAATCATGTGGTCGGCCCCCTCGGGGTAGCCGCCGTGTGACCCGGCGACGACCTCGTGGTCGGTGCCGTCGACGCCGACGCGCAGCGTCCGTACCAGCGCTTCCCCCTCGGCCGGTTCCGGCCGCTCCACGTCGAGTAGCTCCACGTCCGTCCCCTCACGAGTGACACCGATGGCTTTCATCCTAGCTGAAACTCCGTGGAAGCATGGTTAAAATTGTCCATGGCGGTCACTCCGCAAGGGAGACCGCCCGGCCCTTCTCGCTGGAGCGGTAGATGGCGTCCATCACCCGCTGGACGGTGAGAGCCTGGTCGACGGTGTTGGTGCCCGGCGGTTCACCGGCCGCGACGCTGTCGACGAACTTCTCCAGCTCGATGCCGTGGGCGTCCCCGTCGGCCGTCGCGACCTGCGAGGTCCGATGGTGGTCCACGTCGGCCGAGACGGTTTCGTACAGCTCTATCTCGTCGGAGCCCAGATCGAGGCGAGCACCGGCGCCCGACCCCCGGACGACGTACTCCTGGCTGTCGGGGCGGTTGGACGCCCATGCCACCTCCAGCGCGATGGTCGAGCCGTCGGCACACCGGATGAACGCCGAGGTGGAGTCATCGACGTCGAACTCCGAGGCGCCGCGGTCCTCGCCCCACATGGTCACGTAGGCATACTCCGAGCGGGTGCCGAAGGTCGACCGCGTCTGGCCGGACACCTCGACCACCTCGGGGAAGTCGAGCAGATACAGCGAGAGGTCGATGGCGTGGACACCGATGTCGATGAGTGACCCGCCGCCGGCCAGCGCCTTGCGGGTGAACCACGACCCCCGGCCGGGGACGCCCCGCCGACGGAGGTAGTTCGCCTCGATGTGGCGCAGGTCGCCCATCCGCCCGTCGTCGCGGTAGCCACGCAGCACCTGAACGAGGTTCCGAAAGCGGTTGTGGAAGCCGACCATACAGAACCCGTCGGCCTCCCGGGCGGCCCCGACGATGCGCTTGGCGCTCTCGACGGTGTGGGCCAGCGGCTTCTCGACGAACACGTCCAGACCCGCGTCGAGGGCGCCGATGACGTACTCCTCGTGGAACTTGTTGGGCGTGGTCACGAGCACCGCGTCGACGTCCGCATAGAGGTCGGCCTGTCGTTCGTACACTGTCGCGTCGTACTGGGCGGCAAACCGGTCGCGAGCGTCGGGGTCGACGTCCAGCCCGGCGGCGATGCTGCCGCCATAGCCCGCCTTCTGGAGGGAGTCACAGTGGAGTCGGGCGATGTTTCCGAGGCCAATAATGCCTAGTTTGATAGCACGTTTCTCGTCCATTATGTTAGGAAAGGAACTGGAGACGGATATTACATCCGTTAGTACAGCTGTTGCTCGCGTTCGTCGCGTTCCTCCTCGCGCTCGCGTTTGGCAGCCTCCGCGCGTCTCCCCCGGCGGTACCGGACGATGCCGGGGATGATCTTGTTTTTCATATCCAGCGCGAACGACGCGATGCCGTAGGCCCAGAAGAAAAACAGCACGAGCATGCCGCCCCAGTAGATCGTGGCTACGAGCGTCGATTCCATGGTCAGTCGTCCGATTCGGCCTCGCTCTCGGTGACCTCGTCGCCGCTCCACGCTGCCTCGAGCGTGTGGGTCAGCGCCTCGCCGGAGGCGGTGTCGAACAGGTGGACGTTCCCCCGGTCGATGACCACCTGAACGTCCTCGTCCTCGGTGATGTCGGAGTCCGGGTCGATGCTAACCAGCAGCTGGTCGCTGCTCGCCTGCTCCTGTGACATCGAGGTCTCGCCCTCGCCGAGCAGCATGTAGGCGAATATCTCGTCGCCCATCGGTTCGAGGATGTCCGTCCGGGCGTCGATGAGCGCCGAGTGGTCTGCTATCTCCCCGCGAAGCCCGCCGGGGTAGATGTCCTCCGGCCGGATGCCGATGGTCACGCTGTCCCCGACACCGACGCCGTCGACGCTCGCCGGGTCGAAAGCGAGCGAGAAGTTCTTGGTTACTATGGCGTCGCTCTCGACCGTCCCCTCGACGAAGTTCATCGACGGCGAGCCGATGAAGCCGGCGACAAAGAGGTTATCGGGCTCGTTGTAGCAGGTCAGCGGCGGCGCTATCTGCTGGAGACTCCCGCTGTTGAGGACGGCGATGCGGTCCGAGAGGGTCATCGCCTCCTCCTGGTCGTGGGTGACGTAGATGATGGTCGTGTCCAGTTCCTTGTGCAGGCGCTGGAGTTCGGTCCGCATGTGGACCTTGAGCTTGGCGTCCAGATTCGCCAGTGGCTCGTCCATCAGGAAGACGTCCGGTTCGCGCACGATCGCGCGGGCGATGGCGACGCGCTGGCGCTGGCCGCCGGACATCTCCTCGGGCATCCGCCCGAGCATCCCCTCTAGCTGGACGATATCGGCCGCTCGCTCGACGCGGCGGTCTATCTCGTCGGTCGGGTAGTCCCGGAGCCGCAGCCCGAAGGAGATGTTGTCATAGACGTCCATGTGTGGGAACAGCGCGATGTTCTGGAACACCATCGCGATGCCGCGGTCCTTCGGTGGGAGGTTCGTGACGTCGCGGTCGCCGATGTACACCTTGCCTTCGGTGGGGATGGTCAGCCCGGCGACGGTCTCCATCGTGGTCGACTTCCCACAGCCGGAGGGACCGACAAAGCAGATGAACTCCCCGTGGTCGATGTCGAGGTTCATGTCGTCGACCGCGGTGACTGTCTCACCCTGGTCGTCGTAGCGTTTCGTGACGTGTTCGAGTTTGAGTTTTGCCATATGTGTCACTCCTTGAGTGCGCCGGAGGTCAGTCCGCTGACGATGCGCTCCTGGGCGACGATGACGAGGATGACGACGGGAAGGACCCCGACGATGCTCGCGGCCGCCATGAGGTTGTATTGTGTGGTGTACTGGGTCTGGTAGCTGAGGATACCGCCGACGATCGGCGACCACTTCGCGGCCTCGGTGGAGGTCGCCATGATCGAACTGAAGAAGTACTCGTTGTAGACGGCGATGAACGTCAACACTGCCGCCGTCGCCACACCCGGGGCCGACAGCGGCATGATGACCCGGAACAGCGCGCCCAGCCGTGTCGTCCCCTCGACGCGCGCGGCGTCCTCCAGGCCGTCCGGAATCTGGCCGTAGAACGTCGTGAGGATGAAGATAGACAGCGGCATGAACAGCGCGCTGAACGGCAACACCATCGAGCCCGGCGTGTTCAGCAACCGGGGCGGCGTGAACAGCGGGAAGTCGGTGAACGGTATCGTTATCGGCGCGTTCCCGGCGAAGACCTGGAACAGCGGGATGACGAAGGCCGCGGGCGGGAAGTAGCTGACAGCCAGGATACCCAGCATCAACACGGCTCGGCCCGGGAACCGTAGTCGGCCGAAGACGTAGCCGGCCAGGCTGGCCACGACGATGACGATGACCGTCGTCGTCACGGCGAGTGCGAAGCTGTTCAGCATGTAGAGGTGGAACGGGACCTGCTCGAAGACGGAAACAAACGCCGCCGGATTGAACCCTTTTGGCACCGGTAGTGGGAACGTCGCGCTGACGCCAAAGAGGTCAATCGTAGGCAGGAAGCTCCCCGACAGCAGCCGTCCGGACGGGGTCACCGCCAGCACGAGCAACCAGTAGAAGGGGAACAGTGTCGTCACGAGGAAGAACACCATCGCGACGTAGAACAGCGCCCGGTACACCTTTTCGGGGTTCTGGATGGCGGACTGTACCCACCGTGTCAGCGGCCCCTCGTTGTCGTTGTCAGTTGCTGTTGCCATATCAGATCGCGTCCTCCCCTTGCCACACGATGAGTCCCATCACGGCGGCACCGATGATAGCGGCCGTGACGAAGGCAATCGCGGCCGATGTCCCCACGCGGGTGTTGAACGTCGCGACGACCATACAGGACAGCGATGGGACGACGGTACAGCTCGATACGGTGTCGATGATGCCGTAAATCCGCATCGCCTGGACCGACCGGAACAGCACGGCGACGCCGATGGTCGGCAGGATGAGCGGGAACGTGATGAGTTTGAACTGCTGCCACTTGCTCGCGCCCGCGACTTTCGCCACGTCGTAGAGCCCGCGGTCGATGCTTTGCAGCCCGGCGAGGATAAGCAGCGCCATGAACGCGGAGGTCTTCCAGATGTCGGCGACGATGATGATGAACGTGGCGCTGGCGGTGTCGTTCAGCGTGTTCGTCGGCGCCAGCAGGCCCAGGTCGGCGAGTGGCGGCGTCGCGAACCCGACGTTCGAGTTGAACATCAGGAAGAATATCATCCCCTGGATGACGATCGGCACCGCCCACGGGATGATGATGGCCGCACGGATCCATCGACGCCCGTAGAAGTCCTGGTCGAGGATGAGCGCCTGTCCGAGACCGATCAGCGTCTCGAAGGCCACACTCACCACGGCGAAGATGATTGTCACTACGAGCGCGCTGTTCAGCATGGCGTCGAGCGAGAGGTTCTGCGGCAAGAACGTCGTTCCGCCCGGCAGGAATCGGTTCTTCCCGCCCGTGAACAGCTGGACGTAGTTGTCGATACCGACGAACCCTCGGCTGGTCAGATCGAGCGACGTCGCATACAGCGACAGTTCGAAGGTCCGAAGCAATGGGTACAGCGCGACGACGCCAAGCAGGACGAACACCGGAATCAGAAGCAGATACGCGTACTGCGTATCGCTCAGGTTCTCCATCCAGCGCATGGCGTCGACGAGGACGCCCGAGCGGCGCGACTCGCGCCCCGTCTCGGCACTCATCAGTGGGACCCTCCGTGATTGGTCGTAACCATATTAATTAGTTGTCGGGTTTTCGTTTGAATCTGTCGGCGTTTACTGGGACTCGGTGTCTTCGAGCGCGCTCTGGAGGGTGGCCATCGCGTCGGCCGAGGAGGCCTCCTGGCCCACGGCGCGGTTGGCCTGCTGGGAGATGTTGCTCTCCTGGTCGCTCCAGACGGCGGTCACCGGCCGGGCCATCGTGTTATCCCCAGCGACCTGCAGCGTGTCCATGTAGCGGCCGACGACGTCGACATCCTGGGCCTCGCTGGAGTTGAACAGCTCCGGCCGCGGCGGGAGCCACCCCTGGACGGACAGGAGCGTGAGCTGGAAGTCGGGCTCCATGGCGGCCCGTATGACCGCGGCGACGTCGTCCTGGTTGTCGATGTTGGGATTGGCTGTTATGTGCCAGCCGCCGAGGGCAGCCGTGGTGCCGCCGGTGCCGGGTTGGGCGGCGTTCTCCTCGGAGACCGCGTAGGGGATCGGCATCGCGCCGAGGTCCTGTCCCAGCGCCGGGTCCTCGGTGTCGTCCGGGTTCCGACCGGTCAGCGCGAGCGAGTACGGCCAGTTGCGGTGGAAGACGGAGTTCCCCTCCGCGAACGGCGTGCGGGCGCCCTCTTCCTGCCAGCCGAGGATGTTGGTCGGCGTAAAGCCGCCACCGTAACTACTGAACTGGCTCTCGGCGTCCTCGTCGTGGACGAACTTCCGCATCATGTTCAGTGAGCTGATGACCTCCGGCTGGTCCACGGTAACCGGTCGGTCGCCGATGGGGCCAAAGAGGTTGTCCGGCCCGCCGAAGTAGGCGCCGCCCCACGAGGACATGATCTCGTTGAACGTACAGCAGGCGGTCCCCGCGTAGATGTCCCACTGGGTCGTGAAGCCGTAGTCGACGTCCGCGTTGTCCTGCACGTCCTCCGCGATGTTCGACCACTGCTCCCACGTCATCGGCTCGGTCGCCCAGTTGTTCGATTCGGGGTCGTAGCCCGCGTCCTCGACGAGGTCCTTGCGGTACTGCATCGTCGGGAAGTCCGGGAACATCGGGACGCCGAAGAGGTCCCCGCTGCCGGGGTCCCGGGCCGTTTCGGTGAAGGCGCTGAAGTAGTTATCGTCGACGTCGCTGACCAGTTCGTCGGGCAGTTCCTGGGAGAGGTTCAGCAGTTGGTCGCGCTGGATGAAGATGTTCGCCCAGCCGTTGTCCATCAGGAACATGTCGGGGTCGTTCTCCCCGGCGTTCAACAGGCGGTTGTAGTTCGACCGGGCCGCACCCGTGTCCTGGTCACGGGGGACGAACTCGACGGTGATGTCGTCCGAGAGCCCGTTATCATGGAGGGCCTGCTTGATGGTGTCGCCGTTGTTCTGGACCGCCACCGGGTCGAACCCCCAGGTGACCGTCCGCCCCGGACCCTCCCGGCTGCCACCGAGGAGGTCGGAACAGCCGGCCAGACCGGCCGTCAGCCCCGATACCCCGGCACCCTGAACGAACCGCCGCCGTGATACGCCTGATGAACGAGCACCGCGTGTGTCTTCCTTCGACATGTCTGTACTCTCCTGACGGGGGGTGCTACTTAACTATTGCCCATAATTAACCACAGTCGTTGTTAACTAGTTCTCAGACCAGGAACACCAACTATTGTTATTAATAACTGTGTATTGAAGTCGACGTTTATTATATAGATTGCCTGAACCACTGCCGGCGGACGGACGGCGGAGAAGTACTAAACGTACAGACTGAGTTACTGTTTATTAAAATCCGGCGGCGGAGATCGCCGGCTCCGTGCCGATCCGTAGCCCACTGACAGCCCTCCGACAAGAAAGGATGTGACCGACTGATCGTGACGGGCGTCGGTGACCGTGATCTCGGTGGCTTCGATAGTCCTGAGGACGGCCCTCAGATGCCGATGCCGTACTGTTCTCCGTCGATGTCGAGCGTGAGACGCCGTCCTCAGTTCGAGCAACGCGACGGACGCTCCCGCCCAGTAGGGGGAGAGGCCCACGTCCTCCAGTATCTCGGTCAGTTCATCGTCGTCCGTTCGTCTTCCTGCTTCGCCGTCGTTCGACACTCGTCTCTTTGTTTCGTATTTCACATCCCATATCGTTGTTCTTCGGACGTGATTGTGGTTGCTTGTATACGTCAGTGTGCCGTAGACTGCGGTATCGTAGTCGTTAGCCAGTTCCGTGCAATTCAACAACAATGCCTGTTATGAAACGGTATCACATGAGAGGCAACTGTATCCGGGCGCTGTGGAGAGAGTCACGACGGGTCGGCGGGAACCGATGACGAGGGATATCCGGCGACCGGAACACACCGGCGAGAACAGATGCTGGCCGTGTACGACGGTAAATCTCGGTCTCGTAGGGTTGCTCGTGCTGTGGCTCTATCGGCGCGACAGGCGGGTCGGGGCCGCAGCCATCGCCGTCGCCGGCGTCGCCGCCGTTGCAGTCCGGGGGTACGTGGTTCCGTACACCCCCAAGTTCGCCCCGCGACTGGTCGAAGCCCTGCCGCTCCCGGGAGAGGTGTTCGGAAAAGACACCCACCGGGAGCTGCCGGAGAGCGCGTCGCTGACCGGGACGGAACTCGACGGGACGACGGTGCTGCAGGAACTGGCCGCCGCGGGTGCTATCGAGGCGGAGGGAGAGTTGATACGCCCGACGGCCGCCGTCGACGACGCGTGGCGCGAGTCGATGGACCGACTGGCGGCGGAACCGCTCGACGCGCTCGCTCGGGAGGTAGCTGCGACGCTCCCCACGCTGGGAGCGGTCGACTCCTACGAGGACGACGGCGAGTGGCTCGTGGTCGACGGCGGGCTGGTCGCTCGCCCCGTCGCTGTCGCCGAGCTGGCCGCGTATCGGGCACTGGCGGACTCGGTGACCGACCAACGAATCCGCCTCGCGGGCGCCCGTGCCTTCCGGATGTTCCTGGAGAGCTGCCCGGTCTGCGGGACGGCACTGGCCGAATCGTCGGCGGTCTCGTGTTGCGGGGGATACACCGACCTCCAGACCGCGCCCGAGGAGATACTGGTCTGTCCGGCCTGCGAACAGCGGCTCTTTACCGTCCCGACCTGACCCCGACGGCCAGTGTGGCGAGCCGATCGCGACACAAAGGCGTTGCATATTAAGCCCTGCCGGACGGACGGCAGCGTATGAAGAACATCGACGACCTCGTCGACAGTGCAGCGGACCTCGCGGAACGGGGCCTCTCCAAGGGCGAGATAGCCGACGAACTGAACGTCTCCCGCGAGACGGCGAGCTGTGCGATGGCCGACCTGCTCTCGAAGCAGGGCGAGGACGTCGACCTCACCATCGGTATCGAGAAGGCCGGCGCGCCGCTGGCGACCACGGTGGCCCGGGAACTGGACACCGACCTCGGGACCTACGCCCCCTCGAAACACCAGTGGGACGACGACGAGAGCGAGGCCGCCGACGGTTCGTTCTCCCGAAACTTCGCCCAGATTCGTGACCGGGACTGCTACGTCGTCGACGACACCATCACCAGCGGCAACACGATGACCGAGACCGTCGAGGCCATCCAGCAGCAGGGGGGCAACCCCATCGCCTGCGTCGTGCTGGCGGACAAGCGCGGCATCGAGGAGATACACGGCGTCCCGGTGTACTCGCTCCTGCAGGTCATCCGCGTCGGCAGCGACCAGTCTTCGGCCTGAGCGGCAGGTGATGAATCGAGCGGTGTGGCGATGTGAGTTTTCCTGACTACTAAGCTGGCAGATGACCGCCTCCGTCCACCAGGTACGCTGCTCGTCGATATACGGAACGGTTGTGGAAAGCCGTAGTTAGGACCAGCTCAGAGCCAACAACTGGCGTTGTAAATCATCTCCCCCGTGACTCACGACCTGTCGAGTACGGCGTGGCGCGCCAGGGTGTCGTCGTAGCCGACCGCCTCGACCGGTTCGGTCGGCCACTCGCCCGTCCCCGAAAGGAGTGCGATGCCGTCGGCCGTGACCAGATGGGTGTGGCCGGCGTAGCCCGCCGCACCGCCCTGATGGTGGTTCTGCCACTCGCCGTCCCACCCGACGGTGTCGTATGCCCGCTGGACGGCCGCGAAGACGTCGCTGGCAGTCCCGTCGTCCCGGCCGACGGCCCGCGTCGCAGCCAGCGCCGTCGCCTCGACCCGCATCGCGGCGCGGGTCCGCTCGCGAAGCCAGCCGGGCGCGTCGAAAGCTATCGTCCGGGTACAACTGGTGTAGAGGCCGTCGCGTTCGGCGGTCACCGACAGCAGGGCGTACGCGCCCAGCGGCTCCGACTTCGGCGTGTAGTGGCGGTGCCGCTGTGCCCGCTTGGCACCGCCGACGAGGGCGACCGGCGAGTCGATGCCCGCCTCGGCGAGTTCCCCGCGGAGTTGCGCCGCCGCGGCGCGCTCGGTGTCCGTCGCGTCGACCCGCCGGGCCACTCGCTCGACCGCCGCCGCGACCTCGCCGCCCAGGGCCCGGTATCGCTCGACCTGCGCCTCGGTGAGCGGCTGTCGGAGCGCCGACGCGTCGACGGAGTCGAACCCCGGAACGTCGAAGTCAGCGCCCGCGGGCGACGGACTCGCGTCGGCGACGGCCGACGCGAGGTCACCGTCGTACCAGGTGTACGTCTCAACGGCGACGGACTCGGCGAGTTCCTCCTCGGCCAGCCGCGACCCCTCGATGCTGTCCGTGACGACCGTGATACCGTCGCCGTCGTACCCCGCCGCCGCGACGCCGATGTCGCCGCCCCGGTCGACGACGTTGTCCGCCGGGCGACCGCCGGCGCCAGTGAGCCAGGCGAAACTGTTCGGTCGCGCGAACCAGACGGCGGCGAGGTCGTGGCTGTCGAGGTAGGCGTCGAGTCGGGCGGCGACTGACATACCGACCCAACGAACGGGGGGCGATTAAAACCGCGCGGTGACGGTGGCAGAACGGCCCCCGGCTCAGAGCGACACGCGCTCGCCGCGCTCGTCGCTGCGTTCGACGGCGTCCAGCACCCGCTGGACCGCCAGCCCGTCGGCAAAACTCGGCTCGTACTCGCCGCCTTCGGCGACGGCCGAGAGGAACTCGTAGTTCTCGTGGACGAACGTGTGTTCCCAGCCGATGACGTGGCCCGGCGGCCACCAGTGGTCGACGTAGGGGTCCTCGGGGTCGGTGACCAGAACCGTCTCGTACCCTCGCGACCCCTCGCGCAGGACTTCCAGTTCGTTCAGCCGCTCCAGCGAGAACCGAAGGCTCCCCTTCGACCCCTCTATCTCGATGGTGTGGTCGTTCTTGCGGCCGTTGGCGAAGCGGGAGGCTTCGAGGGTGCCCATCACGCCGTTCTCGAAGTCGACCTGGGCGCTGTAGGCGTCGTCGACGGTGACGGGCCGCGTTTCGTCCCTACCATCGACGGGCCGCTCGTCGACGAACGTACGGAGGTGGCCGGACACCTCGGCGATGTCGCCGACGAGGAACCGGGCGAGGTCGATGGTGTGGGCGCCCAGGTCACCCAGCGCGCCGCTGCCGGCCATCTCGGCGTCGTTGCGCCACGACCACGGCGCCTCGGGGTCGACCAGCCAGTCCTGCAGATACCGGCCACGGAAGTGGTGGAGTTCGCCGAGTTCCCCGTTCTCGATGCGTGCCTTCGCATGCTGGATGGCCGGGACGAACCGGTAGTTGAACGCCACGCCGGCGGGGACGCCGGCATCGCTCGCCGCGTCGGCCATCGCTTCGGCGTCGTCCAGGGTGGGCGCGAGCGGTTTCTCACAGAAGGTCGGTGTGCCGGCTTCGAGTGCGGCGATGGACGGCTCGGCGTGGACGTGGTTCGGCCCGAGGTTGTAGAACACGTCGACCTCGTCGATGACCTCACGCCAGTCGGTCGCCGTCCGAGCAAAGCCCAGCCGGTCCGCCGCGTCCGTTAGCGCCTCCTCGTCGCGACCGACGACGACCTCGCGGTTCACCTCGGGGGCGTCCGCGAAGAACATCGGGAGCCGTGCGAAGGCGTTCGCGTGGGCCTTGCCCATGAAGCGATAGCCGAGGACGCCGATGTCGACTGTGCGCTCACCCGAGCCCGAAAAGGGTGGCCGATGTCGAGTGGTCCTGCTACCATCGTTACTCCGCCCAGTAGGCGTCACCCGGTTGCGTCTCGAAGACGGCGCGGTCCAGCACTTCGACGGCCTTTTCCAGGCCCTCGTTCGCACTTGTGAGGGAGTCCTCGTGCTCGATGGAGAGGGCGCCGTCGTAGCCGACCATCCGCAGCGTCGAGACCACGTCCTTCCAGTGACCCTCGCCGTGGCCGTAGCCGATGGAGCGGAACAGCCACGAGCGGTTCGGCTCGTCGGTGTAGGAGGTCGTATCGAGGACGCCCTTCTCGCGGGCCTGGTCCTCGTACACCTTCGTGTCCTTGGCGTGGAAGTGGTGGATGGCGTCCGCCTGGCCCAGCAGCCGGATGGCGCTGGTTACGTCGATGCCCTGCCAGTAGAGGTGGGAGGGGTCGAAGTTGGCGCCGATGCGTTCGTTTGTCGCCTCGCGAAGCTCCAGCATCCCGTGGGGCTCGTAAACGAGCATGTTCGGGTGCATCTCGATGGCGACGTCGACGCCGTGGTGGGCGGCGTGGTCGGCCAGGTCGGCCCAGTACTCCGTCGCCACCTCCCACTGGTAGTCGTGAGCGTCGGCGTGTTCCTGGGGCCAGGGGGCCGTGACCCAGTTCGGGACCTCGTCGTTCGGACCGCCGGCGGGCAGCCCCGAGAAACAGGTCACCGTGTTCACGTTTAGCTGGTCGGCCAGCGTGATGGCCTCCCGCAGCTCCGTGTCGGCCGTCGCGGCCCGGTCGTCGTCAGGGTGGAGCGGGTTGTTGTGCGTCGCGAGCGCGCTCACCCGGAGGCCGTGCTCGT
This sequence comes from Halobacteriales archaeon QH_8_67_36, assembly GCA_003021755.1. Lineage (GTDB taxonomy): Archaea > Halobacteriota > Halobacteria > Halobacteriales > Haloarculaceae > Haloarcula. Next base: position 7,583 of record PXQZ01000119.1, on the reverse strand, counting down.
CGAGCAGGTCGTGCAGCTCGGCCTGTGCGGCCTCGTCGTCGAGCAGGTCGTCCCGGTCGAGGTGGTCCGATCCAGGGTAGCCACCACAGCCGAGTTCGACGGCGTCGACGCCGACACCGTCGAGGTAGGCCAGTGCCTCGTCGAGGGACTGGTCACCGAGCGGGACCGTCAGCACACCGATATCCATGTGCGGAGGTACAACAGGTGGTGTGATAAAAATACGGGCGACGGCAGCGGGCCGCCGATCGACGCCGCCGGAGAGCGGGCTTACTGCGGCCGAGCGGGAGTCACCGATGAACGTTGGTATCGTCTTCTGGACGTCACGCCGTTGCTGACTTACTTTGGCGTGTCACGCTCCCGTGATCCTCGCTCGGGCTCGTCATCCCGTCCGTCACCGTCGGCGTCTTCGGCCTCTTCGCGTTCACCTTGGAGTACACTGGTAGGGGCGAGTATTTGACCCGATACACGCTGGCCCTGCTGTCCGTTGAGCCGATACTGGTGACGGTGATCGTCCTCACCGACGAGCGGCGCCCGGTTCGAAACCACGTCGGCCGAGTACGACGGAGCAGCTATCCTCTACACTTTTGTGAGGCGACACGGAAGGCACCCGCATGGGCAAAGCAAACGACATCGATTACGCCGACCTGCACGACCCCAACGCCGAGTACACGATGCGGGAGCTCTCAGCCGAGGCGATGGGGGCCACGGCCAAGCGAGGCGGCGGTCGCGACGTCGAGATTACGGACGTCCAGACGACGATGGTCGACGGGAACTTCCCGTGGACGCTCGTCCGTCTCTACACCGACGCCGGCATCGTCGGGACGGGTGAGGCCTACTGGGGCGCCGGCGTCCCGGAGCTCATCGAGCGGATGAAGCCGTTCGTCGTCGGCGAGAACCCCCTCGACATCGACCGCCTCTACGAGCATCTCGTCCAGAAAATGTCCGGCGAGGGCAGCATCGAGGGCGTCACCGTCACCGCCATCGCCGGCATCGAGGTCGCGCTGCACGACCTCGCCGGGAAGGTTCTCGAAGTACCCGCCTACCAGCTACTGGGCGGGAAGTACCGCGACGAGATGCGCGTCTACTGTGACTGTCATACCGAGGAGGAGGCCGATCCCGACGCCTGCGCCGACGAGGCCCGCCGCGTGGTCGACGAACTGGGTTACGACGCCCTGAAGTTCGACCTCGACGTACCCAGCGGGCTGGAGAAGGACCGGGCGAACCGCCACCTCCGGGGCGGTGAAATCCGTCACAAGGCCGAAATCGTGGAGAAAGTCACGACGGAAGTCAAAGACGAGGCCGACGTGGCCTTCGACTGCCACTGGACCTTCTCGGGTGGCTCCGCGAAGCGGCTGGCCGACGCCATCGAGGAGTACGACGTCTGGTGGCTGGAGGACCCGGTGCCGCCGGAGAACCTCGACGTGCAGGAGGCAGTCACCAGGTCCACGACGACGCCCATCACGGTCGGTGAGAACCGCTATCGGGTGACCGAAGAGCGGCGTCTCATCGAGAACCAGGCCGTCGACATGGTCGCGCCGGACATGCCCAAGGTCGGCGGGATGCGCGAGACCCGCAAAATCGCGGACGTGGCGAACCAGTACTACATGCCCGTCGCGATGCACAACGTCGCCTCGCCCGTGGCGACGATGGCCAGCGCCCACGTCGGCGCGGCCGTCCCCAACTCCCTGGCAGTCGAGTACCACTCCTACGAACTCGGCTGGTGGGAGGACCTGGTCGAGGGGACCGTCATCGAGGACGGCTACATCGAGATTCCCGAGGCGCCCGGACTGGGCGTCACCCTCGATATGGACGCCGTCGAGGCGCACATGGTCGATGGCGACGTCCTCTTCGACGAGGGCTGAGGCTCCGAAGCGGCAGTTTTCCGCGCGCTCTCCCGACCGCTCCGGAGCCCTCTCCCGTGGGTCCTCACAGCGGCTAATCGTGTACGATGCTTACTATACTACATTGGAAAAGTTCTTTGTCGGCCTGTGTCGACGGCATAGTATGCCAAGCTACAGGACGCTGCCGGACGCGACGGCGGCACTCGTCGATAGGCAGCGGAAGACGCTTGACACACACGACAGCCGCTTCGAGGCCGCCAAGCGGCTGACGACGCGGCTCGGTGCCCACTGGCGGGACGGCCACGCCGAGTTCGGGTTCTGGACGCCGCAACTCACGGACGTGCCCGACTCCGCGGTCCGACTGGAACTGCTGACGCCGACCGAGGACGTGGACCTGACCAGCGACGAGGAGACCGTCGAGTTCGAGCGGGGGTTCGTCGAGACACGCCGAGAGGGCGAGTTTACGTGGGCCGCCGTCGAGGGGCCACGGCCGGGGACGCGCGACCGCTTGGGAACGCTGTACCGTCTCAGCTACACCGTCGACGGCGAGACCGAGACGGTGACGGACCCGTTCGCCGACTCGTTGCCGTTCGGGGCGTACGGTCCGTCGGAGCTCTACGACATGAGCCGGCTGGACGAGGAGCGTGCTGACCGCGACTACTTCCAGCGGCTGGACGAGGACGGCGTCAAGCCACGGGCGAGCGAGGACGACGGGCTTCCCCGGTTCGAGCCGGCGACGAGCATGCTGGAAATTCACCCCGGCACGGCGACCGAGTCGGGGACGCTGGCGGGACTCACCCGCCAGTTCGAAACCATCGGCGAGAAGCAGGCCGGCGACGAGTCGCTGACTCCCGCGGAGCGGAACTTCGTGGGCTACGACGCCGTCCAGTTGATGCCCCTCGCCCCCATCACCCAGAACGAGGACGAACTCGGCTACTGGCTCCCGCAGGCCGTCACCGGCGACACGCTCATCGCCACCCTTCGCCGACCGGACATGATCAACTGGGGGTACGATATCGTCATCTCCGGCTTCGGGACGGTCAACCCGGCTATCCTGGAGAGCCGCCGCCCGGACGAACTGGTGGACTTCATCGAAACCATGCACACGCTGCCCGAACCGGTGAAAGTCGTCTTCGACATCGCCCTGGGCCACGCCGACAACGGCGCGCTCCCGCTGTTGAACGACGAGTGGTTCGCCGGACCGGGGATGTACGGGCAGGAACTGGACTACACCCAACCCGTCGTCCGCGCCGGCCTGCTCGAACTCCAGCGCCGGAAGATGGACTTCGGCGCCGACGGCATCCGCGTCGACGGCGCACAGGACTTCACCAACTGGGACCCCGAGGCCGAGGAGGAGTGGCACGACGACGAGTTCCTGGCCGAGATGGACCGCATCACCCAGGAGGTCGCCGGCGTCGAGTACCGCCCGTGGATGATCTTCGAAGACGGCCGCCCCTGGCCCCGGTCGGACTGGGAACTGGCCTCCACGTACCGGTCGCTCATCGACCAGCACCCTCACGCCTACCAGTGGGGTCCGGTCACGTTCGCTCACAACACGCCCGCCCTACAGACGTTCTGGGCGACTAAGTGGTGGCGCGTGCGCGAGGTGGCCGAGATGGGCGCACACTGGATCTCCGGCGTGGCGAACCACGACACCATCCGCCGGGGCACCCAGCTGGACCCCGAGCCGTCCTTCAGCCAGGCACAGATAAACCGCTACCTGGGTGACTCTCTTCCGGAGAAGCTCGACCGCGCCTACAACAACCCCGCCTCGACCGTCCTGTTTCACGCGTTCCTGCCGGGCTGTCCGATGGACTTCACGCACGCCAACATGCGCGCTCCCTGGGGGTTCATGCGGGACACCGACGCCGTCTGGAACCTGAAGGTGCTTGCCGACGAGGAGCAGTTCCCGGCGTGGCAGGTTCGCCCCGAGCAGTTCGACGACGATGCGCACTTCCGCCGGCTCAAGAGCTGGGGGTTCGAGAGCCACGGTGAGATGAGCGAGTTCCTCCGACTGCTGTCCCAGGCCGTCGATATGTCCGATTACGACAAGGCCAGAATCGCCACGCTGCTCGACGTGATGGGGACGCCAGTCGACGACGAGCTCACCGTCTCGGACCTCGAACAGCTGGGTCGGGACTGGATGCGCGACGTGGCCGACTTCGCGAACCTCAGCCACTGGCACGACACACAGGACGACGAACGGACCGCCTTCGACCTCGCCGTCCGGCGGTTCCGCCACGACCACGACTGGGTGGTCGGCGACTGTACCGACGGGGACACGTTCGACTACGTCTATCCGACGGACGGCACGGTCCTCTACTACGGGCACCGTCGCGCTCCCGACGACAGCGAGGAACTGCTGTTCGTCGCCAACATGGAAGGGGTCTCCGAGACGGTCGTTCCGACCGAACTCGCCGGCGTCGACGACGGCTGGGAGGTCGGGCTCACCTCGCCGGGACTTTCGGTCGGCGGGGCGGACGAGCCGCTCGAACTCGCCGACAGCGAGGTCGCGCTGTTCGTCCGGTCGCGGGACTGAATGGCGAACCGCTCTTTGACGACACTCCAGTCTCCCTTCTTCGGACCCGACGCGGGCATCCCGTCGACGAACGCGAGGTCCCCCGCCATCTCGCCGACGGTGTCGGGTCCCTCGGACGTGTCCGACTCGCCCGTCCCGCGGTTGTCCCGGACCACGGTGTCGTACCCGTCGAGAGCCCGGCGCTGCCGGCGCCACATTCGGCGGCCGTAGCCCAGCCCCTCGGCGAACACGACCGTCTCGACCGAGCAGTCGTAAGCGGACGCCGTCGTCGGTCGCAGTCAGCATGAACCGGACTACGTGACATGCCGATTTCAACCCGTGTCGGTGCGCGCTCACCGGCCGACCGGGCGGTTTGTCACGTGTTCTCTCGCGCCCGAAAATGCAACACGTAGACAGGTTGGAACGGAATTTTATCACGAACGACCACGGGGCACGGGACCTCCCAGTTTCAATAACGTTTTAGGCTTCGGATATGGAGGGACTGGTATGACTTTGCACGCCAGAGAGATAAACCAGGACGTGCGGGAGCTTGGTGAGCTCTTGGGCGACGTTCTCGAAGCGCAATCTTCGACCGAAGCGTTCGAAATCGTCGAGCGCACCAGGGTGTCCTCTATCGAGTACCGGCGCGGCGACGCCGAGACACGCGCGGAGGTCGGTGCCACGCTCGACCGTCTCAACCCCGAGATGCAGGACATCGTCGCCAGGGCCTTTACCACGTACTTCGAACTCATCAACCTCGCCGAGGAGCGCGAACGGGTCCGCGAGACCCGCGAGGGGAGCCAGGAGGGTGTCCTCGCCGACAGCGTCGAGAAGGCCGTCGACGAACTCGACGAGCGCGGCGCCGACGCGGCGGAACTGGAGTCGGTGCTGGACGACGTGCTCATCCAGCCGACCTTCACCGCCCATCCGACCGAGGCCCGCCGAAAGACGGTGAAGGCCAAGCTCCGGTCGGTCGCACAGGACCTGGAACTGCTCGACGAGGTCCGGCTCACCGACCGCGAGGAGGCCCGCGTCGAGCGCGACCTCGCCGCCGAGGTCACGAGCCTGTGGCAGACCCCACAGGTCCGTGAACGGCGCCCCGAAGTGACCGACGAGGCGCTGAACGTCCAGTGGTACCTCGAGAACGTCCTCTTCGAGGTCATCGACGAGGTGTACGACGAACTCCGGCACGCCATCGACGACCGCTACGACGAGGACGTCGAGGTCCCCAAGCTCTACGAGTTCCGCTCGTGGGCCGGCTCCGACCGCGACGGCAACCCCTTCGTCACCCCCGAGGTCACCGAGGAGACGCTGGAGCGCCAGCGCGACACCATCCTCCCGCTGTACCGCAACAAGCTCAAGGAGCTCTCCGGCGTGCTCTCACAGGACGCCTCGAACATCACGACCGACGACACCTTCGACGAGCGCCTCTCGGAGCACAAGACCCGCCTTCCCGGCGTCGCCAGCGAGGCCGAGGAGCGCTATCCCGACGAGCCCTACCGCCAGAAGCTCAAGCTCATGCGCGAGTCCGTCCTCCGTGTCAGCGACGTCCGACAGGGCGGCTACGAGGGGCCGGAGGAACTGCTGAAGGACCTGCGCTCCGTTGCCGGGAGCCTCCGTGACAACAACGCGGAAGTCGTCGCCGAGTCCCACGTTGACCCGCTGATTCGGAAGGTCGACACCTTCGGCTTTGCGCTGGCCTCGCTCGACCTCCGGGACCACCGCAAGATGCACACGGACGCCATCGCGGAATCCGTCGAGCGCGAGGGCATCGACTACGCCGGCATGGACGAGGACGAACGCGTCGAGTTCCTGACCGACGCCATCATGCAGGACGGCCCGGTCATCGACATGGAGGACACCACGGGTCTCTCGGACGACGCGGCCCGCGTGCTCCGTCGGTTCCGCAAGACCGCCGACTGGCAAAACGAGTTCGGCGTCGACGCCATCGACACCTACGCTATCTCCTGGTGTGAGGAGCCCAGCCACGTGCTGGAGGTCCTCTTCCTGGCCGACCAGGTCGGCATCGTCGACCTGCCGGGCTACTGCGGGCTAGACATCGTCCCGCTGCTCGAATCGGAGTACGCCCTCTCGGGCGCCCGGCGCATCATGGGGACGCTGTTCGAGAACGAGGCCTACGAGATGGCCCTCGATGCGCGCAACGGCGTCCAGGAGATCATGCTTGGCTACTCGGACTCCAACAAGGAGAACGGCTTCCTGGCGGCGAACTGGTCGCTGTACAACAACCAGAAGCGCCTCGCGGACATCACCAGTGACTTCGACGTGGAGATGCGGCTGTTCCACGGCCGCGGCGGTTCCATCTCCCGCGGTGGCGGCCCGATGAACGACGCGATGCTGGCCCTCCCCAACGAGACTGTCACCGGCCAGATAAAGTTCACCGAGCAGGGCGAGGCCATCGCCGAGAAGTACGCCAACCACGACATCGCCGAGCGCAACTTAGAGCAGATGCTCAACGCGCAGGTCCGGGCCCGTCACAACGCCATGGAGGACCCCGTCGAGGAGATTCCCGACGAGTGGCGCGAGGCCATGGAAACGGCCGCTCCCGCCGCCCGCCAGGAGTATCAGGACCTCCTCGGGACCGACGGCTTCGTCGACTACTTCGAGCAGGCCACGCCCATCACGGTCATCGAGAACCTCAACATGGGCTCCCGGCCGGCCTCCCGCAGCGAGGACCGCAGCGTCGACGACCTGCGAGCGATTCCATGGGTGTTCTCCTGGACGCAGGCCCGCTGTATCATCCCCGGCTGGTACTCCATCGCCACGGGGCTGAACGCCTACCTCGACGGCGCCGGCGACATGGAAACCCTCCGGAAGATGTACGACGAGTGGCCGTTCTTCCGGACGAAAATCGACAACGCGTCGCTGGCGCTGGCCCGGACGGACTTCGACATCGCCGAGGAGTACGCCGACCTCGCCGAGGACGACCTCCGTGCGCGCATCTTCCCGCGGCTCAAAAGCGAGTACGAGGAGACCGTCGACCTCGTCCTCGATATCACCCGGCGGGACGGCCTCCTCTCCCGGGAGTGGCTGAAGGAGAACCTCGAACGCCGCAACCCCTACGTCGACCCGCTGAACCTCCTGCAGGTTCGCCTGCTCGCGCAGTCCCACCTCACGGAGACCGAGAAGCGGACGCTGCGTCTGACGGTACAGGGCATCGCGGCCGGAATGAAAAACACCGGGTAACCGTCCGGCCGATCCATTTA
>PXQZ01000118.1:3330-7587 GCA_003021755.1 Halobacteriales archaeon QH_8_67_36 | reverse complement strand
GCAGCCGCCGGTGTTGAGGATGATCGTGAGTGACTGATAGACGCCGTCGGGCGTGTTGTCCTCGTCGAGCCAGACACGGGTGGGCTCGCGGGGGTCGTACGTGGAGTCGTTGCGCGAGCGGACCTCGCGCATCACCGCGTTGTGGGCGTCCATCCCCTTTCCCTGTTCGTAGACGCCGGGACTGGGCTTGCTCATTACGCTGCTATTGCCAGCGGCCGTGTATAGCTCCTGTGTTCGGCGCCCGGGCGGTCGGAACGGGCTGTCCGAGGTGCGACGGAACCCATTGACAATCCGATAGGTCCGCGAACACCTTTAGGGCCGCGTGGGAAACGAACGCCAAGGGATGGTGGACGCGTACAAGTGTCAGAGCTGTGGGACCGTGGTGGAACGACCGCAGAGCTGCCCGTCGTGTGGCGAGAAGGGAATGCGACCGACGCGGGTGTCGGAGTCCACGCTGGACGAGGACGACGAGAGAGCGGGAAACGGGCCGACGAACGACGAGCCGACGACGTCGAACGAACCCGAGGAAGCGGCGGCGACCGACAGCCGGCCCGGCGACCACAGCGAGACGGGTCAATCGCAAGCGGACGAGAGCGGACGCAGCCACCGACGGGAGCGCACGGCGTCGAGCGGCGGGTTGCTGGCGTGGCTGAAATCACTGTTCTGAGCGGGGCCGTGCTCGCGTCCGGGCCATCAGGAGCCAGGCAAGCCCCGCGAACACCGCTCCCACGGCGTTTGCGACCAGGTCGATCACGCTCGGCGACCGGGAGGGGACCAGCCCCTGCAGGAGTTCGATACCGCCGCCGTAACCCACAGCAACGGCGGCCACCAGCGCGACTGCGGGTATCGTCCGGCCGTCGCGAGCCTGCGCGAGGAGCACGGTGAGAACAGCGTAGCTGCCGACGTGGACCAACTTGTCCGCCGCGATACCGAGCAGGCCGACCGTCGACCCGCCGGTCTCGGGCGCGGGCAGCAACGAGACGACGAGGAGGAGAAGCGCGAACGCAATCGCGGGGCGGGACCAGCGTCTCGGTCGGTTCATTTGGCCGAGTCCTACAGCTCCTCGGTGTGGCGCATCCGGACGGCGATGCCCCGGGTCGAGGAGTTCATCTCGGCGCCGTGCATCTGAGCCCGTCCGACGCCGAAGGCGGCGTCGCCGGTAACGACGACCTCGTCGCCGACGCGGATGTCGTCGCTGGCCTCGACGATGCCCGGTGCCAGCACGGAGCCATGGGGGACGAACGGCTCTATCTCGACGGTCTTCGTCGGCACGTTGCTCTCGACCCAGCGGCGGGCGCCCGCCGTCGTGAGCGCGAGGACGCCGTACTGCTGGGCGAGTGTCGCAAGCTGGGTCCCCTCCGAATCGTCGGCTCTGAGCTGTGGATAGCGGCCCTGTGTCGCCACGTCGGGGAACAGTTCTAGGTGAACTCGCGGCCCAGCGAGTCGGCCACCCGCTCACAGATGTCCCGATACCCCTCACCGGGGACGTGGGCGATGATTTCCGGGTAGTCGGCGTCTCCGAGGTAGCGTTCCAGCACCCGCGAGACGAACTCGACTTCGGTGGCCGACCAGTCGCCCGTCACTACCGAGTCGTAGTGCTGGGCGGGGTAGGTGAGTTCGAGTTCCTGCGGGACGACGCCGATGGGCGAGGTCATCGAGACGATGTGGGCGCGCCACTGGACGGCGTCGTGGTACTGCGTGTGGCTCTGTGAGTCGCTGTAGGGCTTGCGAGCGGAGCAGGGGACCAACACGAGCGGCCGGTCATCGAACCGCGGGACGTAACGTTCGGTCACCCGCCGGGCGAAACGCTGAATCTCGACCCGGCGGAGGGCGTCTTCCGTCGTCGCGGCGAGTTCGGCCCGGCGAATCAGGGGCGTGCGCCGTTCGACGTAGCCGTAGCGCTGGTCCATGATGCGGACGGTGGCGGTGAGCCAGTTGTCCTGTCTGGCCTGGCCCTCGATGTAGTCCCGAAGCCGGCCGTCCCGAATCCGGCGGCGGACGCGGGCGAGTTCGGCCGCGAGCGCGTGGACGTTGTGTTCGACGCAGTCGGTCCGGTCGAAGCCGTCGCGGGGCTGCTGGCAGGCCGGACACGCACAGGGCAGTTCCGCCAGGTCTTCGAGGAAGTACGCCTCGTCCGTGGTGAGATAGCGGCCCTCAGTCCCGCGAATCACGGCCCGATGGGGGTCCACGAGGTCGACGCCGGCGTAGACGAGCGTGGCGACGTTCCGCGGCGTGGCGACGCCGGGCAGATACAGCGCGGTGTCGGCGGGAACGGCCTTCTTGACCGTCGTCAGGGCATTAACGAACGCCGAGCCGTAGCCGACGTAGCCGGGCGCACCCGAGAGCACGGACACATCGGCCGCGTGGTCGGCGGCGGTCGTCGGCGAGACGACGGCACCGCTCGGAAACGCCACGTCCGGATAGTCGTCGGCGAAGGCTTCGGCGACCTCGTCCGGCGTCCCTGCCGGCAGGCCGCGGTGTGGGAGGATCGTCACCGCCGAATCGTCGCCCCCGGGCGGGTCGGGCTCGCTCGGCCAGCGGCCCCCGGCGTCGTGGAGGACGGTGTGGACCGCCCCCGGCGTGTCGGCGTCCACGTCGTCGACCAGCGCCGGCGTCGGCACGGACTGAGCGAGGCGCAGTTCGCCCAGTCGCGCGGCCCCGTCGCGCTCGTGGACCTCGAAGTAGTCGGTCATGCCAAAGGATGGGCCACGGCCCACCAACTATCTTGCCTTTGCCCGCTCGCACATCAGGGCGTTTTTCGCCGTGGAGCGGGGAGCGTTCGACATGGTCGGGTCACGAACCCTGACGGCGGCCGTCGGTCTGCTCGTGAGCCTGCTCCTCTCGGTGGCGCTGTGGTGGTACTTCGACACGCTACTTGTCTTCCTGTTTCTCCCCTTCGTCCCGATCCTTTTTCGCGGCTTCGGCGGCGACGACGGTCCGACTATCGTCCAGGAGTGTCCCCACTGTGGGTTTCAGGCGACCTCCGACGCCTACGACTACTGTCCGCGGGACGGGAGCCGGCTGGAGTCGACCGAGCGGTAATCGGCGCGGACCGTTCAATCGCGGGGCTCGGCGACGAGGACGCCCACCTGCTCGGAGACCATCTCGACCGCCGTGAGCGCGTAGCCGGCGTCGGTGAAGGCATCCGCGAGAATGCCGACCGTCGCCGGGTCGTCCACTTCGGGGCTGTAGAACGGGTCCTCGGGGTTCGGTTCGCCGAAGAACATCACGTCGCCGAGCACGATTCGGCGCGGTTCGAGCCCCGCAACAGCCTCGATAGCGTCGCGTTTTTCATCGTCGGAGAGATGGTGCATCGCGAAGTTCGAGGTGACGACGTCGACGGCGGTGTCCTCGGGCACCTGCGGGTCGCGGAAGCGACCCTCCCCGAACTCGACGTTCTCGACGCCGCGCTCGGTGGCCTTCTCGCCGGCGCGCTCCAGCATCCCCTCGCTGATGTCACGGCCGAGGACCCGCGCCGCGTCGGCGGCGACGCCGAACGCGATAGCGCCCGTTCCGGTGCCGACGTCCAACACCACATCGCCGGCCGCCGGGTCCGCGTGGCCGACGACGAGGTCGGCACAGGCCCGGTACTCCGGGGAGTCCTGACTCTCGTCGTAGTCGGCAGCGTGGTCGGAGAACCGGGCCGCGTGTTCGTCGATGGATTTCTTCATGTGGTGTGTTGACCGCCAAGGCTCAAGAGCGCCGTGGCTCACGAGCGGCGGTGGCATCACGCCCGTGAGCCACGGCGCCCCCTCTCGACGTTCGTGAAAGCGTCGGCTTCGCTCACTCGCGTGCGTGCAGGTCTCGCAGTCGAACTCCGTCGGGTACCCGCGAGAGCGCCGTCTCGGGCCAGTCGTCGTGGACGAGCGTGAAGGACACGTCGGGGTGTAGCTCGACCAGTCGGGCGACGCCGTCGGCGGCAGCCTCGCAGGCGGCCCGGTCGGTCCGGCCCGGCACCTCGGCGGTCAGCGGGTAGGTGTCCGCGAGCGCTCTGGGGTACGGGCCGAAGGGCGGTAGGACGCCCCAGGTCTCGTCGTAGCGGTCGCTGGACCCGCCCTCGGTGAGCAACACCTCGTCGGCGTCGAGGTCGAACCGACCTAACCGTCGCTGGTGGCGCAGCACTTCGGGCCGGCGGGCGCTCTCGGTCGAGGTGTAGAAGAAGGCGTCTTTCGAGACGGGGTCGGTCCGCTCCAGTTGCCCGGCGTGGTCCAGCAGGACGCGGTAGCCGTCGAGCATCGTCGGGTGGCCCCGCGCTCG
>PXQZ01000118.1:0-3215 GCA_003021755.1 Halobacteriales archaeon QH_8_67_36 | reverse complement strand
AGGTCACAACCCAGCGCGGCGGCCATCGCGAACATCATCGGGTGGCCGGCGCCGAAGAGGTGGACCGGGCCGACCTCGCCCAGTCCGCGTTTGCAGGCCGCGACGACGTCAGCGAGGTCGGCGTAGCGGTACTCGTTCATCAGCGGGACGACCGCGCCGAGGGGAAAGACGTCCAGCCCCGTCGATTTGGCGTCGCGGGCGGCCCGTTCGCGTAGGTCGGGATACGTGGACCCCTGGACCGGCGCGGAGACGAGCATCTCGCCGGTGTCGGCCGCGGCGGCGACCCCCAGACGCTCCTGCGTGGTTTCGAGTTCCGACTCGGCGCGCTCGCGGTCGACGTCGGGCGGCGTTGGGATGTCCACCGGCGTCCCGATGTCGCTCCCGATGTCGTGCTGGAACCGGAGTATCTCCGCGGTCGTCACGTCGATGTCGCCGTACTCGGCCAGTTGGAAGGAGCCCGAGTCGGTCATGATGGCCCCGGAGAAATCCAGCAGGTCGTGCAGCCCCTGCTCCAACGCGGGCCCGCGGAGTTCGTCCGAACCATGTAGGATGTAGCTGTTCGTGATGAGTATTTCAGCGCCGAAATCGGCCGCCAGGTCGGCCGGGTCGACCGTCTGGACGTGGGGGTTCACGACGGGGAGGATGGTCGGCGTCCGGACGGTGACACCGGCGCGTGGGACGGTGAGTTCGCCCAGGCGGCCCGCAGCGTCGTACTCGCGGACCTCGAAGTTGGTCATGCGCGTCGTGGGCGGGGCGCGCGCCTAAGCGTTGTGTTCGTGGTCGACATCGACGGGGTCAGTCCAGTCGACCAGAGCGTCGAAGCCGTCGTCGAGGCTCAGGACGGTGTCGATGCCGTTGGCGCGAACGAACGCGACAGTCATCGCATCGGTGAAGCTCAGCCGCTGACCGTCGTAGCGTTCGAAGATGTCGATAGCTACCGTATAACTGCGTTACCAGTCGAATGTTCGGCCGGCTCACCGCTCGAACAGCGCGTAGTGCATGATTCCGACCGCCGAGCGGCCGTCGCGCAGGTCACCCTCACGGACCGATGCTAGCAAGTCCTCGAACGGGGTCGTCTCAACCCGGATGGATTCGTTGAAATCGAGGTCCTGCTCGGCGGTCGGGGTACACCCCTCCGCGAGGAAATAGTGGAAAACGGAGTCGGCGTAGCCGTTGGCTGGTTCGGCGGTGTAGAGGTGGCGGACCGTCTCGGCCTCGTAGCCGGTCTCTTCTCGGAGTTCCCGGTCGACGGCGGCTCGCGGCGCCGCGTCGCTCTCCTCCACGCTTCCCGCGGGCAGGGCGCGGTTGACCCGCTTGACGGTCTGGCGCCACTCCTCGATGACGACGACCTCGCCGTCGGCCGTCAGGGGGAGGACGACAACGCTATCGCCCTCCCGCAGGAAGTCGAAGTCGGTCTCGGTGCCGTCGGGGAGCCGGACGTCCTCGTGGACGACGTCGAATCCCGGACAGCTGTAGGCGATGTCGGCGGCGAGTGTCTCCCAGGCGAGCTCGTCTGTCATACCGGGTGGTCCGGGCGGGGCCCCAATACCCGTGACGGTCCGACACTCGCAGTCCGGGGTGTTGCTGGCCGGGCTCGGAGCGACCCCGCCTCGCGGGCCCGCGTGTTCCGCCGGGTCACCCGGTCGTACCGACACCCATGCGTCGCTCACGGGGAGTGACAGGGCTGCCTGCACGGGGACGATTCGTTCGGTCGGAGAACGCCATCGTGGAACGAAGGTGTTCCGACGGCCGACCGGTGTAACCACGCGTCGCTGCCGTCAGTACCGCTCGAAGCCGTCCGTGTCGAGATAGTTGTGCGCGACCGTGATAGCGTGGTCGGCGTGGAGCGGTTCCGGACCCAGCGAGAGCCGCTCGGCGGCGTGGCGCTCGATGTGGTCGGTTTCAGCGTCACTGAACTCGTGGTGGTCCGAGAGTACGAATACGGGGTCGGTCGGCGGGTCGACGTCGACGACGGGGTCGCCGTCCTCGTGTAGCTGAACGACGATACCCCCGCGGGCCACGTCATCGAGCGTCGCCGCGAACCCGCGGCGGGTGAGCGAGACGCCGGGCGAACTCTCGACGGGGACGTGACCGATGGCCTCCTCGCGCTCTTCGAGCGCGTTTCGAACCAGCGCGGCCGTCGAGCGCTCGTCGGGGTTGAGCCGACGGAGCTCGTTGCCCTCGAAGGTGACGGTGTACTCGTCGGCCAGTACGAGGTGGACGCGGACGTCCTCGCGGATGGCGTGTGAGAGGAAGAAGGCACTGGTGACACACCGACACAGCACGTCCAGACGGCCGGCGGCCCCGGCGAGGTCGTCGAGCGAGAAGTCGGGCGTCGTCGGCGCGTCGTGACCGATGACGACGAACTGGCGCATACGTCACCCCTGTCGTCGGTCCGGGTTAGCCCTGTCGAAGCCTACGCCGGGTCGACGAACTGGCCGTTCTCGACGGCGATGAGGTCCCGTTCGACGGCGGCGTCGATGACGGCGTCGAACTCGTCGGGGCTGATGTCGTAGGCACTAGTCGCTACCTCGCGTATCTCCCCGCGGTCGACCGGGAACGGCCGGTTCTCGAGCAGCCGCATCACTTTCCGTGTCGTCGCTGGCCACGCTCGGCTCGGTAGCCGGCTCGTCGTCGCTGGCCGTACTCGCTTCGGTAGTCGACTCCGTCGCAGCGTCGGTCGCCGAGACCTCGGCCGTTGGCCCGTCGTCGAACAGCGAGGTGCCGTTCGCCGACGGCGTCTCGGCCTCGGCCGACCGGGCGGTGGTCGCGGTTTCGGCCGCCGAGCCGTCACGGGCCGCTGTTACGACCTCTTCGACCACGGCGCCCAGTTTCCGCCGGCAGGTCGAACAGAGTACGACCGTCGACCCCTCGTCGTCGGCCGACCGGAGTTCGGGCGGGACGACCGGGTGTTCGGAGAGCGACGCGTCGAGGGCACCACCACAAAAGTAACACGAGGAGAGTCGGTCCATAGGGGGGTGTGTCGCTCGCACGATATAAAGCCCACCGGGCGACCAGCGGCTGTGCGTGTACGGCGTGGACGCCGTGTCAGTCACCGGCGTGGGCGAAGACAAAGGCCCGTAACAGCTTCGCGGCCAGCGTCGCCGCCTGGCCGGCGTCGCGGTCGTTGACCTCCACTACGTCGAAACCGACGGCATGGGGCGCGACCGACCGGACCACGTCGCGGAGCTCCCGGGGTGCCAGCCCGAACGGCT
>PXQZ01000117.1 GCA_003021755.1 Halobacteriales archaeon QH_8_67_36 | reverse complement strand
AGACGCCCTCGACGCCGGTTTAGACGTCCTCGACCAGCCGTGCGAGCTGTTCGGGTGGCACCGCACCGCGGGCGGCGTGGCCGTCGTAGGCGAACGTCGGCACGCCGGTGACCCCCTGCCGCCGGGCCCGGCGGAACTGCTCGCGGACTGCCTCGTGGTGGCCCTCGTCGGCGAGGAGTTCGTGGACGCGGTCGGGGTCGACGCCGACCGACTCGGCGATGTCGGCCAACACGTCGGCGTCCCCGATGTCGCGGCCGTCCCGCCAGAGCGCATCGAGGACGGCCTCGTCGAAGGCGAGCCACGTCTCGTAGTCCTCGCTTCCTTTGAGTGCGTGTGAGACGACCTGGGCGGGCAGCGAGTCGATGTCCGTCGTCACGTCGAGGTCCATTTCCACGTCGTACTCCTCTTGGAGGCGGCGCACGCTCTGTTTGGCCTCCTCGAAGTACTCCTCGTCTTTCCCGGTGTCGACGCTGTGGTCGATGGTGCCGTCCTCGCGGCGTTGCCCGCTCCGGAGGTCGAAGGGGTGCCAGTCGATTTCGAGGGGCGTCTCGCGGCTCTCCTGGTACTGGTCGAGCGACGCCCGGCCGAGATAGCAGAACGGGCAGACGTAGTCGGAGTAGACGGTTATCCGCTCGCTCGCCTGTCGCTCACTCATGCGTCACGCGTACTCGCTCGACCGGCAAGAGCGGGGCTCGGTCGTGTGCACGCAGCACACAGCCGCCCGGGACGGCGGTCACCCGTCCGCCCGCAGGTGGCTGACGACGGTGTCGAGATGTGCCAGTCCGACGACGGCGACCACGTCGCCGGAAAGTGCCGCCAGCCGGTCGGCCATGTACCGCTCGCGGGCCGACCGACGGATGGCGGCCGCGGGCGGCGGCGCGAATGCCTGCAGCATCGACCGGGCGGTGTCGACCCGCCGACGTTCCTCCGCCGCCTGACGCTCCGGGTCGTCCGCCAGCCCAGTGTCATACGCCGTCGGCGGGTCGACGACGACCTGGAGCGTCGTCAGTGCCGCGACGGCGGCCGTGAGCCGTCGAGTGACGGCCCGCGACGTGACCGACCGGAGGGCCGCGGCTGCCCGGCGGACGGTATCAGGGGCGGCCCGCTCGGCGTACAGTTCGGCGGCGAGGTAGCGCAGGAAGCCGACCGAAGGGCCGTCGACGCCGACGACGCGGTCGGTGTCGGCGGCCTGGACGGCGGCGCTCATCTCCCCGCCGAGCGCCGGCGGCGTGCGCTCGTCCGTAGCGTGGTGGGCTGCGAGCGGGACGGCCAGTGGCGGCAGTTCGAGCGCGAGCACGTCGGGGTCGACCGTCTCAATGACCGTCCGGACGCGGTACGTACTCGCGGGGTGGTCATGGAGGACGCCGACGAGGACGACCCCGCCGACGCGTTCGATACAGTCCTCGTCGAGGCGGGGGTCGCTCGCCGCCCGCTCGGGCCAGAGGTCTGAAGTGATATCCGACACAGGGGGAATGGAACACATTACTCTTGCGATGGGGTCGCTTACCTGGCGCCCCGTCGCCGGGATCGCATACAGGCGTGGGATACGTCCGTCCTACTGAACTATCGATAGCCGTACACGTGCGAGACGGCGAGCAAAGATTAGCGGACGACCGAGTCGTCGAACTGCTGTGCAAGGCGTACAACGACGAGAGAGAGGCCGTAACGCACTACTGGACAACGCCGTCGTCCTCAATGCCGAGGAAGACGCCATCGCGGCTTCATCGACGCCGCCGAGGCGGCCGACGACCCGGTTGCCGGGGCCCCGCTATCACTATCCGCCTGACGAGGAGCCCCACCGGACGGAGTTCCGAGGCTCCTGCAAGGAGTACCGCAGCGACTGATTCGGTAAGCGCCGCTTCACGTCGGTTGTGTCGTCATAACAAATCCGCCGTCGGACGAAGTGCCGTTGGAATGTCATCCACTGAACTGACCGACAGCGACGAAGGCAAGACGGTCGTCTCAAGTGACGGCGGCAGTATCGGCGTGGTATCGGAGGTCCGCGGCGGACGAGCCTATGTCGACCCGGACCCCAACGTGACGGACAAGCTCATGTCGACGATGGGCTGGAGCGACGCCGACGAGGAGGACTTCGCGCTCAACGCGAGCCAGGTAGATGAGGTCACCGACGACGAGGTCCGGCTCACGTCCGACCTGTAGCCCTACCGGCTGTCACTCCCGTTTTCCGGACGGACCGAGTACCGTCCCTAACGCTCCGAGACTGCACCGAGCAGGGTCTCGATCCGCTCTACTATCGTGGCCGCGCCGTCGGCCAGCACCACTACCCGGCCCTCGACGCCGACCGCACCGGGGTCGACGACGGCCACCGGCGACCCGTCTGCGTCCTCGAACGCGGCCTCGACCAGCGCCTCGGGCGTTGTGTCTGCCTCGCGTTCGTCTGCGGGTACGGCTGCGACGGCGCCATCGAGGGTCCCGACCGCGCTCTCGACCGCCTCGGGGAGCCGGCAGGTGACCGCGAACCGGCGGGACGGGTCGTGTTCGCGAACGGCGAGCAGGTACCGGGCAAGGTCCGGTTCGGCACCGAAGCGGACGCCGTGGGCCGGTCGCGGCCCGGCCATCGTCAGCGTGATGCGGCCATCGACCGCCGCGACTTCGTCGGGCCGCTCGGCGTGAGGGGTCGTGGCCGCGACGGCCGTTCCCGATGGTGGACCGACCCCGGCCCCTCGCCCACGTCGAGGTTGTACCGCACCGCCCGTGCGAGGAGGTCGATGCCGTCCGCGACCGCCGACGGGAGGTCGTCGCCGTGAGCCAGTCGGGTCGCGATGGCTGCCGAAAGCGTACAGCCTGACCCGTGGGTCGCTTCGGTGTCGACCCGGTCGTGGCGGTAAGTCGTCACCGACTCGGGGGTCACCAGCACGTCCGCGACCTGATCGCCGGGAACGTGCCCGCCCTTGACAAGGACGGCGTCAGCGCCCATCCCGACGAGGTCCCGGCCCGCGGCCGCCGCGTCGTCGGGACCGTCGATGGTCCGCCCCGTGAGCACTTCGGCCTCGTCTGCGTTGGGCGTGACGAGCGCCGCTTCGGCGACGAGGGACTCGTATGCGTCCTCTGCCTCGGCGGCGAGCAGGCGGTCGCCCGAGGTGGCGACCATCACCGGGTCGACGACGAGGTTCGGCAGATCGGCTGCCCGCTCGGTCACGAGATCGACGACCTCGCTGGTCGCGAGCATCCCCGTCTTGACCGCGGCCACGTCGAAGTCCGCCCGCACTGCGCGTATCTGGGCCGCGATGTCGTCGGTCGGCAGGAGGTGACTCCCCTGGACGCCGGTCGTGTTCTGTGCGGTAACGCTCGTGATGGCGCTGGTCCCGAACGCGCCACCGGCCTCGATGGTCTTCAGGTCGGCCTGGATGCCGGCCCCGCCGCCCGAGTCGCTTCCCGCGATAGTGAGTACGACCGGCGGCGACACTGGTGACTTCCGTCGTTGCATAGCTGGAGCGTCGACCGGCCGCCCCATAGGGGTGCCGACTCACGCAGCCCTCACCGGAAAGCCGTACGTACCTTTGCTTGGAACGGGTACTACCGCACAGCAACCGGCAACACGCGTCCCGTCCTAGTATGCTAATAATACTTCATACGACACCCGGAAAAGGCTTATATGGTAGAACAACCCAACCGTTACTTGCACAATGGCATCGGCCCCCAGTAACACGCAGAACGCGGACGAGCAGTACGGCGTTTTCACGACCGGCGACGGCGACGTCGTCGTTTACGACACGGACAACCCCGAGGCGTGGCTCCAGTCGAACTACGCCGTCGAAGTAGGCCCTGCCTCCGAGCGGACAAGCGCCTAGTTCCCCCTCGTTTCCCCAGCTACCCCGAGCGGACCCACGACCGCGCGCCGCGACCGTCGCGGGGTCGAGCCCGCCGGTCGCGGTTCTTGACGCTTGCTCTACTTCCCCAGGTACTCCTCGGAGGTTCCCCAAAAGGGGTCCACGCCTGGGTGGTCGATGGGCTCGCCGTCGACGACGAGACCCGATCCTTCGGTCACGACGCCGGCGTCGGCCGCCGGAATCCCCTCAGATTCCAGCGCCGCGAGTGCGCTGTTCACGCCGCCGGGGGCGACCGCCGCGAGCAGGGTCCCCTCGCTGATGGACATCCACGGGTTGATGCCGAAGAAGTCACAAGCCGCCCGAACCCCGGGCTGGACCGGGACGCGGTCGGTTTCCAGTTCGACACCGACGCCGGCCGCGCGGGCCATCTCATAGAGGCCGCCGTAGATACCACACTCCGTCGCGTCGTGCATCGCCGTGACCGGCCCCGCGGCGGCCGCCGTCAGGGCATCCTTGACGGGACTCATATCGTCAAAGCGGTCGGTCGCGTCGTCGATGGTCGCGGCGTCCAGTCGGTCGGTCATGAGTGACTCGCCCGTTCGCTCGGCGCCGCCAGTCGGTCCGGACAGCCCGCTCGCGACCCCGGTACCGGCCACCGAGACGACGAGAAGCAGTGCGACCGTCATGGCGACCCAGCCACGGTCCAGCCTGCACACTACACACCGGTCACGACCCGCTCGTAACATAGCTGGCCGCCGTCCTGTCGGCGGTATTCAGTTAAGCGACAGCGACGGTAGACAGCCAGAAAGCCTCGGCCTGCTACACTCGGGGGTGGTTCGAGAGAGCTTCCTCTCTCGTCATCACGGGAGACCGGAGGTCTCCCGACCGACCTCGCTGCGCTCCTCGGTCACTCCGTTCCCTGCGGTGCTTATGTCATCCACCTTCGTGTAGCAGGCCGCCCCTTTCAGCCCCCCGTAGCCGGGTGACCAGCCGGCATGGGTGGGGCTGAAAGGGGCCGCGTTCTCAGCGAACCCCGGCGACGCAAGCGCCCACTGGAGCGTGGTTCGAAAGGCGCTCCGCGCCTTTCGTCATCACGAGAGAGCGTCGCTCTCTCGAACGACAG
>PXQZ01000116.1 GCA_003021755.1 Halobacteriales archaeon QH_8_67_36 | reverse complement strand
AGGATGGCCAAGGAGGGGGGCAACACCGTGGCCAACCACCTGAGCCAGATGACCGGGATGGAGACCGAGATGGAGATTACGAAAATAAACTTCATCGACGTCCCGGATATCAAGACCCACATCGGCGACGAGAAACAGATAGGCATCAGCATCGGGATGGTCGAAAAACCCCATGGCTACATCCTCTTTCTGTTCAACGCCCGGAGCGCGAAGGACCTCGCCCACGGGATGATAGGTGACATGGGCGAGACCAGCGACGCCGGCGGGTTCACCGACATGGAACGCTCCGCGATTCGGGAAATCGGCAACATCATGACCAGCGGCTTCATCGATGGCTGGGCGAACGTCCTCGATACGACCATCGACATCTCGACGCCGAACTTCACGTTCGGGCCGGGCAGCGGGATGGTCGATCAGCTGGTCGGCGACCGGGACGACGACATGGCGCTGATGTTCGACTCCCGGGTCCACGCGCTGGATTCCGACATCAACGTCAAGGTGTACACGTTCCCCGAACTGGAGGAGCTGGTCGGGCTGATGCAGGAGATAGAGGTCTGAGACGGGTAGTCTCCCGACGTTCCGGCGAGCAGTGCGATAGGAAACAACGTCGGTGAGGTTTTCCACAGTTTCACGAGGTATATGGTGACACCACACATGGGTAGGATATGGAGCTACTTTCGGAGTATCCGGTCCCCGAACACGCCCGCAAAGTGAAAGCCGAGGCTCGCGCGTTCGCCCGGGAGCACATCGCGCCCGTGGCCGCCGACTACTACGAGTCCGGCGAGTACCCGTGGGAGGTCCTCGAAGCCGGGATGGACGCCGGCCTCGTCGGCCAGGATCTCAGCGAGGACGTCGGCGGGAAGGGGTACGACCTCCAGCAGATGCTCGCCATCGCCGAGGAGTTCTACCGGGCCGACGCCGGCATCGCGCTGACGCTCCAGCTGGCGAGTTTCGGCGCGGAAATCATCGAGGACCACGGCAGCGAGGCCCAGGCCGAGGCGTATCTCCGTCCCGTCGCCGAGAACGAACAGATAAGCGGCCTCGCCGTGTCGGAGCCAGAAACCGGCAGTGACCTCGCGGGGATGACGACCAGCGCCGAGAAAGACGGCGACGAGTGGGTCCTCAACGGCGAGAAGTACTGGGTCGGCAACGCCGTCGAGGCCGACTGGCTCACCCTCTACGCCAGGACCGGCGACGACCCCGACAACCGCTATGGCAACTTCTCGCTGTTCATCGTGCCGACCGACGCGCCGGGCTACGACGCCGAACACATCCCCGAGAAGATGGGCTTTCGCGCGTCGAAACAGGGCCACGTCGTACTGGACGACTGTCGCGTCCCCGAGGACCACCTGATAGGTGTTGAGGGCGCCGGCTTCTACATGCTCGCGGAGTTTTTCAACCATGGCCGAGTCATCGTCGCCGGCCACGGCATCGGCCTCGCCGCCGCGGCCATCGAGGAGGCCTGGGAGTTCGTCCACGACCGGGAGGCCTTCGGCCGCACCGTCGATGAGTTCCAGGCCGTCCAACACAAGCTCTCTGACATGCAACTGTCCTTCCAGTCGGCCCGCTCGCTCACGTGGGACGCCGCCGAGCGCGTCGCCAACCAGGAGAACGCCGGCTACTGGGCCGCGCTGGCCAAGACCGCCGGCACCGAGGCCGCCACCGAGTGCTCCCGGCGGAGCATGCAGCTCCACGGCGGCCGGTCGGTACTACTGGAGAACCGTATCTCGCGGGTGTTCCGTGACGCGCGCATCCCGGTCATCTACGAGGGCGCCAACGACATCCAGCGCAACCTCATCTACCGCCAGACGCCGCGGTAATCGACCGTCGAGGGGCCGCACGTCCAAAAGCCGTAGGACCCCCGAGGCTCTTGCTCCTCTGCCAGCGGCGCGCGTTTCTGGATAGACCTATCCATACTCCAATCTGTCTCGCAGCCGATCGCTCTTGGCGCACCGGGAAACCATACGAATTAATCATCATCGTATCTCCAAAATCGGCTTCCCTCGTCCGAATAATAACCATTAATGGGTCCTGATACAGTGGAAAACGTTTAGTCGTGGCCCCCCAACCTTCCGATACGGCACCAGAGCTGGGGCCGAGGATTTCACAATGACAGACAACGAACTAATCTGGCGAATCGCTGGCGGTTCCGGTGACGGAATCGACTCGACCAGTCAGAACTTCGCGAAGGCCCTGATGCGTTCGGGACTTCACGTTTTCACGCACCGGCATTACCCGTCGCGCATCCGCGGTGGCCACACGTACGTCGAGGTACGCGCGAAAGACGAGGACGTACAGTCACGCGGTGACGGCTACAACTTCCTCCTCGCGCTGGGTGACTCCTTTGCCCGGAACCCGCAGGACGAGGCCTACTACGGCAAGGAAGAGCTGAAACCGCTGTACGAGAACTTCGACGACCTCCGAGAGGGCGGCGTCCTGCTGTACGACGAGGGACTGCTCGACGAGGAGGACGTCGACGAAATCGGGCTCGAAGCGGCCGCCGAGGAGAACGGCTGGCACGTCGTTCCGATGGACCTGCGCGGCATCGCCAAGGAACACGGCCGCGAGATCATGCGCAACACGGCCGGTATCGGTGCGACCGCCGCCATCCTCGACATCGGCACCGAGGAGTTCGAGGAGCTCATCAAGCAGAACATGGCCGGCGACATGCAGGAAGCGAACCTCGACGTCCTGCAGGACGCATACGACGCCGCCTCGGAACTCGACATCGACCACGGTATCGAGGTTCCGGAAGGCTCCCACGACGAGGAACAGGTCATCCTCTCGGGCTCTAACGCCATCTCCTATGGCGCCCTCGACGAGGGCTGTCGGTTCATCTCGGGCTACCCGATGACCCCGTGGACCGACGTCTTCACCATCATGTCCCAGCACCTGCCCGAGTTCGGCGGTATCTCGGAGCAGGTCGAGGACGAGATCGCCGCGGCGGCGCTCGCCCTCGGTGCGTCCCATATGGGCGTCAAGTCGATGTCCGGCTCCTCGGGCGGTGGGTTCGCCCTGATGTCGGAGCCGCTCGGTCTCGCGGAGATGACGGAGACGCCGGTCGTGCTGGTCGAAGCGATGCGTGCCGGTCCCTCGACCGGGATGCCGACCAAGCCCGAACAGGCCGACCTCGAACACGTCCTGTACACCTCACAGGGCGACTCGGCCCGCGTCGTGTTCGCGCCCGCGAACATCCGCGAGTGTTACACGCAGACCCGTTCGGCGTTCCGCATCGCCTACGAATACCAGATTCCGGCCATCGTCATCTACGACCAGAAGATTCAGGGCGAACTCCGGAACATGCCGGCGAGCCACTTCGACGAGGAGCCAAACGCCGACCCCGGCTCCGTCCTCACCGAGGGCGAAATCGAAGAGGCGGCACACCACGCCTCCGGGAAGTTCAAGCGGTTCCTGTACGAGCCCGAAGACGGCTCGAACGTCAGCCCGCGCTCGGTGCCCGGCCAGAAGGACGGGCGCTACCTCGCGACGGGGAACGAACACAACGAGGAGGGCCACATCAGCGAGGACCCGGACAACCGTATCGCGCAGATAGAGCGTCGGCTGAACAAGCTCGACGACATCCGCGCCGACCTCGACGAGAACGCCTCCCACCAGACCTACTACGGTCCCGAGGCGGCCGACTACGGCGTTCTCGTCTGGGGGAGCCAGCAGGACACGGCCTTCGAGGCCGTCGACCGGCTCAACGAGAACGGCCACTCCGTCAAGGCGCTCGGCGTCTCCGACATGGCCCCGTACCCGGTCGAAGAGGTCTCCGAGTGGCTCGACTCCGTCGACCAGGCGCTCGTCGTCGAGATGAACGCCACCGCCCAGTTCCGCGGGCTGACCCAGAAGGAAATCGGCAAGTACGGCGACAAGCTGTCCAGCCTGCTGAAGTACAACGGCAACCCCTTCGAGCCCGCCGAAATCGTCGACGGGTTCGAGTCCAGTATCAACGGCGAGGACCTCGCCGCGACCAACATGACGTACCTGCCAACGGCAGGTGACTAACCTATGAGTACGTTCAGCGCAATCGGAGACGACCGCGAGATAGACCGAGACGAGTTCACGCCAGGCATCGAGCCACAGGCCACCTGGTGCCCCGGCTGTGGGGACTTCGGTGTCCTGAAGGCGCTGAAACAGGCCATGCCCGAGGTCGGGCGCAACCCCGACGAGGTCGCCCTGTTCACCGGCATCGGCTGTTCCGGGAAGCTCAACAGCTACTTCAACAGCTACGGCTTCCACACCATCCACGGCCGCTCGCTGCCCGTCGCCCGGGCCGCGAAACTTGCCAACCCCGAAATCGAGGTCATTGCCGCCGGCGGCGACGGTGACGGCTACGGTATCGGCGGCAACCACACCATCCACACCGCCCGTGAGAACCACGATATGACCTACATCGTGTTCAACAACGAGATTTTCGGCCTCACGAAGGGCCAGACCTCGCCGACCTCGCCGAAGGGCCACAAGTCAAAGACCCAGCCACACGGCTCGGCGAAGTCGCCGATTCGACCGCTCAGTCAGCAGCTCAACGCCGGCGCGACCTACATCGCCCGCACGGCTGCGGTCAACCCCAATCAGGCCAAGGAAATCATCGCCGAGGCCATCGAACACGACGGCTTCGCGCACATCGACTTCCTCACCCAGTGTCCGACCTGGAACAAGGACGCGAAACACTACGTGCCCTACACGGACGTCCAGCAGTCCGACGAGTTCGACTTCGACGTCTCGAACCGCAAGGAAGCCGCCGAGATGATGCGCAAGACCGAGGAGCGCCTCTACGAGGGCGAAGTGCTCACCGGTCGCATGTACGTCGAGGAAGACCGTCCCTCCTACGGTCAGGAGAAACGTTCCATCGGCGAGATGCCCGAGGATCCCCTCGCCGAGCGGTACTTCGACGAGGACGCCGAGTGGGAGCGAACCTACGACAACCTCCTCGATCACCACAAATAAGCCGGTGTCCGCGGTGGGGCCGTCGCCGGTTCCGACGGTCCCGAACCGGGATTACTGATTCGGAACATATTTTTTCACGCACGGTAAACAATCGTTTATGAGTGTCGAGTCCACGGAGCGTCGTATCCTGTCGGTCCTCGAAGAGGACGCACAGGCATCATACGCTGAAATAGCTGACCGGGCGGAAGTCTCGAAACCGACGGTCCGAAAATACATCAAGAAACTCGAAAAAGAGGGGGTCATCGTCGGCTACTCGGCCGACATCGACCCGAAGAAGCTGTCGGGCCAGTCCATCGCCATGGTCGGCATCGACGTCGCCAGCGAACGTTACGTCGAGGCGACACGTCAGCTCTCCGATATCGACGCCGTCGAATCGCTGTACACCTCCAGCGGGGACCACATGCTGATGGCGGAGGTGCGCGCGACCGACGGGAACTCGCTGGCGGCCGTCATCGAGGACGAGATACTCGAACTCGACGGCGTGACGGCGGCCCACCCCTCGTTTCTGCAGGAACGGCTGAAGTAACGGGTTTTTAGACGCTCCGGAGCGGAGGGGAACTATGCCGTCCCGGTTGGTCGTCGGCGCCGGTTCGACCGCGAGAGCGATAATCGACGCTGTGAGCGACGACCGCGGGGAGCTGTGGGTCCTGACTGAGGACGAACATCGTGCCGAGACGCTCCGCGAGGACGGAATCTCCGTCACCGTCACGGCTGACATCGACCGGGACGCGATGCGCGGGATGGACATCACGCCGACGACTGTCGTCGTCGCCACCGAGACACCGACCACCAACGTCGGAGCCGCCGAGACCGCCGCCGAACTGTTTCCCGACGCCTTTCTCATGTGTTACAGCGGGTACGGGGCGACCGACGCCCAGCGCGGTCGCCTCGGCGTCGTGGCCGACCGGCTGGTGGATCCCGAGACCGAACTGACCGACCGACTACAGCGAAGCGTTGGCGAGGCCGGAGCACGGACCCGCAAGCTCCAGGAGGTGTTGCGGGACATCGACGGCCATCTCGCCGTCGTCACGCACGACAACCCCGACCCGGACGCCATCGCCAGCGCCGCGGCGTTGGGCGAACTCGCCGCCCGGGCCGGCTGTGCGGTGTCGCTGTGTTACTACGGAGACATCTCCCACCAGGAGAACCGCGCGTTCGTGAACCTTCTGAAGTACGACCTCGTGAACCTCGACACCGGAGACGACGCGGCACTCGATGCCTACGACGGGTTCGCGCTGGTCGACCACTCCCGACCCGGCGTCAACGACCAGCTCCCGGAGGACCTTCCCATCGACATCGTCATCGACCACCATCCGCCACGGTTCCCGGTCGAGGCCCGCTACGTCGACCTGCGCAGTGGCGTCGGAGCGACGAGTACGCTCCTGGTGGACTACTTCGACCGGCTCGACCGCCCCCTTCCCGAGCCGATAGCGACGGGGTTGCTCTTCGGTATCCGCGTCGACACCAAGGACTTCCGACGGGAGGTGTCGGGAGAGGACTTCGAGGCCGCCGCCAAACTCATCCAGCGTGCGGATATGGAGGCGCTCCAGCGCATCGAGGACCCGAGCGTCAGCGGCGAGACGCTCGACATCGTCGGACGTGCCATCGCCAACCGGGCGGCGGAGGGGTCCGTGCTGCTCTCCTGTGTCGGGGAGCTCTCCGACCGCGACGCGCTGGCACAGGCCGCCGACCGGCTGCTCGACTTCGACGGTATCCAGGCGACGATGGTGTACGGCGTTCTCGACGGGACCATCTACGTCTCGGCGCGGGCCCGCGGCGCCGACATCGACCTCGGCGAGGTCTTGCGCGACGCCTTCGGGCAGATAGGGTCGGCCGGCGGCCACGCAGAGATGGCCGGCGCCCAGATTACGCTGGGCGTACTCGACGGCATCGACGACAGGGAAACGTCGCTCCACAGCATCGTCACGTCCGTCGTCAACGACCGCTTCCTCGACGCCGTCCAGTCCCGTTCCCACCGGCTGCTGGGGCGGATGAACGGCCGGACGGAGTTCGTGTCCGGCGAGTACGCCGACCCGGGCCGTCCGCCGCTCGACGAACACGACACAGCGTAAGCGAGTCTTTTTCCCACTCGCTGGGCAATGGCCGGTGATGGCAGACTCGGGTCGACCGACGGTCGGGGAGTACATGACGCGTGACGTCGCAACCGTTGCACTCGACGACACCGTCGCGGAGGTGGCAGAACGCATCGCTCAGAGCGACGACTTCAGCGGCTTCCCCGTCACTGACGGGCGACACGTCGAGGGGTTTGTCAGCGCCCGCGACCTCCTGCTGGCGGCGGACCACGAACCGATGTTTCGGGTGATGAGCGAGGACATCATCGTCGCCTCGCCGGAGATGACCGCCCAAGACGCCGCCCGCGTCATCCTCCGGTCGGGCATCCAGAAGCTCCCGGTCGTCAACGAGGCCGGGAACCTCGTGGGTATCATCTCCAACGCCGACGTCGTCCGCTCGCAGATAGAGCGGGCGACCCCCGGTAAGGTCGAGAAACTCGGGCGCACACTGGCAAACATCCACGGCATCACCACCCACGACGAGCGCCGAACGGTCGACCTTACCGCGCTCACGCCCACCCAGCCGACAGTGTACGCCGACGAACTGGAGGGGCGGGTGTACGAACTCGAACGAGGGCTGGCCGAGCCACTCGTCGTCATCGACAACGACGGCCACCACTATCTGGCCGACGGCCACCACCGGGTGAAGGCCGCCGAACGACTCGGTATCGGAGCCATGGAGGCAAACGTCATCGTCCTCGACGAGAGCGTGGAACTGGGCATGGCCGAGACGGCCGCCGAGGCCGGCCTCGAACGCATCGGCGACATCGAGGTCGTCGACTACGCCCACCACCCGCTCGTCCGGACGACCGAACGGCTACAGGACGAGCAGTAGCGGGAGGCCTGGGTTCGGTCGAATCCTCCTGACCGACGGATCACCGCTTCGGTCACCACCGGAAACGTCTTGCGAACGTGTACCGTACCACACGGTATGTACGACGACGAGGAGCTCCGGGCGATACGGGAGGCCAGGGACGACTGGGAGACAGAGACCCTCGACCCGGCCATGGACGCCTACGGCGAACGGCGCGACCGCTTCGCCACGGTGTCGAACCTCGACGTCGACCGCCTGTACACGCCCCTGGACGTGGCCGACATCGACTACGAGACCGACCTGGGGTTCCCCGGTGAGGAGCCGTACACCCGCGGCGTCTACCCGACGATGTACCGCGGCCGCCAGTGGACGATGCGGCAGTTCGCGGGCTTTGGAACGGCCGATGAGACCAACGACCGCTTTCACTACCTCATCGACGAGGGCCAGACCGGGCTCTCGACGGCGTTCGACATGCCGACGCTGATGGGGCTCGACTCCGACGACGCGATGGCCGACGGCGAGGTCGGCAAGGAGGGCGTCGCCGTCGACACGCTCGATGACATGGCGCGGCTGTTCGACGACATCGACCTCGCGGAGGTCTCGACCTCCTTCACGATCAACCCCAGCGCGCCCGTTATCTACGCGATGTACCTCGCGCTGGCCGACCGGCGCGGCGTCCCTCGCGAGCAGTTGCGGGGCACCCTCCAGAACGACATGTTCAAGGAGTTCATCGCACAGAAGGAGTGGGTCGTCGGCCCGGAGCCATCGCTGAAGCTTGTCACCGACGTCATCGCGTTCGCCAGCCGCGAAACCCCGAAGTTCAAGCCCGTCTCGGTGTCGGGCTATCACATCCGCGAGGCCGGCGCGACGGCCGTCGAGGAACTCGCCTTCACGCTCGCCGACGGGTTCGCCTACGTCGAGGACTGCCTCGACAGGGGCCTGGACGTGGACGAGTTCGCCCCACAGCTTTCCTTCTTTTTCAATTCTCACAACGCCATCTTCGAGGAGGTAGCGAAGTTCCGGGCGGCCCGGCGCATCTACGCCCGCGTCATGGACGAGTGGTACGACGCCGAGGCCGACGCGAGCAAACGGCTGAAGTTTCACACGCAGACCGCCGGCCAGTCCCTGACCGCCCAGCAGCCGCTGAACAACGTCGTTCGCGTGACTATCCAGGCCCTCGCGGGCGTGCTGGGCGGGACTCAGAGCCTGCATACCAACAGCTTCGACGAGGCGCTGGCGCTGCCCTCCGAGGAGGCCGTCCGGGTGGCGCTGCGGACCCAGCAGATAATCGCCGAGGAGTCCGGCGCCGCCGACATCGTCGACCCGCTCGGGGGGAGCTTCGCCGTCGAGTCGCTCACCGACGAGATGGAACAGGGGGCGATGGAACGCATCGACCACATCCGCGAGGAACTGGGCGACGGATCGATGCGAGACGGCGTGCTCGCGGGCATCCGGGACGGCTACTTCCAGCGGGCGATACAGGATTCGGCCTACGAGTACCAGCAACGCGTCGAGCGCGACGAGGAGGTGGTCGTCGGCGTCAACGCCTACACCGTCGCGGAGGACCCCGAACCGGACGTACTGACGGTCGACGAAGGCGTACAGGAGCGCCAGCGCGAGCGGCTGGCCGCCGTGCGGGCCGAGCGCGACGACGACGCCGTGGCCGGGGCACTGGACGAACTACGGGCGACGGTCGACGCCGGTGAGAACGTGCTGCCGGCCATCGTGGCGGCGGTCAAGGTCCGGGCGACGATGGGCGAGATAATGGATGTGTTCAGAGATCAGTACGGCGAGTACCGGGAGACGGCGTGACTACCTCCGGCGCCCGGCCGCGGCGTCGGTCCGTCGCGAGACGTAGATCACCAGCCCGAGCAGGACTCCCAGCCCGACGCCGACCGTCACCATCCCGTACAGCGCCACGCCGAACGGCGTCGGCGGGAGGCCGATGACGCCGAAGAGGGCCGGTTCGAGGTCGGCCGGCCGGATAGTCCCCAGAACGAACCCCATTACGCCCGCGAGCGCGACGATGATGACGTAAATCTGGACGACCACTTTCTGGCCGGGCGTCTCACCCACCTGTTCGGTCATAGACAGTGTTGGGACGCGATACGATTAGCCTTTTTCACTTCCGGTCCGAAGAGGTCGTATGTCACAGAAGGAACTCCTGTTCGTCCTGTTGTCCGGTATCGCTCTCATGATGTTCGTCACCGCCATCGTGCTGGTCTCCGGCGCGAGCTGATACGGAGTCCACAGTGTCGTGTCGGTATCGCCGCTCCCAGGTCGGCGGGCACCGGTACCCGGCTCCGAGCCGTATGACTCCCCCGTTTTTTCTTCGCGTCTCCCCGTATAAACTCCGGCTGATGGCTGCTGTGCTCGACCCGGTCCGCAGCGAGCGGAAAAACGGCGTCGCCGTCGTCACACGGATTGTTGTAGCGATTTACCGGTATGTGCCAACCCCGGGGTCGGCACGATCCGGAAGTAATCTACGATAAACCGTATCAGTCGTCGTCTTCGACCCGTCCGCCGTCCGTCAGCGCGGACTGCTCGTCCTCGCCGCCGTCAGTGATGGCCGTCTCGAGCTTGCGGTCGAACCAGTCCCACTCCTTGTCGAGCAGCCCGTCGCGTTCGAGGTTCCACGGGTCGCCGTCCTGGACTTTCGGGCCTTCGAGCCAGGACTGAACGATGTTCCAGACGAAGATGAGCTGGCCGACGAGCAAAATAAAGGCCCCCACCGTCGCCAGCAGGTGGAACGTGCTGACCTGTGCCAGCGGCGCGATGGCGCCGTCGAACTGGTAGGTAGCGTACCGGCGTGGCATGCCCAGATAACCGAGCGCCAGCATCGCGAAGAACGTCAGGTTCGTCCCGATCATGGAGAGCCAGAAGTGGGCCTTCCCGAGTTTGCGCTGGTACATCCGGCCGGTGAAGACCGGGAACCAGTAGTAGATGCCGGCGAAGACGGCGAATCCGATGGCGCCCATGACGATATAATGGAAGTGGCCCACGACGTAGTAGGTGTCGTGCAACACGAGGTCGACGGGAATAGCGGCGAGGAAGACGCCGGTGACGCCGCCGATGATGAAATTCGAGACGAAGCCGATGCAGAACAGCATCGGGCTGGCCAGGCGCAGACGGCCGTTCCACATCGTCGTGATCCAGTTGAACGTCTTGACGGCGCTGGGTATCGCAATCGCGAGCGAGACGGCCATGAATGAGGCCCGCAGCCGCGGATCCATGCCCGTCGAGAACATGTGGTGGGCCCAGACGCCAAAGGAGAGCACGCCGATAGCCA
>PXQZ01000115.1 GCA_003021755.1 Halobacteriales archaeon QH_8_67_36 | reverse complement strand
CTCGGCCCCGCCCCAGCGGGTCATCGGCACCTCGACCAGTTCGTCCCACGAGTGGGAGTGTACGTTTTCCTCGTAGTAGTTCACCGCGCAGTGGAAGGTGCCGCCGGGGCGGAGCACGCGGGCGACCTCGTCCAGCACCGCGTGGGGGTCGCTGGCGTAGTAGAACGCCTCCATCGAGAAGCAGTGGTCGACGCTGTCGGTCCCGAAGGGGAGGTGTTCGAAGTTGCCCACGAGAAAGCCCACGTCGGGGTCGTCGGTGTACTCCCGGGCGTTCGCGGCCATCGCGGGCGAGGCGTCGATACCGTAGGCCCGGCCGGCGTCGGCGGTCGCTTTCAGCGCGCGGCCGGCGTAGCCGCTGCCCGATCCCAGGTCGAGGACGGTGTCGCCGGCCTCGACGGGCATCCGGGCGAGGACGTGTTTCGCGGTGTGCCAGTGGCGGTCTTCCATCCCGCGGTCCTTCCCGCGGGCGGCCCAGTCGTCGAACTCGTCGCTGACGCTCATACCCGGACTGGGCGGCCGGGGGCAAAACGCCCTTCGACTCGTACTACCGGGGCAGTTCCTGGAAGGGTAGCAGGCCGGCCGACCCCGACGTGCGCCATGACTCGCCCGGCGAGTTCTACCGGGCGCTCCGGCGAGCACTGCCCGACGAGCGGTGGGGCGACGGCGGTGTCCCGAGACCCGCAGACTTAATGCGTGCCGCACCGCTTTCCCGGTCATATGGAGTACACGCTGGCCATCGACGATACGCCGGACACCGTCGAGGGAGGCACCGGAATCCTGCTGGTCCATCCCAGCACCGGGGCGACCGACCGACTCGACACCGACTTCCTCTCGACGGACACCGACGCGATGCTGGTCGTCTCGACGCGGACGACCGCCCGCGAGGTCAAACAGAAACTCGAATACTACGAGGTCGACGAGGAACGGGCGAACATTCTGGACACGCTGTCGGTCGAGCGGGGGTACACCCGCCGGCAGTCCGACCGGGTCCGCTACGTCTCCGCGCCCGACGACCTGGCGGGCATCGTCGAAGAAACCGAGCAGTTCCTCCGGGACCACGACGGCAAACTGCGCGTGAGCTTCGACTCGGTCACCGAACTCATCTACTACGCCGACGAACAGCAGGCCCTGTCCGCCGTCGGCGACAGCCTCGAACTGCTCGGGGAGTACGACGCCGTCGGGATGTTCCACCTCGCCCAGGGCGTCCACGACGACGATACCGTCGACGAGTTCCGGGCGCTGTTCGACGGCGTCGTGGAACTGGGCGAAGACGACAGCGTGACCAGCGATTTCTGACTCGCGTGTGACACAGAGTGACACGACACCACAGTTAAGACGGTATACTCCCTCGTTCAGGGTGTATGCCGGAATGCCAGAACTGCGAGAACTTTGTAACTGCCGCATACGCGCGGGTCTTCACGCCCAACGGCGTCGAGAAACCACGGGTCTGTCCGCAGTGTGAGGACAAGATACGCGACGGAGCCGACATCCGCGAGGCCCGGTCGACACGCAGATAACGATCGGTATCACCCCCCGCGACTGGGTCGGTCGCGGGGAGCCGCTCTCACTCGCGAGCGCCCGCTAGACAGTTCCTGGCCGTCTCCAGGACCTCGTCGGCACGGGCCTCGTCGCGGGCCTCGGCAGTCACCCGGACGAGTGACTGCGTGCCGCTGGCGCGCAACAGGAACCACGCGTCGCCGAGGTCGACGCGCACGCCGTCGGTCGTCGTCACGTCGTCGTAGTCGGCGAGCACCCCTTCGCGGACCCGGTCCATCACCGCCGCTTTCGACTCGACGTCGACGCTGTCCCGGCGGATGGGGTACGTCGGGACTTCGGCGATGCGCTCGACGAGCGGCCGGTCGGCGTCGAGCGTCGCGATGGTACAGGCCGCCAGCGGACCGTCCGGACAGAGCGTGTAGTCGGGCCATATCCACGCGCCGCTCGGTTCGCCGCCGAAGGCCACGTCCGGGGCGCTGGCGGCCTCGGCGACGTAGACGTCCCCGACCGGCGTGTACTCCACGCCGACGTCGATCTCGGCGAGGTAGTCGGCAACCACCAGACTCGTATCGACCGGGACGGCAACCCGCTGGCCGGACTCGGCGGCCGCGCGGGCAAAGAGGGCGAGCGTCACGTCGCCGGTGAGGTAGGTCCCGTCGCCGGCGACCGCCCGCATCCGGTCGGCGTCGCCGTCGTGGGCGATGCCGATGTCGGCGTCGCTTTCGGCCACCAGCGTCGCCAGCGACTGGCAGTGCTCGGGCGTCGGTTCGCTGGGCCGGCCCGGGAACGCCCCGTCGGGCTGGGCGTTCAGCGTCTCGACGTGACAGCCCATCGATTGCAGGACGTCCACGGTGACGCCGCCAGCGCCGTTGCCCACGTCGACGATAACGCGGCTGTCCATCGATGGACGGTCGAGTTCCGACCGGATGGCCTCGGCGTGGCGGGGCCGAGCGTTCCACGTCTCTTTGCTGCCGCTCCCGTCCCACGCGGCCGGCTCGAAGGCCCCCGACGCGATGCGGTCCTCGATGCGGGTCTGGCCCTCGCCGTCGAAGGCCTGCCCCGAGGGCTGCCAGAGCTTCAGCCCGTTGTCCTCGGGCGGATTGTGACTCGCGGTGATGGAGACGCCGGCGTCGGCCTCGCGCCACCCCACCGCGCGGCCCACCGTCGGCGTCGCCGCCACGCCGAGGTCGACCACGTCGGTGCCGCTCTCGCACAGCCCCGCGACCAGCGCCGACCGGAGGAACTCGCCGCTCGCACGCGGGTCCCGACCGACGACGACGCGGGCACAGTCGACGCCCAGTGCCCGCCCCAACGACAGCGCGAGGTCGGCCGTGACCGTCTCGCCGACCGGACCCCTGATCCCGCTCGTTCCGAAGAGTGCCATACGTCGACCCCGGGGGCAGCCAAAAAAAGGCTACCGACGTGGGTAGCGGTCACACGGCCGGCGGAGAACAAACGTTTTGTCGGCGACGGCGGAGTTGGGGGTATGAAACAGGGCGGCTCCGACGCGGCGAAACGAGCGGCCGGGGAATCGGCGGCCGAGGCGGTCGAGGACGGGATGGTCGTCGGGCTGGGCACCGGGAGCACGGCCGCCCACGCGATTCGGGCCATCGGCCGGCAGGTCGGCGCCGGGCTGGACATCGTCGGCGTCCCGACCTCTTTCCAGTCGCGGGAACTGGCCCGCGAGGCCGGCGTCCCGCTCGCCGAGCTGGACGGGGTGAGCGTCGACCTGGCCATCGACGGCGCCGACGAGGTGGCCGACGGCGACCTGGTAAAGGGCGGCGGGGCGGCCCACGCCCGCGAGAAAATCGTCGACGAGAGCGCCGACCGCTTCCTCGTCGTCGCGGACCCGACGAAGACGGCCGAGACGCTCTCACACCCGGTGCCGGTGGAGGTAACGGGAACCCCGTGCTGGACTGTGACTTCGGCGATATCGAGGAGCCGGCGGCGCTCGGTCGGGAACTGGCGTCGCTCCCGGGCGTCGTCGAACACGGGTTGTTCGTGGGGCTGGCCGACGCCGTCCACGTCGGCCACGAGGACGACGTGACGGTCGAAGAGCTGTAGCAAGGGAGGCGATGAGCGGAGCATCACCTCGAAAGCGGACGGCGAAGCCGTGAGCATGCGACGAGCGAGCCGGAGCGCAGCGCTGTCGCTACCGGCGTCGGCGCAAGAAAAACGGGTGGAAGCGACCTTACAGGTCTCGCGGCTGGACCGTCTTCCGGTCGTTCGAGTCGGCTCGCCGGGCGGCGTCGGCGAGCAGCTCCTCGACCTCGGCGTCGAGTGCATCGTAGAAGTCCGACGCAACGTTCATGTCATCGAGCTCTTCCTTGACGGCGGCTTTGACGATTAGGTCTGCCATACACTGCGCTGTGCGAAGGGATCGTTTAAATACTTTCCCCAATTGGGTCGCTCTCGCCCGGGTTGACGGGGGTTTGAGACGGTTTCGGCGAAAGCTACCTATATAAATAAGGCCCACTTCGCCGTTACGGTGGGCGGTGTAGCCGAATAGTTGATATGGGAGGAGCGGACGGTGCTATCTCGGCGTCTCGCGCGCGCTGTCGTGCCAGACCGACGGATAGGAGTAGCCGGCCCCCGAGAGGGTGCGTATGCGCGAGATACTGGCGGCGGTCGCGGCCGGGGAACTGACTCCCGCCGAGGCCGAGTCCGAACTCGCCGGCTACGCGACGACCGGCGCCGGCCGCTTCGACGCGGCCCGCGAGGCCCGCTCGGGGGTCCCCGAGGCGGTTCTGGGGAGCGGCAAGACACCGGCTGAGGTGGCCGACCTCGCCGCGACGGCCGTCGAGACCACGGGCCGGGCCATCGTCACCCGAATCGACGCGGCCGGCGCGGGGGCCGTCCGGCGCGAACTGTCCGAAGACGACCCCGAGACCACCGTTCGGTGGGACGAGCGGGCGAACTGGCTCGTGGCCACGACACCGGCGTTCGAGCGGCCCGCTATCGACGCCAGCGTCGGCGTCGTCACCGCTGGGACGTCGGATGCCGTCCCGGCGGGCGAGGCGGCGATGATAGCCCGGGAGATGGGTGCCGGGGTGGCCAGAATCGACGACGTGGGCGTCGCCAGCCTCGCCCGAACCGTCGACGCCGTGGACCGCCTGCGCGAGCAGGACGTCCTCGTCGTCGCCGCCGGCCGGGAGGGTGCCCTCCCTACCGTCGTCGCGGGACTGATCGACACGCCCGTGATCGGCCTGCCGGTCTCGACGGGGTACGGCCACGGCGGGACGGGGGAGGCCGCGCTCTCGGGGATGCTCCAGTCCTGTACGGCGCTGTCGGTGGTGAACGTCGACGCGGGCTTCACCGCGGGCACGCAGGCCGGGCTCATCGCCAGACAGGTCGCCGCGGCGCGGGGGGAGGGCTGATGGGCGCAGAAACTGTCGGTGGAGACGAATACCAAATCATTTGGGTAAACGAATATAGGACTAGAACACCTTTGTTTGTTTGTCGGCGGTGGTGTCGCCGACTGACACGATGCCCGAATGTAATCACTGTGGCGCGCACGTATCGGACCAGTTTGCCCGTGTGTTCGCGGACGAGTACGGACACATCCGGGCCTGCCCGAACTGCTCGGCGAACGCTGGCATCGCCGAGGTGTCGAAAGAGCGCGCCCATCAGGCGTGATACGAACGGTTGTAGTCCCGAACCGGTATCGGCCGTCTCGGGACGGCGACCGCCGGAAAACAGCTACAACCGTCCGTGTGTGGCCCACTGGACCACCCGCATCGTGCGATGACCACCACGCGGAGCCCTGTTCACTACGCCTACGTAGTCCGGTGTAGTGATGGAACCTTTTACACCGGCTACACGACCGACGTCCGGCGCCGACTAGACGAACACGACGCCGGCGAAGGCGCGAAGTACACCCGCGGCCGAACGCCCGTCGAACTCGTCCACGTCGAGCGCTTCGAGTCGAAGTCGGCGGCGATGAGTCGCGAGTACGAGATAAAGCAGCTATCGCGGTCGGAGAAGGAATCGCTCGTCGAGGGGGCAAACGCCGGCGGCGACCCGGAGGAACGTGGTGAGCGATAGCGAGGCCCGGAGCGGGCGCTGAAGCGGGATTTCGCTTCCGAGACACGGGTGACCTTTTTGCCAGGTCCCCGAGACTGTTCGCGTATGGACGAAGACGATGCGGCAGCGATCAGTTTCGGGACGGACGGCTGGCGGGCAACGCTCGACGTGTTCACCGAACCACGGGTACGCATCGTCGGCCAGGCGCTTGCGACGACGTTCCTCAACCGCGGCGAGGACGGCTCCGTGGTCATCGGCTACGACGCCCGCGAAACCTCGCGCGGGTTCGCCGAGGAACTCGCCCGCGTGTTCTGTGCGAACGGGTTCGACGTGACGCTGCCCGACCGGGACACACCGACGCCCATCGTCGCGTGGACGGCAAGGGAAGGCGACCACGCGGGGGCCCTCCAGGTAACGGCGAGTCACAACCCGCCCGAGTACAACGGCGTGAAGTTCATCCCCGGCGAGGGTGCGCCCGCGCTGCCCGACCTCACCGAGGAGGTCGAGCGCAACCTCGCCGACCCACGGAGCCTGCCCGAGGACGAACAGGGCGAGGTGACCGAACGGGACCTCGTCGCCGACTACGCTGACCACGCTATCGGGTACGCCGACGCCGACCTCGACGGGCTGACCGTGGCCTACGACGCGATGTACGGCAGCGGCCGCGGCGTCACCGACGCCCTGCTCGAACGGGCCGGCGCCGACGTGAGCGCGATGCGGGACTACCTCGACCCTGAATTCGGCGGCGGCTCGCCGGAACCCACCGCCGAAAAGGTCGGCGACCTCATCGAAGTCGTGACCGAGGGCGACGCCGACATCGGCTTCGTCAACGACGGCGACGCCGACCGGCTCGGCATCGTCACGCCCGAGCGGGGCCTCCTCGACCCGAACCTGTTCCTGGCCGCGATGTACGACTACCTGCTCGAGACGCGCGAGGGCGACGTGGTGCGAACGGTCTCCACGTCGAGCATCGTCGACCGGGTGGCCGAGGCCCACGGGCAAGCGGTCCACGAGACCGCCGTCGGCTTCAAGTGGGTCGCCGAGGCCATGCGCGAACACGACGCGCTGTTCGGCGGCGAGGAGTCGGGCGGGTTCGGCCTGACCGACCACCTCCGGAACAAGGACGGCGTCCTGGTGGCGCTGGTCGCCGCCGCCGCCGAGTCCGAGAGATCGCTGGACGCCCGCGTCGACGCCCTCATCGACGCCTACGGCGAGATTCACCAGAGCCGTATCAGCGTCGACTGCCCGGACGACCGGAAGGAGCCAGTGCTGGACGACCTGGAGGCCGAACTCCCCGACTCCGTCGCGGGCGTCGCCGTCGACGGCATCAACACCGTCGACGGATTCAAGATCCGCCTGGAAGACGGGACGTGGCTGCTGATGCGGCCGTCGGGCACGGAGCCGAAACTGCGCGTCTACGCCGAAGCGGGCAGCGAGGAACGCGTCGAGGAACTGCTCGATGCCGGCCGTACCCTCGTGGAACCGCTGGTCTGAACGGCGGGTCGGCCGGGCTGCTCGCCGCGACGGGCAACAGCCAGGCGTCCGTGGACGTCGTCAACATCGCCGTCCCGTGCGAGGTACTCAACGGACTCGGGCTCATCGTCGGCCGTTGCACCCGACTGGCCGCGTTCTGGGGCGCGTTCATCATGCTCCTGTTTTATCTGGGGAGCTGGGAGACATCCAACGGCTACAGCAGCGGCGACCTCGCGTCCATGCTCGTGTTCCTCGCGGTGGCCGCCGTCGATGCGGGCCACATCCTCGGCCTCGACCGGTGTATCGAGCAGACGAGGTCGGCGACGTCCCGCTCGTCGAGCGGGACCCCCGGGTGCGCTACCCCTCGGGATAGCTACGGCGACCGCTCACCCCGCAGTCGCCCCGCTTTCTCGTCCGACTCCACCTCGAACCCCAGTTTCTCGTAGAACGGCCCCAGGTCCGCGTCGAACTCGGCGGTCAGGCGGTCCCGGCGTTCGGCGGCCGCCTCGATCAGCGCCGTCCCGATACCCTGGCCCCGCCGTCTTCGCCGGACTGCGACGGCGTCGATGTGGTCGCCATCCAGTACCAGCGCGCCGAGGACCCGTTCCGGGTCGTCCCCCACGACCGCCACCAGCACGGCGTCGTCGGCGATGCGATCACGGACGGCGGTCGCGTCCGCTTCGAGCACCGCCCCGTCGAGGACGTTCATCACGTCGGGCAGGTCCCGGACCGTCGCCTCGCGGATTTCGGGCATCGCTACGCCCCGCGGGCGTCGTCGATAGCCGCGAGCAGGTCGTCGACGTCGGGCCGGTCGAAGGTGGACGTGCTCCGGTACTGCCAGACGGTTTCGGGCGTCTCCCCGAGGTCGACAAGGACCGCCTCGGGCATCCGGCCCAGGAAGTCGCTCCAGTCGCCTAAAAGGCCGAACCGGACGGGCTGGTGGTAGGCGTCGCCCGCCTCCGTCTCGGGGTCGGCGACGAGCGGGTAGGGGAGGTCGTAGCTGTCCTGCCACTCCCGAACCGTCGTGGGCGGTTCCGGGACGATGGAGACTACCTCCGTCTCGCGGTCGGCGAACTCGTCGTACCACTCCGCGACGGTCTGGACCTGCTTCCGGCAGTTCGTGCAGTAGTGGTCCCGCTGGAACAGGAGGAGCCCGAACTCGTTGTCGGCGGACAGCGCCGACAGCGACAGCGGGTCCGGTCCCGGGCCGACGTTGGGCAGGGAGAAGTCGGTCGCCTCGGTGGACATTGGGGGCGGTAGGGTCTCGACGGGCAAAAACGGGGGGTCAGGGGGGACGTACTCGCCGACCGCCCGCGGTGACGGCAGCGACGTCCAGTTTTTTCAGGCACAGGACCCACGTCCCCGTATGGACGACGCGGCGCGC
The DNA here is from genome assembly GCA_003021755.1 of Halobacteriales archaeon QH_8_67_36. GTDB lineage: Archaea > Halobacteriota > Halobacteria > Halobacteriales > Haloarculaceae > Haloarcula. The sequence goes on along the minus strand of PXQZ01000115.1, from coordinate 5,147 downwards.
GAGCGACTCCTGCGACGTGTCAATCGACAGAGCGCGACCGTCGGCGCATCGCTCCCCGAGACGGTCACCGTCGGCGGCGAGGAGCTCCCGTTGGCGGAGTTCGTCATCGAGACCAGAAAGGTCCCCGGCGTCCCGCCCGAGCACCGTGACCCGCTCGCGAGCGCGAAGCAGACGCTGCGGGCCGAGCGCGCCAGGCGGGTCGACCGGCTGGAGTCGGAACCGCTGGACCTGGAGCGCGCGGAGACGCTCGCCGACGAGATTATCGGCATCGACCGAGCGCTGAACGCGCTGGACAACATCAGACAGCCCGACTACGGCGAGACGGCCCGAACGGCCTCCATCGAGGACCACGAGCGGTGGACGTCGTTTCTCGACAAGCTCGATTGAGCGGCGCCCCGACGCTTAGCCGCCCTTGATGAGCCGCACCACGCGGACGTGGTCGCTCTCGACGGGTTGGTCCGTCGGCACCGTCCGTTCGTCGACCATCACCGACACCGCGTGTGGCGAGAGGTCAAGCGGGGCCAGCAGGTCCGCGTAGGTGGCGTCCTTGGCGACATCGAGTTCGTGGGTGTCCTCGCCGGCCACCTCGACGGTGACGTGCATGGCTCGGTGTAGCCGGAATACGGGCTTGAGTGTGTCGACTAGCAGCAAAGAACGTGTGCGTGTTCGACGGGACGACCGAGATGAACAATCATAAATCCCCGCTTGGCTAAATTCGGGGGCTTTCTGGCTGTGAGCATCACTTCTTCCGACCCCGAAACGACTGCCATCCACGACTCCTAGCTCGGCCCATTTATACGAGCGGCCGTCGAGAGTCGCGTATGGTCGTCGGAGACGTCACGACGGGAACGGAGGTACTGGTCATCGGCGGGGGTCCGGGCGGCTACGTGGCCGCCATCCGCAGCGCACAGCTGGGTCTCGACACGACGCTGGTCGAGCGGGATGCCTACGGCGGGACCTGCCTGAACCACGGCTGCATCCCCTCGAAGGCGCTCATCTCGGCGAGCGACGTCGCCCACGACGCCCGGGAGGCGGAGGCGATGGGCATCTTTGCGGACCCGGCCGTCGATATGGCGGCGATGGCCGAGTGGAAAGACGGCGTGGTCACTCGGCTGACCCGCGGCGTCGAGGCGCTCTGCGAGTCGGCGGGCGTAAGTCTGATCGAGGGGACTGCCGAGTTCGTCGACGACGAGACGGTCCGGGTGGCCCACGGCGGCGAGGGGCAGGGCTCCGAGACGATCGCCTTCGAGCACGCTATCGTCGCCACCGGCAGTCGCCCGGTCGAGGTGCCGGGTTTCGAGTTCGACGGCGAACACGTCCTCTCCTCGCGGGAGGCGCTGGCGCTGGCGACGGTGCCCGACGAACTGCTCGTCGTCGGGGCGGGCTACATCGGGATGGAGCTGTCGACGGTGTTCGCGAAACTGGGCGCCGAGGTCACCGTCGTGGAGATGCTCGGGAACGTGTTGCCCGGCTACGAGGACGACGTGTCGGACGTCGTCCGCGAGCGCGCCGAGTCGCTGGGGGTCGACTTCGTATTCGGCGAGGCCGCCAGCAACTGGGAAGAACTCGACGATGGCCGCATCCGGGTAGCGACGACCGACGAGGACGACGGCGTCGAGGAGTACCACGCCGACAGATGCCTCGTGGCCGTCGGTCGCGAGCCGGTGACGGACACGCTCGGACTCGACACCGTCGGCCTCGACCCGAACGAGGACGGCTTTCTGACGACGGACGAGCAGGCTCGGACCGACCTCGACGGCGTCTTCGCCGTCGGCGACGTGGCCGGCGAGCCGATGCTGGCCCACGTGGCGATGGCCGAAGGCGAGGTGGCCGCCGAGGCCGCGGCGGGCAAACCGGCGGCGCTCGACCACCGGGCGATCCCCGCGGCGGTCTTTACCGACCCCGAAATCGGCACGGTGGGCATGACCGAGTCCGAGGCGAGCGAGGCCGGCTTCGACCCCGTCGTCGGGGAGATGCCGCTGCGGGCCAACGGGCGGGCGCTGACGCTGGACGAGCGCGAGGGGTTCGTCCGTATCGTCGCCGACGCCGACACGGAGTTCCTGCTCGGCGCGCAGATCGTCGGCCCGGAGGCCTCCGAACTCGTCGCCGAGGTCGGACTGGGCATCGAGCTGGGCGCGCGCCTCAAAGACGTCGCCGGCACCGTCCACACCCATCCGACGCTGTCGGAGGCCGTCCACGAGGCCGCAAAAGCCGCCCGCGGCGACGCGATTCACACCAGGTAGCATCCATCGATATACCAGCCGCCAGGGCCCACGACGGCAGGTTTCGGGCCAGACAAAAAGATTATATTCTCGTCCGAAAAACCTCCGCCAGAACCGGCAACACACATGACTACCGACACCGAGGCCGACGACCACATCGCGAGCGCCATTCTCTCCGGCAACACGTACGAACGAGTGCGGTACGAGCGCCACACCTTCCTGCGACAGCCGGTGCCGCGGACGCTGATGCTCCAGAGCGCGCTGTTGGGGCTGCTGGTCGCGCTCCTGCCGATGTACGGGCTCTTCCCAACGAGCGTCGCCGACTATCTCCCCGCCACGAACCCCGGCATCGCCTCGCCGAAGGTGCTGTTGCTGGGGGTCTTCGGCGGGCTCCTCGATCTGCTGGGCGCGGCGCTGCTGGTCGTAACGGCGCTGTACCGCGTTCGGCGAGCCTCGCTGACCGAGTCCCAGGCCCACGCGTTGCTCGACATCGAGGACTTCGCTCGGTACGTCGGCGTGGGGACCGGCGGGCTGGCCATCCTGCTGACCGTCTGCGTGTTCGCAGTCGGGCTGGGCGGCGGGGCGGCCATCGACACGTACGTCGGGACGGCGGGGGCCAACCCGTTCGCGGCCTCCGGGGTCGGGCTCCCGGTAGTCGCCGTCTCGCTCGTGGCCTTCGTCGCCAGCGTCGCCGTCTTCTACGCCGGAGGGTATCTCTCCGTCCGGCTCGCACAGACCCGCCGGCGTCACGAGTGAGACGCCGCGACCCAGCCGCATTTCATGCGAATCGTTGTAGCGATGTACCGATATGTGCCGACCCCGGGGTCGGCATAATACGGAAACAATCTACAACAAACCGTATCAGGCCCTGTCACGTATGCCCGGGCGTGACCGACGACACCTTCGACATCGGCGGCGACCTGACGGTCAACCGACTGGGCTTTGGCGCGATGCGCATCACCGGCGAGGGCGTCATCGGCGAACCCGACGACGTGGCGAACGGCCGCGCGGTGCTGGAACGCGCCGTCGAACTGGGCGTGGACTTCATTGACACGGCCGATTCGTACGGCCCGGGCGTCTCCGAGCGGCTCATCGGCGAGACCCTCGACGCCGAGCGCGAGGACCTCGTCGTCGCGACCAAGGGTGGCCTGCTGCGCAACGCCGACGCCGACTGGCTCCCCCACGGCGACCCCGACTATCTGCGCAACGCCTGCCTCTGCTCGCGGGACCGGCTGGGCGTCGACACCATCGACCTCTACCAGCACCACCGCCCGGACCCGGACACCCCATTCGAAGACACCGTCCACGCGCTCGCGGAGCTGAAAGACGATGGGCTGGTCCGCCATGTCGGCCTCTCGAACGTCAGCGTCGACCAGCTCGACCGGGCCCGCGATATCGTCGAGATAGCGACGGTCCAGAACCGGTACAACCTCGCCAACCGGGACGCGCAGGCGGTGCTGGACGCGTGTGAGAGCGACGGTATCGGCTTCATCCCGTGGTTCCCGCTCGCCGCCGGCGAAGTCGACGAGGTGGACAGCGAGGCGGAAACCGCCTCGGACCAGTCGAGCGGCGACGAGCCGCGGGGCGGGATTCACGACATCGCCGACCGACACGACGCCACGCCCCACCAGATTGCGCTGGCGTGGCTCCTGCAGTCCTCCGACGTGACGCTCCCGATTCCGGGAACGTCGAGCATCGAGCATCTGGAGCAGAACGTCGCCGCCGCCGACATCAGCCTGACCGACGACGAGATAGCAACGCTGGCGTAGACACGGAGCGGCGACGCCGCCGGACGTCAGCACCGGGCGGGGGCGCTACCGACCACCGCCCTTTTGTCGCCCAACGGAGTACCGGCCCACATGACGACTATCACGCTGGGGCCCTCGGGGACCTACTCCCACCGGGCCGCCCGTGCGGTCGCCGACGACGGCGATGTCGAGTTCGCCGAGTCGATGACCGCCATCGTCGAGGCCGTCGCCGACGGCGAGGCCGACCGCGGCGTCGTCCCCGTCGAGAACAGCATCGAGGGGTCAGTCACGGAGTCACTCGACGCGTTCGCCGAGTACGACGTGGCCGTCGTCCGAGAGATAATCACCCCCATTCGCCACGCCCTGCTGGCACGGGACGAGGGCTTCTCGCTCGTCGCCAGCCACGCCCAGGCGCTGGCCCAGTGTCGCAAGTGGCTGGAAGCCCACTACCCCGGCGTCGACGTGGAGGCCGTCGCCTCCACCGCCCGCGGCGTCGAGCGCGCTCGCGGGGACCCCGACGTGGCCGCCATCGGGCATCCGGACAACGCCGGCGACGGCCTGCAACTGCTCGCCGAGGACATCCAGGACCAGTCCTCGAACGCGACCCGCTTCGTTGCCGTCGCGCCCGCAAGCGAACGGGCCGAGGGCGGCGGCAAAACGTCGTTCATCGTCTACCCGAACGCCGACTACCCCGGCCTCCTGCTCGAACTGCTGGAGGCCTTCGCCGACCGCGACATCAACCTCACCCGCATCGAGTCCCGTCCGAGCGGCGAGCGACTCGGCGACTACGTCTTCCACATCGACGCGGCCGCCGGACTGTACGAGGAACGCACCCAGGAGGCCCTGGCGGACATCGAAGCACTCGCCGAGAACGGATGGGTCCGCCATCTGGGCTCGTACGACACCGAGACCGTCATCGACTGACCGGCGCTGTCGGAGTCCGCAGTACGTGACAGGGACACACCGGCCTGCTGGAGACAGCGAGTGGCGACAGCAACCGGCCGCTCGTCGTAGCCACGGGACGAAAATATGACACGTCGGCTTCTCGGAGCGTCGCAGAGCGGCCGGCTCTCTGTTTCAGGGACCCAAGACGGACCCAGGCGCTCAGGGATCACTGCTTGATCCCGTAGACCGCTCGCGTCCAGTCTCGCGTCGGCGTGTCGTAAACAGGATAGCC
>PXQZ01000114.1 GCA_003021755.1 Halobacteriales archaeon QH_8_67_36 | reverse complement strand
ACGAAAGCCCTCGACGACGGACTCGATAGTCTCGGCCTCGTTGTAGGCTGGGAGCAACACGCAGACGTCGTCTCGGTCGGCCATTGTCCGACCATCTGCTACGCGGACCCAAATAAATGCGGGTCCGAAGTGATGTGCTCGTAGTCGCCCGCTCGACCCGCCTCGCAATTACCGTTCTCACCGCTACTCGTACTACTCCCTTTGAAGCCCTCACCCGCTCGACCCGTCTGTGCGGGATATCCTCACCTCGCTCGGATAGGGGCCGCGCAGACGGGTCGACCGCGTTCGCCCTTCCAGTCCGCCAGGTGACTGCAGCCCTCCCCTTCCCCGTTGGAGCGGCACGGAGGCCGATCCCGGCCGCTGTGCGGTCGGGATGCGTGTCGCTCACGGACGTGAGCGACCGGGGAGGAGTGGTGGTTCACTTCGCGAGCGCTCCGTCGCGCTCGCTATCGCATTCACTGGTAGACTGATACTGTAGCAATTTACCGGTGTTCGCCGACCCCGGGGCCGGCGATATCCGGAAATGATCTACGATAAACCGTATGAAAGGACGAGACTGGTCGCGGGCGCGAGGAATCGACTGCAGGGAGATTCCTCGTGGCGCAGCGGCGAGCGGAGTGAGCTGTGGCGGCACTGCCGAGCGAAGCGGGGTATCCGTCACAGCGCCCGCAAGCAGTCGAGGGCTTTCGGGCTCTGAGGGGACCCGAAGCTCACTATGCGCACCCGTGGCGGACGAAAAAAGAGTCGCTTACTCCTCGCGGTCTTCGCTCATGTGTTCCCACACTTCGACACATCCCGCGCGTTTTATTTTCCGGGCAGCGAAGGGAGGGGTATGACCGAACCGTCCGACGTGTTCGACCGCGTTGGGCTGACCGAGTACGAGACGACGGCCATCGAGGAATTGCTGACGCTGGGACGGACCACGGCCCCGAATCTGGCGGAGGCGACCGGCATCCCCAAAGCCCGAATATACGGCGTCCTGGAGTCCCTGGCCGACCGGGGATTCATCAAGATGGTTCCGGGTCGACCCAAGGAGTACCAGCCCAAGGCGCCCGACGAGATACTGGACCGAGCCATCGAGAACAGCCGCCAGTCCTACGAGTCCTTCGCGGCCGACATCGAGGCCAGTCGGAGAGCGTTCCTGTCGGAGTACGAGCCCCGCTTCGAACGGGCCAGCGAGGATATCTCGCCGACTGCGGAGCTGTTCCACGTCGTCGACGTGGGCGAACCCAGCGAACGGGAGACCCGCCGGCTCTACCGCGACGCCGAAGAGACACTCGGTATCATCACCAACAGCTTCGCGTATCTGGACAGCGTTATTAGGGCGCTGGAAGGGGCCGTCGAGCGTGGTGTGGACGTGTCGGTGCTCTTTCTCCATCCCGACAATCTCCCGGCGGAGAAGGCGGCAGTGCAAGAAGAGATCGTCGAGCGGCTGACGACTGAGTTGCCGGAAGTTGGAGTTCGGTTCAGCACGGAGAAGCTGCCCTGGCGCGGCACGCTCGTCGACCCGAGCATGGACTACGAGGGCGGGGAAGCAATTTTGCTGGTCGAGGAGCCTGACGTGCCAAATCACATGCGGAAGGCCGCCCCGTCACTATCAGACATATGACATTTCACGGTGAGATGTTGTCTTGAATCGTCGTCCGGAAATGTGCGGAGAGGACTGTCAGCACGCAAAAGTAAACCGCGGCCCCGAACCCGACGAGCACCAGTGCCTCCGGTATCGGTTTCTGAACCAGACCGAGCAACAGGTCTTTGAACGGATACAGCGCCACGCCCATGACCCCGGCAGCGGCGAACTGCCGCGAGAGCTCTCCGAGCGGAATCTGGACGGTGATGCGGTCCGCCAGCGCGTAGTAAGCGGATACCAGACCTACCAGCGCGGCCAGCGCCGTTCCGACTGCGGCACCGACCCACCCGTAGATTGAAACCAGCACCAGATTCAGGATGATGTTCGCAACCACAAAGAGGACGTTGACTCTGAACGCTACGTCGGGATGGTCGAGTGCGTTCAGCATCATCACGAACTGCGCCTCGTAGGCGTAGATGAGCCGCGCGGCGACGAGGATTGCGAGCACGGTCGTGGCTTGTCGGAACTCGGACCCGTAGATACCGAGAACGGTCTCGCCGATAAAGAGGACACCGACGAATCCGGGAATGAGAAAGAGTCCCGTGTACGCCAGCCCGTTCGAGACGAGATTGCGAATGGTCGCGTACTCCGCGTTGCTGTCCAGCTTGCTGATGGTCGGAAATAGCGATTCGGCGATTGAGTTGCCGAATATAGCAAGTAGTGACGCCAGGTTCCAGGCGACCTCGTAGTACCCGATAAACGATGACGTGACGAACAGCCCCAGTACGACCGTGTCCATTGCCGAGAACGAGCGGCCCTCGATACCGGAGAGCCAGGAGTACCGCGTGAATTCGAGTAGACTCGCCAGCTCCTCTCGACTTGGAACAGTCGGACGGAGTGACAGCAGGAGCGCGCCCGCGACCGCCGCGACGCTGGCGCCAGCGACATACCCCCAGACGAGGCCAGCGATGCTGCCGCCGATGATACCGAGAAACACGACCGCGAGCTGCACACCGCTTCGAACCACACGGTTGAGAGGCTGCAACAGCGCGGCGAGATGGACCTTCTCTGCCCCGTGCAGCATCGCTGAAACGAGCGCATAGACGAGTATACCGGCGAGGGCGACGACCAGCAGCGTCGTCCCCTGGAAACCGAGATAGTCGTTTAGGTACGGGCGCGTCAGGACCAGCCCGGCGACGAGACAGACGAACACGGCCGCCTGTACCAGAATCCCGGCACCGAAATACGCACTCCCTACGTCGGCCTCGCTCACACGCTTGGTGATCGCCTGGTGGAGTCCGGACCCAAAGATAGTCTTGAGCCAAATCAGCACGGCGACGAACAGCGCATAGGTTCCAAGCGCCCCGCTCCCGAGTTCGCGAGCGATGTACAGCGTCGCCATAAATCCCGCGACGGACGCGAGAAGCTCCGAAGCGAAATGAACAGCGGAAGTCTGGCCGATTCGCACATCGCAGTTACTTCTGGCCATCATAATAAACACGCTGGAACGCCGGAACGAACGGCTGCTGGGCCGCTGGGTCAGTTGGGTTGTGCTCCGGACCGCTGTTCGGCGGTTCGTCTCACACAAAGCGTGTACCCACTTTCCGGGCGGTCCGGCGCAGTCGTGCGGCGAGGTCAGTCGCCTCGAAACCGACCGTTGCAGCGGGGAGACACGCATCGAGTCGAGGAATTTCGGTCGGTCGGTCACCCGTTTCGACCAGCCGTGGCTCGGACGTAACGACGACATTGTGGCTTTCGGCGGCGACCGACGCGGCACGGTCGTCGTAGGAGCCGTATGGGTAGCTGAAACAGTTGATCGAGAGGCCTGTAAGTTCCTCTAACTGCTCTTTCGCCCTGGCCACTTCCGTCGCGATAGCCTCGCGGTCTGGGAGCGTCGCGAGGTCAGGGTGAGTGAGCGTGTGATTGCCAATGCTGTAGCGGTCAGTCGCGGCGACATCACGCAATTGGTCGGTGCTCATGATAACGTTTCGGACGGACGACGGCAGGTCGTGTCGCCGCCGGAGCTGCGCCGCGTTTCGGCCGTCGAGAAACGCCGGACAGATGAACAGCGTCGCTGACGCGTCGAACTCGTCGAGAACAGGGAGCGCGTTCTGGTAAACGTTCCGGAAGCCATCATCGAACGTGATGGCGACGCGTTTCTGAGACGGTTCACTCGTCGTTGCGATGGTTTCTAAATCGACGAACTCATATCGGGCGGAAAGTTGGGCTATCTGCTCCCGAAACACCGACACTGAGAGGTCCCATTGATACTCAGTATCGGGGACGCCCCCGACAGAGTGGTACAATAACACTACGTCCCGAGTGTTCCGGACCATCGAGGCGAACCGTGTCGAGCGCTCTAAGGACGCCAGTGCGTGCCACGTGACCGGTCGCGGTTCGGGCCAGTCACGCCACGCCGCCGGAACGACACGGCTGCCATCTCCAGATGCCACGATAACGGGTTGTACTGATGTTCACATAATCCTTCGGTGAAACGTCCGTCGTTGCCGGGATCCTAAGGGGATTGGCTGGCCACGTTCGTGACTCATGATTGCACAGCTCGGCAGCCAACATGGAATGTAACTGATGACCGTACAGTGAACCCAAACAGACAAATTTCAGGGCGGGGTCATTCAGGTGTATGAACGTGATGGTCGTCGTCATTGACGCACTTCGAGCCTCTGATGTCGGGTGTCTCGGACGGGACGCACAGACGACACCGAATCTCGACGCGCTCGCCGAGGAGTCGCTCGTCTTCGAGAACTGTTTCGCCGCGTCGAACAAAACCGACGTGAGCATGTCGTCGATCATGTCCGGCAAGTACCCGCGGGAGCATGGCATCACTCACCACGGTACGCGGCACAACGAGGGGAATCTCAGGCGATTAGAAGAACGGTCGCCGAGGTTCCTGCCCGAACTGCTCAACGAACGCGGCTACGAGACCATCGGCGTCGACTGGATGGGACGGTGGCACGAGTGGGGGTACGACACCTACGGCGTCGAAAGCGGCGGCCGGAACGTCCAGGACACCGGCGATACGCTGACCGAACGCGCCCTGAGCAGAGTCAAAGACGGTGTCCTCGAACTGCCGGACCAGCTGTTGACGCCGATTATGAAACAATACTATCGTCACATGGGATACGAAGACTTCCGTGTCGACTGCGAGGAACTGACCGATATCACCATCGACCGTATAGATGCGGCAGAGGAGCCGTTCTTTACGCTATTGCACTACTGGGACGTCCACCCGCCGTATCTGCCGCCGTCGGAGTACACGGAGCAGTTTACCTATGACGAGGATGACGAGGAGCTGTCGAAGTACTTCAATGAGGGTGAGAAGGGCCCTCTTTCGGCAGCGTTCCAAGCGTACGCCCGCGGCGAGCAGACGACGATGGGCGAGGCCAAAGAAGCGTACGACGGCGCCGTCGCCTGGGTAGATGAACAGATAGGACGACTCGTTGCACACCTCCGCGAGGAGGGACTGCTGGAGGAGACGCTGTTCGTCGTCACCGCCGACCACGGGCACAACTTCGGCGAGCACGACATCTTCTCCGACAACGTCGGGTTGTACGACACGTCGATACACGTCCCGCTCATCATCCACCATCCGGAACATGGGTCAGGGCGATTTGGCGGGCTGGTGCAACTGACGGACATCGCGCCGACGGCCCTTGACTACGCGGGCATCGATATCCCGGCCGACGTTCGCGGCAACGTGCTCCCAGCCGAGCGAGAGTACGTTTTTGCGGAGAGCATCGAACACCGGATGCAAATGGTACGGACCGACCGGTGGAAGTATATCGTTCCGCGAGATGTCGATTACCTTCAGAGCCAGGGCTGGTACGACGCCGACGGGGACATCGAACTGTACGACCTCAAGGCCGACCCCAGCGAGACCCACGATATCGCTGCTGACCATCCGGACGTCTGCGAGCGACTCGACAGCCTGCTTTCCGAAGAGCTCGGCAAGCAGGAACAGAACGCAGCGTCCGGCAAGCGCCGAGACACTGCTATCGAAGACGAGGATATGAACGACATCAAGTCCCGACTGAATGCGCTCGGCTACGCGGACGACGGGAACGTGTAGGGCTCACTGACCCTCCGTAACTGAATCTAGCGCCTCTACGTAAGCGTCCGTACTGTGGCCCCGTGTGAACCGCACGATATCGTCCGGGTCAGGGGCGTAGTCGAACGCGCCGGACCGAATGCGCTCGATGGCTTCCCGGACACCCTCCCAGTCACCGGGCTCGACGACGAGGCCGAAACCGTACTCCCTGATGAGTTCGGCGACGCGGAATTCGGGATCAACGATTGCCAGAATCGGTATCCTCGCTCCGATGTAATCGTACAGCTTCGACGGGAGGTTGTGCCTGTTTCGTGGGTCGTCGCCGCCAACGTACAGGAGAATATCTGAAGCCTTCAGTACCCCGACGATGTGCTGGTGTGGGACGAAATCATGGGGTTGAACATAGCTGGACACACCGTGTTCGGTGGCAGCCCGCTGGTACTCCTTGTTCCAGTCGCCGTAGAACGCCGCTTGCAGATCACTGGGAGCAGCCTGACTAGCATCAACGTACGCGCCAAGCCCCTGAAGAAAGGTGTAGGGCTCTATCCATCCGTCGTAGAACGATCCCGCGTATGTAACCGTGAACGGGTCCATCTGGTCCGGAGCGACCGTCTCGAACGTCTCCTCGTCGAATCCGATAGGTGGGAGCTTCCGGACTGTCGTCGTGTCCAGGTCGGAGTACACGCGTTCGAAGTAATCGTCTGGAATCTGGATACCGTCGTACCAGACCACGGCGTCGGCATGGCCCACGATACACCGCTCCAGTCGCCGGCGGATGCGTGCAGCGACCGAGTCCGACTCGACATCCGGGTTCTCCAGAAGTGGGTCCCTGAACTCCGCAACCCAGGGCGTCCCTGTGAGGCGGGCAACGATACCGCCGACTATCTGGAGTTGTGGGGGGTTACTGACCGAATTGATAACGTCGGCATCTCCTGCGAGTCGAAGACAACGGACTAACCCGAGGGCCGTCCCCACTAGAGACGGGTCGACGTAACCGACTGTCAGTCGCCATCCGCGGTCCGACAGCTTCTCCGCGCGTGTCTCGAACTTCGCCGCCCGCCCTGCGTTCTCGTCGAGACGGCGGTTCGAAACGAGCAGGACCGTTCGGTCCGGGTCGCCACTTCGGGACATTAGCTGGCACGAGCGAAGGTCATTCTTTGTACCCGAGGTCACGGAGGCGAGATTTTACGTCCTCGTCCATCTCGACTTCGACCTGTTCGGATGTCGTCGCTGCGATGGCCCGCTCGTGTTCGTCAATTTTTGCGCCCAGTCGCTTGGCCGCGTCCGGTTTCTCGTCGATGAGGTTTTGTCGTTCCTTCGGGTCGTCCGGGAGGTAGTACAGTTCCTCGCCGGAGTCGCGGCGAACGAACTTCCACTCCGTGTCACGGTAGCCGTAACGGAACTCCCCGTCCCGGTCACTCCAGTCACCGATGATGTGAGTCCGCGGCCAGGACTCCCTGTCGAGTAGCTTCCTGAGGCTCCACCCCTGCCAGGAGTCGGGTTTGGGGAGTTCGGCGTAGTCGATGAGGGTCGCCGGTACGTCTTGCAAACCGACGAGTTCGTCGTGACTCCCACTTTCCGGGACGCCGTCGATAAATAGGGGCACTTGCATCACCTCGTCGTAGAAGTGCGTGTAGTGGCTGAACTTGCCGTGGTCGAGGAACTCCTCGCCGTGGTCGGCGGTGATGGCAGTCAGTGGGTCCGTCCCCCAGGCCGCTTCGACTTCCTCGATGAGTCGCCCGATCTCGGCGTCGGTGTAGCGTATCTCCGCGTCGTAGAGGTCGATGATGTCCTGCAGTTCACTGTCGGTCACCGTCCCGGGCTCCTCTATCATCTTCCGGCGGAGTTGGATGGACCGTGACTCGGATATCGGGCTGTCCCGGAACGCCCGCTGATACTCCGCGGGCGGGACGTATGGGTGGTGGACGTCCATGTAGTGGACCCAGAGGAACCGGGGTCCATCGGCCGACTGCTGTTTGACCCACTCCAGGGCGCGGTCGGTCAGGTCCGTCGCCGTCTCGTAGGCGGAGCCGATGTTGATACCGGCTTGCCGCTCGGCCGTGTCGAACGCCGACGCGAGGAACTGATAGAGGAACCCGTCAGAGTCGAGAGTATCCCGCACTCGCTGTCGAACGCGTGCGGTCAGCGACGGGTCCGTCTTCGAGTCGTAGAACGTGTCAAACCCACGGTCGTAGCCGAAATCCGCCGATAGATAGAGATTGGAGTGAAAGCCCGCCGTCTCGTACCCACCGTCGTCGAATACTTCTGCGACCATCGTGCGCCTGTCGGTCATCGTCTCGAAGCCGCCGTGCATGAGCGCGTGCGTCGAACTCATGATGGATGGAAACGAGGGGCGAGTACTACAAGCGTGGGCAAAAGCGTTGTCGAAGGAGTGGCCGCCTGCAGCGAAATCGTCGATCACCGGCGTCGTGTCACGTTCGTATCCGCGACAGCCGACGTGGTCTGCACGGAGAGAGTCGATGGTAATCAGCAGAACGTCTTTCATGGGCGGATCGTCTGACGGAGACTATTTGACGGTTGTGATTACTCGAACGTACGTCCGGGCAATCCGTTCCCAGTCGAACTGCCCAACGTACCGCTGGAGTGCTGTCCCAGTGTCTGCCGCCCCCGCCCGTTCGATGGCAGCCGCCACCTCACGCGGCTCGGTCGAGGTGTACTCGGCGAGACCGCCGAACCGGGACTCCGCGTGACCGGCAAGCTGGACGAACGGCAGGCCGGCAGCACCGTATTCGAGCACTTTCAGCGTGTGCGGGTCGTCGACGAGCGCAATGCCGACATCCGCGAGCCGGAGATAGCCAGGGATATGTTCGTGTGGGACGACCCCGAGAAACTGAATAGTGTCGGACGTTGCGGCTGCGGCCTCAACAGCGGGCTCGAGCGAGCCGGCACCGGCGACCAGAAGCGTCCAGTCGTCCAGATAGGCGACGCTGTCGAGCATCGCTTCTATCTCGTACATCGGTTCCAGCCCGCCGACGTAGATGGCGACGTCGGACGAGAGGGAGCCCAGATTTGCTCTTGCACTGTCGACGATGGCGTCGGAGGGTGTGGAGAACCGGTCATAGTCGACACCGAGGTTCGTCCGGGACCACGCGCTCGCTCGTGACTCGACCCGGGCGGTCTCCTCCGGGTAGACGTAAACGACGTGGTCAGCGAGGCGGAAAACGAGGTTCTCGAAGCGTTCGACCACGGCCGCGAGGGCTCGGCCGTCCGTCTCGCGGAGCTGGCGAATCGGGTCGACGTGGTCGACGACGACCGGGATGTCGTGCACCGTCCCGACGGCTGTGGCGATGACCGCTCCGAGGCGAGTCGTCCCGACGATGACGTCGAACTCGTCACCGTCGCCGAACGAGGTGATTGCCGTTTGGAGCGTGCTCCCCCGAAGCTCGACGGTGTGGCCCGCCGCCTCGACGTAGCGGCTGATTCGCTCACGACCGACGCTGATGTTTTCCGGCTTTTCGGGGGTCAACCAGAGGACATCGAGGCCGCTCATCTTATCCCCACACCGTCGTGCCGTAGAGATACCCGGCGCTGACACAGCCGGTCAGGACGAACAGGAACAGGATCTGGAGAACGCCGGCGAGAGAGGGCGAACGGACCAGGGAGACAAGTCGCTGAGGAACGAACGAGAGCAGGAGCATCTTGAGGAAATCCGACTCCTCACCGGTCGACTCGGGAACGAAGGTCTCCATCCCCCGTTTCGAATACCCCTGCCAGAACGCCCGGTCGACGAGCCAGCCGGGGTCGGTCCGGTAGTCGAATATCTTGTGAGCGACCAGCGCGTCGGGGACGTAGTAGACGCCCGTGTCGTACTCGCTCCGAAGGCGGGCACAGAGCTCCGTCTCGCCGCCCTGGAGGTTCTTTCCACCCTGGCGGCCGCCGATGTCGTCCTCGAACCCGCCCAGGTCGAGGAACACGTCCCGGCGAAAGGAGATGTTCGACCCGAACGTGTTACGGACTTCGCCGGCCGTCTCGGGGTCGCCGTCGGGCCCAAAGCCCCGGTTCGTGACGCCGACCAGCCAGTAGAACTCCTCGGGGAGGAAACTCGGTTTGCCTGCGACCCACGCGGGGACCATCCGACCGCCGACTGCCTGCCGGTCCGGGTCAGCTTCGTACGTTGTGACGAGTCGCTCGACCCAGTTCTCGGCGGCGACGGCGTCGTCGTCGATGAAGGCGACCACGTCACCCGTCGCGAGTTCAGCCCCGTTGTTCCGGCTCTCCAGCAGTCCGACGTTCTGAACGTCGCCTCGAACCGTTCGTACAGGTCGTCGTTCCCGTCCGAGACCAGCACGAGTTCCACGTCGTCGTAGGACTGGGCGAGGACGCTCTCGGCCGCCTCGCAGCAGTCGTCGAACCGCGCCAGCGTGTGCGTACACAGGACGACCGAGACGCGCATACCGGGGAGATGGTCCACCGTTCGGGTTAGGCGTTTCCATCCGCATCGAGTCGAGGTCAAAAGGCTTATGCGCGCTTTGGCAGTGTCTGGGACCAATGAGTCACTCACGGGGGACGTCCGCGGAAAACCCCGAACCTGAGTCCACGCTGGACAGGGTCAAAACATGGTACCACGTACCAGCCCTCCTCCTCGTGTTCGGGTTCATGCTGTGGAACCGGGCACAGAACTACTCGTCGTACATCGTCGACGGTGAGGTCCTGTTCGGCGCGCCCGACCCGTGGTATCACTACCGCTCGACGATGTACGTCGTCAGGAACTGGCCCGCGACGATGCCGTTCGACCCGTGGACGTACTTCCCGTACGGGACCCGCTCGGGCCAGTTCGGCACGCTGATGGACCAGGTGTTCGGCACGATTGCGCTCATCATCGGGCTGGGCGACCCCAGCGCCCACACGGTCGCGATGGTCGCCCTCTTCGCCCCGCCCGTGATGGGAGCGGTGGCGGCGATTCCGACCTACGTCATCGGACGCCGACTGGCCGGGCGAATCGGCGGCGTGACCGCGGCCGGAATCCTGGCGCTGTCGGCCGGCGTGTTCCTCCAGCGGAGCCTCGTCGGCGTCTACGATCACCAGGTCGCGGAGGGGCTTCTTCAGGTGACCGCCATCCTGTCCGTGATGGTCGCGCTGTCGGTCGCCGAGCGTGACAAACCCGTCTACGAGCAGTTTCTCGACCGTGACGTCCCGGCGCTCAGAGCCACCGTCGGCTACTCGGTGCTCGCGGGCATCGCGATTTCACTGTATCTCTGGACGTGGCCGCCTGCCGTCCTCCTGCTCGGTATTCTGGGAACGTTCTTCCTGCTGTGGCTGACACTCGAGTTCGTCCGCGGGAAGAGCCCTGAACATACCGCTATCGCCGGCGCCGTCACGATGGGTACGGTGACCGTGCTGCAACTCGCCGTCCTCCAGCGGCTGACGATTTCGGCGACCGACCACACGCTACTGCAGGTGTTGCTGGCGTTCGCTGTCGGTGCCGGCTGCGTATTCATGGCCTGGCTGGCCCGATTCGTCGAGGCCAACGACTACGACCGGAACCTCTACCCGGTCATCGTCGGCGGCATCCTGGCGACGGTCACGATACTGACGGCCGTACTGACGCCGGACATCTTCGGCTACCTGTCGAACCAGGTGCTCCGGGTCGTCGGGTTCACCACGAGTCCGTCCGCGACACAGACCTCCGTCGGTGAGGCGACGCCGCTCCGGAACCCTGGCCGGCTCTACCAGTACCACGGTCTGGCGCTGTTTACGGCGATTATCGGCGCCGCCCTCGTCCTGTTCAACCAGGTTTTCGACAGGGACGCCAGCGCGGAGCGGTTCCTCATGGTCGTCTGGTTCGCGTTCATCCTGGCGGCGTCGTTCACGCAGATTCGCTTTGGCGTCTATCTCGTTTTCCCCGTGGCCGCGCTCACGGCGGTGGCCGTCGGTTACGTGGTTCGCTGGACCGACTTCTCGCTCGACGACGGCGTCGAGGCCTACGAGGTCATCACTATCGCCTCTGTCGCGCTGATTCTGTTCGGGACGCTCCTGCTTGTCTCCCCGACGGCAATGGCCGTCGGTGGGTCCGCGAGCCCCGGCCAGGAACCGGACGCCTGGTCCGAGAGCATGGAGTGGCTCGACGAGAACTCGCCGGCCGAAGGCGCCTACGGGACGGGCGGCAACGGATCGCTGGAGTACTACGGCACCTACACGGATCGCGAGGACTTCACCTACTCCACAGGGTCGTACGGCGTGATGTCCTGGTGGGACTACGGCCACATCATCACGGTGCAGGGCGAGCGGATACCGAACGCGAACCCGTTCCAGCAGGGGGCGACCACCGCGGCGAACTTCCTGCTCGCGCCCAACGAGACGCAGGCCAACGCTGTCCTCAATGAGACCGATGAGAACGGCGCCGCCACCCGGTACGTGGCCGTCGACTGGAAGATGGCAAACACCTACGGCCAGGGCGGCGGGAAGTTCTTCGCCCCGCCCCGGTTCTACGACACCTCGAACGTCTCTCAAAGCGACTACTACGGGACGGTTCGGAGTCGGCAGAACCCACAGCGGTACTTCAACTACCGGACACAGGCCTACTACGAGAGCATGGTCGTCAGGCTCTACGAGTACCACGGGAGCGCCATGGAGCCCCAGCCCTACGTCGTCGACTGGGAAACGGCGACCACGCGAAACGGGCAGACCGTCCGCACCTCGCCACAGGAGTCGCCCGCTGTGAAACCGTTCCCGACGATGGAAGCGGCCCGGAACTACACCGAGTCGGACGCCACTTCACAGGTAGGTGGCTTCGGCGCCCAGCCCGGAGAACGGGTCCCGGCACTCGAACACTACCGCTACGTCGGGTCCAGTCGGACCAGCGCCTACGAATCGGGTGCGCACAACCAGTTCCAGCTCATCGAGTCGGCCTTTGGCGGGCTGCCGAGCCAGCAGTCCCAGACCGGCACGTGTGCCGAGAACCAGACGACGATGCCGATCGGCAACCGGACCTACTGCCAGCCCGACGGGGCCGCGGGGGTAATGGATCACACCAACCCGGCGTGGACGAAGATATTCGAGCGGGTGGACGGCGGGACCATCGAAGGGACCGCCCCGGCCAACTCGACGGTGACCGCCAGCGTCCAGATGCGCAACAACGTCACCAACGAGTCGTTCGTCTACCGCCAGCAGGCCCAAGTGGGTGCCGACGGGAGCTTCGAGATGACGGTCCCGTACTCCACAACCGGTTACGACAACTGGGGTACAGCGGAAGGGTACACCGACGTCAGCGTCCGTGCTCAGACGCCGTACCTGTTTCAGGTGACTGAAAACGGCAGCGGCGCGGCGACCACGCAGGTCACCGAAGGGCAGGTCATCGGTGAGAACACCACGGCGTCGACGGTCGACCTGACCGCCAACGACACCAGCACGAACGAGACGGTAACAAACGACACCAACGAGACGACGACCGACGGCACGTCCGGCGGATCGTCGACAGACGGCACGTCGGACGGAAGCACAACGGACGGCACACCGACCGAACGTATCGCGCAGCCGTCGGCCGAACCGACGCCATAGGCACTGCGGGCACCTTTCGCCGCGCCGAACCGGACTTTCGAAGACGGTGCCGGAGAGGTGCGCGTTACGAATCGACCGGGTTGAACGTCCCGTTGATATCCCACTCGTGGAGACAGTGGGGGTTCCCGGACTGCTTCTCGCCGTCCACGACCGCGATTCGCCAGGTGACGTCGTCGTCTTCCCACAGGTCGCGTCGCCCGCACCGCTCACACTTCCGCTCGCGTGGTGAGATGATGGCTGTCATGTGTGAGCCCAGCCCGTGAACGGTTATCAGCGTGCCGGTCCACGCAGCGTTTTACCGCTCGGCGGCGTAGTGCCGGTGATGGGTTTTCATACGTTCGACCCCGCTCGCGCCGATCAGCTAGAGGACCCGACACGGTACGCCTACCTCTCGGTCGACGAACTGCTCGCGCTGTTCGACCCCGAGTCCGACGACGTGGTCGCCGACCTGGGCAGTGGCACCGGGTTCTACACCGACGACGTGGCCGCGGCCACGGGCACCGTCTACGCGGTCGACGTCCAGCCCGAGATGCACGACATCTACCGCGAGAAGGGGCTGCCGGACAACGTGACGCCGGTGACCGCGACCGCCGAGTCGCTACCGATAGACGACCCGCTCGACGCGGTCGTCTCGACGATGACGTTCCACGAGTTCGCGACGCCAGCGGCGATGGACGCCATCGCGGAGGCGCTGGTCCCCGGCGGCTGTGTCGCGCTGGCCGACTGGACACACACCGGAGCCGGGAACGCCGGCCCGCCGTTGGCGGAGCGCTACGCCGCCGACGACGCTGTCGAGCTGTGTGAGAACGCCGGCATCACGGTCCACCGGGCCGAGGACCGCCGAGAGACGTTCGTCCTCGAAGGCAGTCGCTAGAAATCGGGCAGGTCGCCGGCGTCGATCTCGTCGGCCTCCCAGTCGAGGTAGTTGTCGGCCAGTACGTCACAGACGACCTGCCCGAGTTCGGTCAGGCCGGCGTTGATGGCGGAGACCGTCTCCCAGGACTCGATGTCGGGGTGAATCCTGCGTTCGCGCCAGTTCTCCGGCAGCCCGGGCGCGTGGTAGCCGACCCGCCCCGCAAAGGAGTCCCAGAAGAAGTCGAACTCGGCGACGAGGTCGAGGTCGGTGACGATAGCCCACGTCTCCTCGTCGAGACCGGTGTCGGCGGCCCACTCCGTGAACGCGTCGTCCCACGCGCCGTCGGCAAGGGCCTCGGCCAGTTCGTCGCGTCGATACTCGTCGCCCTGCACGTCCACGTCCTCGTACTCCGTCGTGTCGACCGCTGCCGAGAGCGCCGGTCGGTCGGGGACAGCCACGTCCAGTGTCATGGACCCGCTTCGACGCCGAGAAGGATAAACGTCATCGAACGTACCGGCAGCTGCCCGGAGCGGCGGGCACCGGCGTCAGGCCGTGACGTACTGCGATTCCCAGTCCTGTCGTGCGTCGAGTTCGCGCTCGCCACGCCGTGTCAGCGTGTAGAAGTTGGTCCGGCGGTCACGCTGGCCCTTCTCGACCAGCCCCTTTTCGACCAGCGTGTCGAGATTGGGGTAGAGTCGGCCGTGGTTGACCTCGCTCTCGTAGTACCCTTCCAGTTCGTCCTTGATGGCGAGCCCGTGCGGTTCGTCCAGGCCGGCAATGACGTACAACAGGTCACGCTGGAACCCAGTCAGGTCGTGCATGTGTCTCGTTATTTCAGTTGGTGTCCACACATATCATAGTTGCTAAAACGCTAGTAACGCACTTACCGGCAGTTATCTACCGCATTACCACGATTACTTTTTGGAAAATCCCGTACTGTCATTCTCCGAGGGAACGTCGTGTCGGCTGACCCGACAACGGTAAAGGAAGCGACCGTGTATCCGGGTGTGATGACCGAACACGCGGCGTCGGCGGGCGACGTTCCCGAACCGGGAGGCGAGGGGTCCGTCGAAGTCGTGGGGACCGCCCACGTCTCCGAGCAGAGCGTCGAGGAAGTGGAATCGACACTGAGAGAGCGCCGTCCTGACATCGTGGCCGTCGAACTCGACGAGGGCCGGTATCGCCAGATGCAGGGGGAGGCACCCGAGGGCCTCGACGCCCGAGACCTCCTCCGTGGGAACACGGTCTTTCAGTTCCTGGCCTACTGGATGCTGTCGTACGTCCAGGCCCGCCTCGGCGACCGCTTCGACGTGGAGCCCGGCGCCGACATGAAAGCCGCCATCGACACCGCCGAGGAACTCGGCCTGGGCCTCGCTCTGGTCGACCGGGACATCCAGACCACGGTCCAGCGGTTCTGGGCCCGGTTGACGGCTCGGGAGAAGCTGACACTGCTGGGGAGTCTACTGGCAGAGATGGGACCGCCACTCACCGTCGGGCTGACCGCCGGAGCCGTCTTCGGCAGCGGACTCGCCATCGTGGCCGGCGCCGCCACCGACACGCTGCTCCTCCCCACGGGGGCGTTCGGCGGGGCGATACCCGGCGGGCTGGTCGGCCTGCTCGATACCCTGCTGGTCGTCGTCGCCACGAGCGTCGTGATAGGGGTTCCGCTCGCGCTCGCACTGGCCCGTCTGGGCGGGAGCGGTGAGGACGTCGAGGCGTTCGACATCGACCAGATGACCGACACCGACGTCGTGAGCGCGATGATGGAGGAGTTCCGGCAGTTCTCCCCCGGCGGCGCCGAGGCGCTCATCGACGAGCGCGACGCGTTCATCGCACACCGCCTGGTGGCGTTGCGCCAGGAGGGGTACCACGTCGTCGCCGTCGTCGGGGCGGGCCACCGCGAGGGCATCGAGCGCTACCTCGACCACCCCGAGGAGCTGCCGCCGCTGTCCTCGCTGGTCGGCACCGAGAGCGGCGGCCGGTTTTCCCTGTACAAGCTCGCGGGCTACGCGATCGGGCTCGTCTTCCTCGTCTTTTTTGGCCTGCTCGTTCTCGGCGGGGCGAGCCAAGCTGTCCTGCTGGAGCTGTTTCTGGCACTCGTCGTGGTCAACGCCGTCTGTGCGGGCGGGCTGGCGAAACTGGCCGGCGCCCACTGGTCCAGCGCCGCTGCCGCGGGCATCTTCGGCTGGCTGACGAGCCTCTTCCCGCTGCTGGCGGCCGGCTGGTTCGCCGGCTACGTGGAGCTGCGCTACATCTCCGTCAACGTCGGCGACATCGCCACGCTCAACGAGATACTCGGCGACGAGGAGGCTCCTATCTCCGACCTCGCTATGCGGATGCGAGCCGTCCCGCTCTTCCGTCTCATCCTCGTCGTCGCGTTGGCGAACATCGGCAGCGCCGTCGCCTCCTACGTCGTCTTCCCGCTCCTGTTGCCGTATCTCGCGGCCGACATCGGCGGCATCGACGGCGTGACGCGCTTGCTGTGGGCCGGTATCGAACAGGGGACCCGGATGCTCCTCGGGGTGGTGTGATGGGGCTCCAGTTCAGCCAGCGCGAAATACGTGACCTCGCCGTCGCGTGGCTCGCCCTCGGCGTCGCCTTCACCCTCCTGCTGGAGCGCCAGCTCGTCGCGGCGCTGGACCTGGGCGGGAGCCTGACCGGGCTGCGCGCCGGTGCCGTCGCCGGGACGCTGCTGGTCAGCCTGCTGACCGTCGGGGTCGGGTTCCTGTTGCACGAACTCGCTCACAAGGTGGTCGCGGTGCGGTTCGGACAGGTCGCGGCCTTCAGGGCGGACTACCGGATGCTCGGTTTCGCCGTCGTCGGCGCGCTCGTGGGCTTTCTCTTCGCCGCGCCCGGCGCCGTCGTCCACCGGGGCCACATTACCGCAAAGGAGAACGGCCTCATCGCGCTCGCGGGGCCGGTGACGAACCTCCTGCTCGCCGTCGTCTTCCTGGTGCCGTTTCTCGCCGCGGTCGCCGCCGGCATCGACGGGTTCCTCTGGCAGGTCGCCCGCAGGGGCCTCCAGATTAACCTCCTGCTGGCGGGGTTCAACATGCTCCCCTTCGGTCCGCTCGACGGGCGCAAGATCCGCGCCTGGAGCACCCTCATCTGGGCCGTCGTTGCGGGGCCGTCGCTCGTGTTGGCCGTCGGCGCGCTGTTCGTGCTCTGACCGGGTGACGGCGGGGAACGATGCTCTTTTGCCCGCCCCACGCGCCGTCTTCGGTATGACCGAGGGCACCGAGACGGACGACGAGGAGGGGCTGACCTACGCCGGGACGGGCGTGGATATCGACGAAAGCGAGGCCGCGACGAAGGCGCTCATCGGCGCCGCCGGCGAGTTCGAGGGCGACTACGCCGGCCTCGTCGACATCGGCGACCAGTATCTGGCGCTTGCGACCGACGGCGTCGGCACCAAGCTGCTGGTGGCGGAGGCCATCGACGACTACTCCACCATCGGCATCGACTGCATGGCGATGAACGTCAACGACCTGCTGGCGACAGGCGTCGAGCCCGTCGCGTTCGTCGACTATCTCGCCGTCGAGGCGCCCGACGAGGCGACTGGCGAGGACATCGGTGCGGGGCTACGCGAGGGCGCGAAGCGTGCCGGCGTCGCCCTCGTGGGCGGCGAGACGGCGGTGATGCCCGACGTCATCGAAGGACTGGACATCGCCGGGACCTGTGCCGGGCTCGCGCCCAAGGACGCCGTCTTCCCGGGCGAGGCCGAGGCCGGCGACGCCGTCGTCGGCTGGCCCTCCTCCGGCATCCACTCGAACGGGCTGACGCTGGCCCGCGAGGCCGTAACCCGGAACTACGAGTACGACGACCCCTTCCCGCCGAACCCCGACCAGTCCATCGCCGAGACGCTGCTGACGCCGACGCGCATCTACAGCGAGGTGCTGGCGCCGCTGCGGGAAGTCGACACCCACGCCGCCGCCCACGTCACTGGCGGCGGGTGGACGAACCTCACGCGAATGGGCGCGTTCCGCTACGAGATCACCGACCCGTTCGACCCGCAGCCGGTGTTCGAGTTCGTCCAAGAGGAGGGGAACGTCGACGACGAGGAGATGCACCGGACGTTCAACATGGGCACCGGGTTCGTCGCAGCGGTGGCCGAGGAGGACGCCGAAGCGGTGGTCGAGGCGAGCGAGGACGCCAGAATCATCGGCTACGTCGAAGACGGCGGAAAAGCGGTTTCGGTTCGCGGACTGGAACTACAGGAGTAGCGAACCTGGCTCACGTCCGATTACGCGGGGAGGTGACTGTTCTCCTGTGTGGCGACACGTAACTGGAGTGCCTCACGGAGGTGGTACCGTACGCGTTCGTCGTCCGCCTCGCGCAGCGCCACCTCAAGACGGGAGTCGAGTGAACCTGTCATGTGTTCCGCCTTCACTAACGACCAGAGAGCATAAATAAAGAGTTGACCGTTCTGGAAATTAGCACCTGGCTAATTCAGGTTCGGTGGGTGAGCGCCGCCGTGTGAACCGTCTCGCCGGTCAGCTGACGGTGCGGGCGATGTCGGCCTCGGTAATGACGCCGACGGTCCGGCCGTCCTCGACGACCATCACCGCGGCGTTGTGGTTGAGATACGCGTCCACCTCGTCGATGATAGCATCCGGCTCGACTGCGGCGATAGACTCGTGCATCACCTCGGCGACGGGGAGTTCGCCGACGTTCTCCTCCGGGCGCTGGCGGATGTCGGAGTTCCCGATGAGCCCCTGGGGGGAGCCGTCGCGGATGACCGGCACCTGTGAGTACCCCTTCTCGTCCATCAGTGCCTTGCTCTGGTGGACCGAATCGTCCGGTTCGACGCTGACGACGGGCGTGTTCATCACGTCGCGAGCGCGGATGATGCCGCCCTCGGCCTCGTCGAGGGCGTTGACGATGCGACGGAGCGTCGAAAGCCGCGGGTCCACGTCGCCGCCTTCGATACGGGCGATGAGGGGCTGGGAGACGTCGGCGTGCTCGGCCAGCTCGCTCTGGGTGAGTTCCAGTTCGTTCCGGCGCTCACGCAGGTCCTCGGGCGTCGGCAGGTCCATGGTACGCCATAACTCGGGGTAATTAAAAAACCCACGGGTCGGAGACTACCCGCTCAGCGGCGTCATCGGACGTCTCTGTGAAAACTGTCGACCCCAGTCTCCCGTCTCCGCTCAGGCCTCGGCTTCGGCGTCGTCGCCCTCCTCGGTCTCGAACACTTCGATGACCTTCAGCGGCACGTCCCGCAGTGCCCCGCCGACCTCGCTTTTCGCGATGCGCTGTGCGTGTTCGATGGACTCCACGTTGAAGACGTCGATTTCGAGAACCAGTCCGACGAGAGCGGTGTCGGCGGCGACAAACGCCGAGTCGAACGGCTCGCCACAGGCCGGACAGCCCGTCGCACCGACCTCCACCTCGACGTAGTCCATGCTCTCCTCGTTGAGCCGCTTGCCGGCTTCGCTCACGGCGACGCCGATAGCGTCGTCGATGTCCTCTACGTCACGGACCAACCAGGCAGCTTCCATCGCCACGAGATAGTTCATGCTCGTCCTCTCGGGGGCTGGCTACTCGTTAGTTGCGGTTCGTGGCCGCCGCGCACGTCACGGTTACTGCGGAGTCAATCGTGCCAGCGACAAGTGAGACTGAATCGCCAGATGGCGGCGCCATAATGTGTCACGAACGATACGACGTTCCTCGCGTTGAGCCATAGCTCTTATATACTGGTTCGTCCCACGACTGATCGAAGCCACAATGGCTGCCCGACTGTACACCGCAACCGTATTCGCACTGTACCAGCTCGCCCTGCTCGCCGGCATCGTCCTGTTGCCGGTCGCGATGGTCACCGAGCGCTTCGGCGTTCGACTGCCCGTCCACCGCGCCATCGACGGACTCAACGAGGCCTACGAACAGTCCCGGGAGTGATATGGTCGGTTGTAACGGTTTACCGCTGATTTACTGAGACGGGTCCGGCAAGCCTCGGGAATGGCTTCCAACTGACCGTATGAGTACCGTTCTGCACGGCTTCGTCACCGACCGTTCCGAAACCGCTCGACACCGCGAGCCGGTTCGCCGAAACGCGAGGTCCACAGTTTTATCAGCGCCCGACTGCTATCGGGCGGTAATGACCGATCCGAACTCACCGCTCTCCCGGCCGCCCGCAGCCGACCGGTTCCGGACCGACCCCTACGAGCCCGAGGTCGGCTCGCTGCCCGACCGCTCGGGCCAGGACGCCGAGAAGGTCAACAAGACCGGGACGACAACCGTCGGCATCACCACCAGCGAGGGCGTCGTCATCGCCACCGACATGCGAGCCTCGCTGGGCGGTCGGTTCGTCTCCAACAAGAACGTCCAGAAGGTCGAGCAGATTCACCCCACCGCCGCGCTCACGCTCGTGGGGAGCGTCGGTGGCGCTCAGTCTTTCATCCGTTCGCTCCGCGCCGAGGTCAACCTCTACGGGGCCCGCCGCGGCGAGGACATGAGCATGCAGGCCCTCTCGACACTGGCCGGGAACTTCGCCCGCGGCGGTCCGTTCTTCGCCATCAACCCCATCCTCGGCGGCGTCGACGACGACGGCCACCACGTCTACTCTATCGACCCCGCCGGCGGCGTCATGCAGGACGAGTACACGGTCACGGGCTCCGGCCTCACCGTCGCCTACGGGACCCTTGAGGACCGCTACGAGGACGACATGACCAACGAAGAGGCCACGGAAGTCGCCGCCGCAGCCATCAACGCCGCCGCCGAGCGCGACACCGGATCGGGCAACGGTATCTATCTCGCCGACGTGACGAGCGAGGGTGTGGATATCAACGGCTACGACTTCGACGAACTGCTGTAGTACCGTTTTACCTCACCCCATCTCCTCGCTCGCTCCGCTCGCTGCGGCGAGGGGGCTCGTAAAAATCTACGGTAAAACTCCCGTTACGCTCACCGCGTTCGCGTGAAGTGAAACCGCTCGCCAGTGGCGAGCGGTATGCTCGCCCCTGACAGCCACGCCCTCCCTAGCCGATTCGCTCGTCATAGGCTCGCTCATCCCTCGCGCTTGCTTTGCGACCGTCGCCGCGAAGGTGCGCGCCAGATCCTGTGATATCTTTCTGTCGCAAGCATACCGCGCCGAGCCATGCGGGACGCGGTTTCACCGGAAGCGCGACTGCAGGTCGCGTCTTCCGGCTGTTTTTGCGGGGAGTGGTTCAAGCGCGCCGAAGGCGCGACTCGGACCCGACGAAATAAAAGGTGGTCGGGGAGCGGGAGAACTAAGCGGCGAGCTGCCGCAGTACGGGTATGGAACTGTTCGGGACAGCGGGAATCCGCGGCGGGGTCAACGAGCGGGTCACCCCGGAGCTGGCACTGTCGGTCGGACGGGCGGCCGGGCAGGACGGCGGCGAGTTCGTCGTGGGCCACGACGGTCGGGTCACGTCGCCGGCTCTCGCCGACGCCGTCGTCTCGGGGCTGGAGAGCGCCGGGGTGCAGGTGGTCCATGTCGGTCGGGTGCCGACGCCGGCGCTGGCGTACGCCTCGCAGGGCCGCCGGGGTGTGATGGTGACCGCGAGCCACAACCCGCCGACGGACAACGGCCTGAAACTGTTCGCCGACGGCCGGGAGTACGGTGACGAGGCAGAGACCGTCGTCGAGAGCCGGGTGGAGGAAGGCGTCGAACCGGCGGCGTGGGACACCTGGGGCGATACACTCACCGAGGAGATACTGCCGGTCTACCGGGCGGCGGTCGCCGACTACGCCCGCGGGTTCGGGGCCGATCCCGAGCGCCTGACCGTCGCCGTGGACTGTGGCAACGGGATGGCCGGCGTGGCGACACCCCAGGTCCTACGAGCCCTCGGCGCGGACGTAGTCTCGACGGAGGCCAACGTCGACGGCCGTTTCCCGGCTCGCGGGAGCAAACCGACGCCGGAGACGCTGGGCGCGTTCGGTCGGTTCGTGGCCGACGCCGGCGTCGACGTTGGCATCGCCCACGACGGGGACGCCGACCGAATCGTCCTCGTCGACGGCGACGGTGACATCGTCCACGAGGACACCGTCCTGGCGATGCTGGCCGAACAGTACACCGGCGCGGCGGCCGTCGACGACCCCGTCGTCGTGACGACGCCAAATGCCTCCGGACGCATCGACGAACGGGTCGAGTCCGCGGGCGGCCGCGTCGAGCGGGTCCGTCTGGGCGCGCTCCACGAGGGCATCGCCCGCGAGCGCCGCGGGGCCATGAGCGACACCGAAGTCGTCTTCGCCGCCGAGCCGTGGAAACACATCCACCCGGCCTTCGGCGGGTGGACAGACGGCGTCGCGAGCGCGGCGGTCCTCACCCGGCTTATCGCCGCCGAGAGGCTCGCCCAGCGCCGCGCTGCCGTCACCGAACGGCCCTACAGGAAGGTGAGCATCGACTGTCCGGACAGCCGAAAGCCGGCGGTGATGGCGGCACTCGAAGCCGACCTCCCGGACGTCTTCCCCGAGAGCGAGAGCGCCACTGAACACGGCGTTCGACTCTCTTTCCCCGACGACTCGTGGGTACTCGTCCGACCGAGCGGGACCGAGTCGTACGTCCGGGTGTACGCCGAGAGCGACGCTGTCGACGCGCTGGTCGAGGACGTGCGGGCGGCAGTCGAATCGGCGGTCGAGTCCGCAGGTCCGTGAGCGGCCGTAGCCGTCGAGCCGACAGGTCGACGGCGGTGAGCGACCCGGATGGTCGCGAGCCTCGTCGAGCCGACGGCTCGACGGCGGTGAGTATTTAGCCTCGCCATGCGAGGCCGGGGTATGGACGACCTGCTGGACGCGGCACGCGAGGCTGCCCGGGCGGCCCACGCGCCGTATTCGGAGTACCGCGTCGGCGCCGCCATCGAGACCGCCGACGGGACCGTCTACACCGGCTGTAACATCGAGAACGCCAACTACTCGAACAGCCTCCACGCCGAGGAGGTAGCGGTCGGCAAAGCCGTGAGCGAGGGCCACCGCTCGTTCGAGGGTCTTGCGGTCACCTCGACGGCTCGGGACGGCGTCACGCCCTGTGGGATGTGTCGCCAGACGCTCGCGGAGTTCTGCGACGAGGGCTTTATGATCGTCACGGACGGCGAAGACGGCGGCGAGTACACGCTTGGCGAACTGCTTCCGACGACTATCACCCGGGAGCACCTGGAATGACCGGGGACAGCGAGGACCCCGGCGACGAGGTCCAGTACCACCTCGAAGTCGGGCCCGGTGACGTAGCTCCGAGCGTCCTGCTCCCCGGCGACCCCGAGCGCATCGGGACTATCCTCGACGACTGGGAGGCGGCCGAGGTTCGCGGGAGTCACCGCGAGTACCGCACCGCGACCGGGCGCCACGAGGGGACGCCAATCTCCGTCACGTCCACCGGTATCGGCTCGCCGTCGGCCGCCATCGCCGTCGAGGAACTGGCCCGCGTCGGTGCGGACACGCTGCTTCGGGTGGGGTCCTGCGGGAGCATCGTCCCCGAGGCCGCCGTCGGCGACCTCGTTATCACGACAGGGGCGGTTCGACAGGAGGGTACCAGCAAGGAGTACGTCCGCGAAGACTATCCCGCGACGGCCGACCCGCGGGTCGTCTCGGCGCTCGTCGCCGCCGCCGAGGAGCTGGGCTACGACTACCATCTGGGCGTCACCTGCTCGACGGACAGCTTCTACGCCGGCCAGTCACGCCCCGGCTTCGACGGGTTCGAAGCCCGCGACAGCGAGGCCAACATCGAGGAACTCCGCGAGGCAGGCGTCGTCAACTTCGAGATGGAGGCCGCCAGCATCCTCACGCTCGCGGGCATCTACGGGCTGCGAGCCGGCGCGGTCTGTACCGTCTACGCCAACCGCGAGACCGGCGAGTTCCGGACGGAAGGCGAGGCCAAGGCCGCGAAGTGTGCCAGCCTCGCCGTGACGTATCTGGAACGGATGGACGAAGCGGTCGAGGAATCGAATTCGGACCGCTGGCACGCGGGACTCTCAATCGAGCGGTAGCGACGTTACGGGCCGGGAGCGGCCTCCGGGCCGCGACTCGGGGAAGGGCAGGCTGGCTGCTACGGGGCGAAGATACAGCAAAACGCAGTTAGCGTCCGGCGAGCGAGGCGAGCCGGTTCCACCGCGGCGCGCGGACTGGAGCGCACCTACGGTGCGCGAAAGGAGCACGCCGCGATTTTTCCCCACGTTTTTGCCGTGGAGGCGTGTCGAGCGCTACTGCATCACGTCGTGGGCGACGGCCGTCTCGCCGACGGAGATGACGGTCCCCTTGTCCTTGTGGGTCCAGGTCTTCAGGGGCTGGCCCCGCACCGCGCGGGCGAGGTTCTCGCCGGCGACCTCGGCGGCCTGCCAGGCGGCCTGGGCGGTCGGCGGGGCGGGGTTGTCGCCGGGCTGGTCGATGAGTGCGCAGTCGCCGATGGAGAAGACGCGCTCGTCGGTGGTCCGGAAGTCGCCCTCGGAGTGGATGCGGTGATTCCGCTCGTCTTTCTCCAGGTCGACGTCACGGACGGCGTCACGGCCGGTGATGCCGCCGGTCCAGACGAGCACGTCGTAGTCGAGTTCGTCCTCGTCGCCGATGTAGACGGTCTCCTCGTCGACCTCGCCGATGAACTCGCCGCAGTTGATGGTGACGTCGCGCGCTTCGAGGCGCTTGCGCAACGCGCCCTGAAGCTCGGGGTCGTTGCCCGGGAAAATCTCGTCGAGCCCTTCGACGAGGTGGATGTCGATGGGGGCGCGGTGGTCGTCGCGGAACTCGGCGATTTCGCCACAGGTTTGGATGCCGGAGAGGCCGGCACCGCCGACGACGACCTGTGCTGGGTCGCTTTGGGAGGCCTCGCGGGCGGCCGCCTGAACGGCGTCATGGATGCCCAGCGCGTCGTCGAGACTCTTCAGCGTATGGGCGTGCTCCTCGAGTCCCTCGATGCCGAAGAAGGCGGTCTGGGAGCCCAGGCCGACGAGCAGGTAGTCGTACTCTACACCGTCGTGGTCGGCGAGTTCGACGACGCGGTCGTCGGTGTCGATGCCGGTGACGGTGTCCTGTACGAACTCCGTCGTCGGCCGTTTTATCTCGTGGACGGGAATCGCAATCTTGTCCTGGATAGCGGGGTCCCGGATACAGCGGTGGGACTCGTGGAGGACGAGGTGGTAGTCCGTATCGGAGATCCAGGTGATGTCGGCGTCACCGGTCAGTTCGTCTTCGAGGCTCTTGATGGCGCCTGCACCGGCATACCCAGCGCCGAGTACGACGACATTGTCGGTCATACCTGCGAATCCGAACGGGGATGATACAAAGGCTACGGAATCGCGGCCTGAGGTCTGACTAATCGCGAGAGACGGGACTGACGGGCTGTCGGTCCCCTGAAGCGGGGATCAGTGTTCGGGCTCGCCGGCCGGCGCGCGCATATCGTCTATCTTGAGGATGAGCTTGTTGTTCGTGTCGTCTTTGCCCTGTAGTGTCCCGATGATCTGGAGCTTCGAGAGCGGCGTCGGCCCGACGGTGACGTCGTCACCCTCGTGGAACTCCTTGATGGAACCCTGTAGTTGAATCTCCGCGCGACACTGCTCCGGGTGGTGGACGCTCGTCAGGTCGATTTCCTCGACGTTGGCGTGCTCGACGAGTTCGCCGTCGTGTCGCAGGGGGACCTCCGCGGCCTGGTCCATCTCCTGAATTTGGAGCGTGTCGTAGGCCGTCGCGGTCGGTTTGTACCCGCCCTTCGGGCCGGGGACACCCTCGACCAGCTGGAGCGCTTTCAGGCTCTGCATCTGGTTCCGGATGGTGCCGGGGTTGCGGTCGACCTTTTCCGCGATATCTTCACCTTTGACGGCGCTTTCGCTCTCGCGATACAGGTTTACCAGCTCCTGCAGAATGTTTTTTTGACTGGGTGTCAGCTCGATTGAAGACATGATCCATCGTTCGGCACAGTCGGCCTTAAAGTCGACGGTGGTTCCAGTCGGCGAGCGGTCGTCAGCCGGCGAGAGTGAGATCGATAGCGACATAATTTTCACCGGCCACCCGAGAGTCCACCGGTATGAACGGAACACGCGTGCTGGTTACCGGTGGCGGCGGGTTCATCGGGTCCAACCTGGCGAACCATCTCGCCGCGGACAACGAAGTCGTCGCACTGGACGACGGCTTCCTCGGGACGCCGGAGAACGTGAACGCGGACGTCGAGTACGTCGAGGGGAGCGTGCTGGACGAGGACCTGCCGACGGACGTGGACGCCGTCTTTCACCTGGCCGCGCTCTCCTCCTATGCGATGCACGAGGAGGACCCGACACGGGGCGCCCGCGTCAACGTCGAGGGGTTCGTCAACGTGGTCGAGCAGGCCCGCCAGGACGGCTGTGACGCCGTCGTCTACGCCTCCACGTCCTCCATCTACGGCGACCGGACCGAGCCCTCGCCCGAGGACATGCCGGTGGCGGTCAACACCGGCTACGAGGCCTCGAAGCTGGCTCGCGAGCGGTACGCCGAGTACTTCCACAACCACTACGGGCTCTCGATGGCCGGGATGCGCTTTTTTTCCGTCTACCAAGGGATAGAGGAGGGCGCCGAATCACACAAGGGCGACTACGCGAACCTCATCGCGCAGTTCGCCGACGACGTCGCCAACGGCCGCCGCCCGGAGATATGGGGCGACGGCACCCAGACACGCGATTTCACCCACGTCGACGACATCGTCCGCGGGCTCGAACTGGCGGCCGACCACGAACTCGCCGGGGTCTACAACCTCGGCACTGGCGAGCAGTACAGCCTCAACACGCTCGTCGACCGCATCAACGAGACGTTGGGGACGAACGTGGAACCGGTGTACGAGGAGAACCCGATTCCGGAGGACGTCTACGTCCACGACACGATGGCCGACTCGTCGAAGATGTACGCAGCGACCGGCTGGGAGCCGCAAATATCCTTCGACGAGGGCGTGGAATTAGTCTGCTCGCAGTACGAGTAGCGGCCCCGTCGCCGGTGGACGTTGTCCGCTCCGTGTGCAACCGACCGTATGGACGTCCGAATTCTCGGCGTACCGATGGACCTCGGGGCCGACCGACGGAGTGTCGAGGTAGGCCCGTCCGAGCGGGCGGAGTTCCACCGGGAGACCCGAGCGGTCCGTGCGGACGTCGGGACGGCCGTCGGGTCGACAGTCGCCGACGGCGAGACGCCGCTGGTCGATGGAGGCCGTCGCCGACTACCGCGACCACCCGCGCTCGTTCGAACTCGTCGACGTCGATCCCGTCCTCGGCGACCGGACCGCCGAACTCGCCCGTGAACCGGCCGCCGGTGCGTTCGGGAAGCGGGTGTGCTAAAGGTATCCCAGCATGTCCGGGTAGTCGGTAACGATGCCGTCCGCGACCGCACCGTAAACGGCGGCCACGGTGTTCTCGGGGTACGTGCCGGCGAACCCGCGGTGTGCGAAGACGGTCGGTGCGGTCACTGGCCGTCGTCTACGGTGGCTTCGGTGCCGTCCGGGGCCTCGGGGCCGCCTACTGCCGGCACCACGGTGACGCTGGCGACGGCGTCGCCTTCCTCCAGTTCCATGATGGTGACACCCATTGTGTTCCGACCGACCTGGGAGATGTCGTCGGACCGAATCCGCATGATCTGGCCGCGTTCGGACATGATGACCAGGTCATCGTCGTCGGTGACGGCCTTCGCCGTGGCGACGTGGCCGTTGCGAGTGTCGGTCTTGATGTCGATGAGCCCTTGGCCGTAGCGGGACTGCGGGCGGTACTCCGAGAGGCGCGTGCGCTTGCCGTAGCCGTTCCTCGTGACCGTCAGCAACGAGCGGTCGTCGTCGTCGGTGGTCGCGACCATCGCGGCCACGCGGTCCTCGCCCTGTAGCTCGATGCCGTGAACGCCCCGCGCGGAGCGGCCCATCTCGCTGACCTCGCTCTCGTCGAAGCGGATGGTCATCCCGTGTTCCGTGCCGATGACGAGGTCGCCGGTCCCGTCGGTGACGTCGACATCGACGAGTTCGTCCCCGTCTTCGAGCCTCGCGGCGCGGATGCCCGTCGAGAGGATATTCTGGAACTGGTCACAGCAGGTCCGCTTGACGTAGCCCCCTCGCGTGACCATCGTGATACACTCCTCGTCGTCGAAGTCGTCCGTGGGGACGACGGCCGTCAGCTCCTCGCCCTCGTCCAGGCTGAGGAGGTTGATGGCCGACTTCCCGCGGGCGGTTCGGGACATCTCGGGTATCTCGTAGGTCTTCAGCCGGTAGACCTGGCCCCGGTTGGTGAAACAGAGCAGGTAGTCGTGGCTGTTCGCCCGGAAGACGTTCGAGACGCGGTCGCCCTCCTTGGGGTCGGCGCCGATGATGCCCTTCCCGCCGCGGTTCTGCGGGTCGAAGTTTCCTACGGGCATCCGCTTGATGTAGTCGTCCTCGGTGATCACGACGACGCAGTCCTCCTCGGGGATGAGGTCCTCGTGGGTGACCTGGCCCTCGTCCTCGATGATGGCGGTGCGTCGGTCGTCGTCGTACTCGGCTTTCATCTCTTCGAGTTCGTCGACGATGACCGAATCGAGCTTCTCCGCGCTCGCGAGGACGGATTCGAGGTAGTCGATGGTGGCCTGAACGTCCTCGTACTCGTCCTTGATTTCGGCCGACTCCATCGAGGTGAGCGACCCGAGTTGCATCCGGACGATGTGGGCCGCCTGCTCCTCGGAGAAGTCGAACTCCTCGTGCAGTCCGGCGCGAGCGGCGTCGCGGTCCTCGCTGTCGCGGATGCGTTCGACCACGTCCTCGACGTTTTCCAGGGCCTTCAGTCGGCCTTCGAGGATGTGTGCGCGGTCCTCGGCCGCTTCGAGATCATGCCGGGAGCGCCGGCGGACGACGTCACGGCGGTGGTCGACGTAGTACTGGAGCGTCTCCTTCAGCGACAGCACCTTGGGCTGGCCGTCGACCAGCGAGAGGTTGATGACGCCGAAGGTGGATTCGAGGTGGTGGTCGAGCAGCCGGTTCTCGACCACGTCGACGTTCGCGCCGCGCTTGAGTTCGATGACGACGCGAACGCCATTGCGGTCGGACTCGTCACGCAGGTCCGAGATGCCCTCTATCTTCCCTTCGTTGACGTCCTCGGCGATACGCTCGACGACGCGGGCCTTGTTCTCCTGGTAGGGGAGTTCGCTGATGACGATGCGGCCCTCCTCCCGGTCGACCTCGTACTCGGCCCGAACTCGGAGTCGCCCGCGACCGGTGGCGTACGCCGAGTAGATGGCGTCGCGGCCGACGATGTTCCCGCCGGTCGGGAAATCCGGCCCCAAAACGTGCTCCATCAGGTCCTCGACGGTGGCGTCGGGGTTCTCGATGAGGTGGGTCGTCGCGTCGACCAGTTCCCCGAGGTTGTGGGGCGGGATGTTGGTCGACATCCCGACGGCGATGCCGGAGGAGCCGTTGAGAAGGAGGCTCGGCACCTTCGCCGGAAGCACGTCCGGTTCCTGCAGGCGGTCGTCGTAGTTACTGGAGAAGTCGACCGTGTCCTTCTCGATGTCCGCGAGCAGCTCCTCGGCGATCGGGGCCATTCGGGCCTCCGTGTAGCGCATCGCAGCGGCCGGGTCGCCGTCCATCGAGCCGAAGTTCCCCTGGCCGTCCACGAGCGGATAGCGCATCGAGAAGTCCTGAGCCATCCGGACGAGCGTGTCGTAGATGGCCGAGTCACCGTGGGGGTGGTAGTCACCCATCGTTTCGCCGACGATGGAGGAGGACTTCCGGTGGGCGGTGTTCGAGGAGACGCCCATCTCGTGCATCGCATAGAGGATGCGCCGATGGACGGGTTTGAGCCCGTCGCGAACGTCAGGGAGCGCACGACCGGCGATGACCGACATCGCGTAGTCGATGTAGGACTGCTCCATCTCGTCCTCGATGCGGACGTGTTTGACGCGGTCTGCGGGCGCGTCGGGGTCCGGTACGTCGGAACTCATATGTCTACCCACTCGGCTTCCGGCGAGTGTTCCTTGATGAACTCCTTGCGGGGTTCGACGGCGTCACCCATCAGGACGTTGAACATCTTGTCCGCGGCGGCGGCGTCCTCGATGGTGATCTGCTTGAGAATCCGGTTGTCCGGGTCCATCGTCGTCTCCCAGAGCTGCTCGGGGTTCATCTCGCCCAGGCCCTTGAACCGCTGGACCTGGGTCGGGTTGCCGTCACATTTCTCCTCGACGATGCGGTCGCGTTCCGCCTCGGTCATCGCGTCGTAGGTGTTGCCCCGATAGCGCACGCGATACAGCGGTGGCTGGGAGGCATAGACGTAGCCCGCCTCGATGAGTGGCTTCATGTGTCGGTACAGCAGCGTCAGCAACAGCGTGCGGATGTGGGCGCCGTCGACGTCGGCGTCCGTCATCATGATTATCTTCTCGTAACGCAGCTCCTCGATGTCGAACTCGTCGCCGACGCCGGTACCCAGCGCCGTGATGAGGTTCCGGATCTCGTTGTTCTCCAGTATCCGGTCGAGCCGGTGTTTCTCGACGTTCAGAATCTTCCCCTTGATGGGGAGGATAGCCTGGAACTCGGGGTTGCGGCCCTGTTTGGCGCTCCCGCCGGCGGAGTCGCCCTCCACGACGAACAGCTCGGCGTCCTCGGAGTCCCGGGTCTGGCAGTCCGCCAGTTTGCCGGGCAGCGCCGTCGAATCGAGCGCCGATTTCCGTCGTGTCAGCTCTTCGGCTTTCTTCGCGGCCTTGCGTGCTTTGGCGGCCTCGACGGCCTTCCCGACGACTGCCTCGGCGGTGCCGGGGTTCTCCTCGAAGAACGTCGAGAGCCCGTCGTGCATCGCCGACTCGACGATGCCCCGGACCTCGCTGTTGCCCAGTTTGGTCTTGGTCTGGCCCTCGAACTGCGGGTCCGGATGCTTCACGGAGATGACCGCCGTCAGCCCCTCCCGGATGTCGTCGCCCTTCAGGTTCTCGTCGAGGTCTTTCAGCAGGCCGTTGTCGGTCGCGTAGTCGTTGACGACGCGTGTCAGCGACGTTTTGAACCCGGTGAGGTGATCCCCGCCCTCGCGGGTGTTGATGTTGTTCGCGAAGGCATGAATCGACCCCTGGAGGTCGTCGGTCCCCTGCATCGCGATTTCGACCCGGACGACGCCCTCGTGAATCTCCTCCTCGTCCTCGAAGTAGATGACGTCGCGGTGGAGCGGGTCTTTGGTCTCGTTGAGATACTCGACGAACTCCTTGATGCCGCCCTCGTACTCGAAGGTCTCGCCGGTGCCGTCGCGCTCGTCCTCGATACCGATGGCGACCCCGGAGTTGAGGAAAGCGAGTTCGCGAAGCCGGGACTGCAGCGTCGAGAAGGTGAACTCGCCGGTCTCGAATATCTCGTCGTCGGGCCAGAACCGGACCGTGGTGCCCGTCTCCTCGTCGGGTTCGAGGTCGCGGACCCTTTCGAGGCCGGAGTCGGGTTCGCCGTGGTCGAAGCGCATCTTCCACAGCGCACCGTCGCGTTTGACCTCGACTTCGAGCCACTTCGAGAGGGCGTTGACGACGCTGACCCCGACGCCGTGGAGTCCACCGGAAACCTGGTAGGACTTGTTGTCAAACTTCCCCCCGGCGTGGAGGATGGTCATCACGACCTCCACTGCGGGGCGGCCGTGCTCTTCGTGTTCGTCCACGGGGATGCCCCGGCCGTCGTCGCTGACCGAGACGGAGCCGTCGTCGTGGATAGTTACGTCGATAGTGTCACAGTGTCCGGCGAGGGCCTCGTCGATGGCGTTGTCGACAACTTCGTAGACGAGATGGTGGAGACCCCTGGTGTCCGTCGACCCGATGTACATCGCAGGCCGCTTGCGGACGGCCTCCAGCCCTTCGAGGGTCTGGATCGATTTTGCGCCGTACTCCTCAGAATCTCCTGACATAGGAACTGATTCCCCCTAGTAGATGCGGGGTGATAAAGCTCCCGCACGCGCGTGCGTGCACCGAAAATTAACCTTCCGCTGGCCGAACGGAACCGACGACCACCCGTTTTATCCACAATCTATTGCTGTGGAAGGAACTGGCGTGTAGCCGGCCGATGAACTGGGTGTCGCCCCGGGTTCAGTTTCACCGTGGTGGCGATTACCTTTTAACTCCGACGGCGGTAGCTACGCTACGACATGACCTCGTTTCAGTCGCGACTCGGCGAGGGCGAAGAGGGCATCGCTGAGGAGCTCGCCCAGTCTCAGCGCGCCATCTCCATCGCCGAGTTCTTCGAGAAGAACAAGCACATGCTGGGCTTTGACTCCGGGGCGCGGGCGCTGGTCACGGCCGTCAAGGAGGCCGTCGACAACGCGCTCGACGCCTGCGAGGAGGCCGGCATCCTGCCCGACATCTACGTCGAGATACAGGAGGCCGGGGACTACTACCGGCTCATCGTCGAGGACAACGGCCCCGGGATTACGAAAGAACAGCTCCCGAAGATTTTCGGGAAGCTACTTTACGGTTCGAGGTTTCATGCCCGGGAACAGTCGCTGACTGCCGACCAAGAACTGCTAATACGCCGCGGCGATACCGTCGAGACAGTGCCGATAGGGACGCTCTGTGATGCCTATCTCCCGACGAACGGAGCGGCGACGCGGCGGATTCCGACGGACATCGAGGTCCCGTCGTTCAACCGGGAGACTCGGGAGATGACTTGGCAGCCGGTAACTCATGCGATACGCCACGAGACGGACGGTAAGACGTATGAGATTACCACGGAGAAGGGTCGAACCGTGGCGGTGACCGGTGACCACAGCCTGTTTACGCTCGACAGTGACGGCGAGACGACGGAGGTGACGGCGGGTGAACTCGCCGAAGGCGATACGATTCTCACCCCCCAGAACCTTCCTCCGACGTCCGACCCCGTCGAGTCGGTCAATCTCCTCTCGCATCTCAGCGTCGACCAACTCGAAGACCGGCGCGTGTACGTCTACGGTCTCGACAGGGAGGACCTCGAAGAACTGGCGACCGGGGAACGGATACGCAAAAAGCCGTCGCCCGATAGTTCACGTAAACGGACGTACTATCGGTACGACGGCGTCGATATCCTGAAAGACAGCCTCGAACAGAACTACATAGAGAAGGGGTATCTCCCGGCCGAGACGGTGCTCGAATTGGGATGGGAGGCGCGAGCGGCCGACGGCGTGTTCAAGACCTATCAGGTCGGCGGAGACGAAACCGAGATACCGGTGTCGGTGGACCTCTCCGAGGAGTTCATGCGACTGTTGGGCTACTATGTCGCCGAAGGACACGTCGGCGAGCGACAGGTCGGATTCACGTTCGGTTCCCACGAAGACGATTTGATATCGGCGACGGAGCGCGCCGTCGCTACCGTCGGCGGCGGGACGACCACCGTCGAGCGCGAACGCAACTCCACGCGGGTGAAGGCGTTCGGTTCGCCGCTGGCACTGTTTTTGCGAAACGTCTGTGGCGACCACGCACAGGAGAAACGCGTTCCGCCGTTCGTCTTCGACGCTCCACCGGAGCGCCAGCGGCAGTTCCTCGCCGCGCTGTACGAGGGCGACGGCTCCGATTCGCATCCGAGCAACGAACTCTCGCATACGACGACAAGCGAGACCCTCGCTCGGCAGGTCTCGGTAGTGTGGAACATGCAAGGTGTGCTAGCGAGTACCGAGCGAACCGAGAACGACGACGGATACGCCGACGACCCGTCCACCTGTTACCGGACGAAGGTCTACGGTGAGGACGTATCGACAATCGACGGCTTCGAACAGCGGACTGACGACGGCGAACAGCGGTACAAACGGGTGCCGACGACGTTGCTCGACAACGTGCGTGTCGACGAGACGCCGCGGGACACTGTCCCGGACAGCGTTCCGGGCCTGTTGCTGGCTGCCGGTCTCGGGTCCGACATCGACCACGCGGCGGTGTACGCGTCGCTCATCGAGCGGGCCCTCACCGGCGAGTACGTCACGAAGCCCCGGTACGTCCACAACATGAAAGAGATGGGGCTGTTGGACGAGGACCATCAGCCCACGGCGGCGTTGCGTGACCTCTGGAATACGGTCCAGAATCTCCACGGCGTCACCGACTCGGATATGTGTCTGCTCCCAGTGGCCGACGTCGAGGAGACCGAGCCACCGGAGTACGTCTACGACATCTCCGTTCCCGGACAGACGGGATACGACGAGAACTTCGTTATTGCCAACGAGGGTGCGCTGTCGGTCAAAAACAGCCGCGGCCAGCAGGGTATCGGTATCTCCGCCGCCGTCCTCTACTCACAGCTCACCTCCGGGAAGCCCGCAAAGATCACCTCCCGGCCCAAGGGGCAGGCCGACGCGCAGTACTTCGAACTCATCATCGACACCGATACGAACGAGCCCGAGATCAGCGTCGACGAGACCACCTCCTGGGAACGACCCCACGGCACCCGCATCGAACTGGAGATGGAGGCCAACATGCGAGCGCGGGCGAGCCTGCAGGATTACGTCCAGGACACCGCGGTCGTCAACCCCCACGCCCGCATCGAGTTCATGGAGCCGGGGCTCGACGAGTCGCTGAAGTTCGAGCGCGTCGAGGGTGCGGACCTCCCGGCCGAGACCGAGGAGATCCGTCCCCACCCCCACGGCGTCGAACTGGGAACGCTGCTGAAGATGCTGGAGGCCACGGACTCGTACTCGATCTCGGGGTTCATGCAGGGGGAGTTCACCCGCGTCGGCCAGAAGACCGCCGACAGCGTCATCGCGAACTTCAACGACCGCCACCTCGGTCGTGGGATGGCGTGGACGCCGCCGGCGAGCCACGAGGACGCGGCCGTCGAAGCGGCTGTCGAAGACGCCGTCGTCAACAAGGGCGCGACCGCAACCGCCGCGTTCGCCGAGGCGGTCACCGAGGCCATCGAAGACCGCGGCCGGGTCGCCCACCACGATATCGTCGGCATCGTCGACGCGGCCGCCGACGACGCCGAGGCCGACCACGACAAGACGTTCGGCTCCGCGGTCCGCGAGAACGCGGTCGAGGCGGCCTGGACCGCCGTCACCGCCGAGCGGCGGAGCGACCTCTACGAACTGGTCGACGCCGCCACCACCGTCCGGAAGGACGACGCGGCCGTCGAGGGGCTGGCCTCGCGGCTGGCCGAGAAGTTCGCCGACCCGAGTGACGCCGAGGACGACGACGACCGGAGACACCGGTTGACACGCGAGGCGTTCCGCGCGTACGTCGACCGCGCCGCGGACATGACCGAGGAACAGGACGACGCGACCTTCGGCGACACGGCCAGGGCGAACATCGTCGATGAGTTGTGGGGCGTCGCCGGCCGCGTCCCGGACGACCCGCCGAACGTCACCGAGGTCGCGGGCGACCGCGACACGGCGAGCGAGCTACTCACGGCGATGCGCGAGACCGACATCATCTCGCCGCCGACGGACTGTCTGGCGCCGATCACCGACGACCTCGTCGAGTCCGGCCTGCGCAAGGAGTACGACGCCGACTTCTACGCCGCCTCCACGCGGGACGCGGCAGTCCACGGCGGCGACCCGTTCATCGTCGAAGCCGGCATCGCCTACGGCGGCGACCTCCCCGCCGAGGGGAGCGTCGGGGTACGGCGCTTTGCCAACCGCGTCCCGCTGGTCTACCAGCGCGGCGCGTGTGCGACGACGGACGTCGTCAAGTCCATCAACTGGCGCAACTACAACCTCGACCAGCCCGGCGGCTCGGGCATCCCGAACGGCCCCGCCGTCATCATGGTCCACGTCGCCTCGACGAACGTCCCCTTCACCAGCGAGTCCAAGGACGCCATCGCGAACGTCCCCGAGATGGAAGACGAGATAGAACTCGCCATCCGGGAGGCCGCACGCGAACTGAAGAGCTATCTCAACAAACGGCGTTCGATGCAACAGCGCCGGGAGAAACAGGACAAACTGGCGACCATCCTCCCGGAGATGGCCGAGAAGCTCACCGAAGTCACCGAGAGCGAGCAGTTGGACATCGACGACTCGCTCGCCCGCATCATGAACAACGTCCTCGTCGAACGGGTTGTCGAGGACGGGACGGTCGAACTCGTCGTCGAGAACAACGACGACACCAACGCCGAACTCGACGTGACCGACATCGTGAGCGTCGAACCCCGGAAGACCGACGGCGCGCAGGTGGTCGAGATGGACGGCGAGTGGTTCGTGAAGTGGTCGCCGACGGTGGCGGCCGGCGAGCGGGCGGCACTGGAGTACAGCGTGGACGACGAGGCCGAGTTCACCATCTCGGTCGACGGTATCGAGGACGAGAAACTGACGGTGGACGCCTGATATGAGTTCAGAGACACGGACACAGGAGGAGAAGGCCCGCGAGAAGCTCATCGACCTCGCCGAAGAGTTCTACGACCAGTTCGCCGAGGGGGACGTCCCCACGATGTCGATTCCGACGCGGACAAAATCGAACATCGAGTACGACGAGGACAAGTCGGTGTGGGTGTACGGCGACCGGCAGTCGACGCGGTCGGCCAAGACCGTCTCGGGCGCCGAGAAACTGCTGAAGGCCACCTACGCCATCGA
Source organism: Halobacteriales archaeon QH_8_67_36 (assembly GCA_003021755.1). Taxonomy (GTDB): domain Archaea; phylum Halobacteriota; class Halobacteria; order Halobacteriales; family Haloarculaceae; genus Haloarcula. The sequence continues at coordinate 840 of PXQZ01000114.1, read as the reverse complement.
CTTCCTCGCCCGGCAACTGGAGGAGGACCGTTCCTCCACACTGCGTGAACTGTACTACCTCTCGGAGTCATGGGACCTCGAAGCGGCCCAGTTCAACAGCCAGGACGAGTCCAACGATCTCATCGAGGACCTGGAAATCGTCTCGGACGTGACCCGCGAGGACTTCCACATGCGCCCCGAGGAGTCCGGGGCGACCATCATGGGGCCGCTGAAGCTCCGCGAGCAGACCCGACGGGGCGAACGCGAGATTCACTGCCAGAAGGACGTCGGCGAGGGCGGTTACCAGATTCCCAACAACCCCGACACCATCGAGTTCCTCGACAACGACGCCGATTTCGTCCTCTGTGTGGAGACCGGCGGGATGCGGGACCGACTCGTCGAGAACGGCTTCGACGAGGAGTACAACGTCATCGTCGTCCACCTCAAGGGCCAGCCGGCCAGAGCGACCCGCCGCATCACCAAACGGCTCCACGACGAACTCGACCTGCCCGTCGTGGTGTTCACTGACGGCGACCCGTGGTCGTACCGCATCTACGGTTCGGTGGCCTACGGGTCCATCAAGTCGGCCCACCTCTCGGAGTATCTGGCGACGCCCGAAGCGCAGTTCGTGGGCATCCGCCCGGCCGACATCGTGGAGTACGATCTCCCGACGGACCCGCTCGCGGACTCGGACATCAACGCCCTCGAATCCGAACTGGAAGACCCCCGCTTCCGGACGGAGTTCTGGAAGGAACAGATAGAACTCCAGCTAGACATCGAGAAGAAGGCCGAGCAGCAGGCGCTTGCCTCGCGTGGGCTGGACTTCGTGACGGACACGTATCTGCCCGAGCGACTGGACGA
>PXQZ01000113.1 GCA_003021755.1 Halobacteriales archaeon QH_8_67_36 | reverse complement strand
GAGATGCAACTGGGCGTCCATCTTCTCCTCCATCGACCCGAGCGTCTTGTACGCCGAGAGGTCCGGCCCGGCGGCGATGTCCGTGGTGTCGTGGGTGTGTTGGAAGTCCGTGTACTCGCGGTCGGTGCCCAGCGTCTCCTCGGCGATGGTCATCACGTCCTCGATCTCCGCCGGGTCGGTGAGCTCGCGGGTCGCCTCGTAGAACTCGCGGGGATACCGCTCCATGATGTCCATGTTGTGGGCCTCGTCGTCGATTTCGCCTGGGTCAATGCGGGAAGACATGACGAGGGGTGCGTCCATACGGCCGCCTCGCTGGTTCGGCAGGAAGGACTTACTGAAGTTCAGCAGGCCGTCCATCAGGAGCATCACGCAATCTTCGTCTCCATCACACTGACCAGCCGCTATTCCGTTTGCGATGACGGTGTGTGTGTCCGTAACTGTGAGACAGTACACGTGGTCGGCATCGCTCTGGACGTATTCGACGGCAGTCACGTTGCCCGTCGGCACGCCGCCGCCGTCAGCGGCTGGCACAGCTGTATCGGCCCCGGTCAGTGTCGTCTCGCCACCGTCGTGCGCCGGCAGCTCGTCGCCTTCGGCGATGTCACTGGCTCGGACTTCGCTTATCCCGTCCTCACTGACCCGGAGCATCGTGTGGTCAGGCGTGACTCGCAACGTCTCTTCCCCGACTTCGATTCGGACCATGTGGTCCGGGGCAGGATGCTTCGAGACGGCTTCGACCGGCTTCCGACACGGACCGTTATCGCCCAGCGACGGCACCACGAGGTCGCCGTCAAGGTCCTGAATTCGTGTTCCGAAGTCGTCCGTTCGCGGGTCATCCAGCCGTGACTCTACCAGTTCTTCAATCGTCCCGTACTCCCGCTCGCCGTCTTCATCTATCGACCAGAGGCGCGTCTCCGGATGGAAGCAGTTCCGTCGCTTCGCTGCGTGAGTGTGGCGCCATCCCGAAGACGAGTTCGCCGACGAGGTCCTCGCGGTCGTCGAACTCGTAGTACCTTTCGAGCCCGTAGTACTGCTCCAGCAGGTCGTCGACGAACGCCGCGGTCCGTAGCATGTGTTCGGCGGCGCCGTCCGAGAGGACGATGTCCTGGACTTTCAGCTCGAACAGCTGATCGGGGGGGGTGAGCGGGTCGCCGTGGATGTCGGTTTCGTAACCTAGCGCCCGCAGGCGCTCGGGCCCGACGTCGAGTTCCGCAGGTCTGAGCGCCGTCACCGGGAGGTCGGTCATGTCGTAGCGGACGGTGCCGTCCTTGAACGCCGAGACGTCGTGTTTCGCCCGCAGAACCCCTTTCTCCATGGGCTCGGGGAGCTTGGCCTCGCTCATCAGCCCCTGTACGCCTTTCAGCGTATCGAAGGCCGTCTCGCGCTCCTCGGCGCTCGCCAGCGCATCGCGGTAGACGGACTGGAGGTCCAGTTCCGTGTACTGGGTCGGGGAGGCGACCGTCTCACAGCGGGCACACTCCGCGCGGCCGGACTCGTCGGGTTCGACCTCCATCTCGCAGTCGGGACAGACGTAGACGGTCTCGGCGATGGTGTCACACTCCGGGCAGCGGGCCTCGTGGCCCTCGGTGCCACAGTCGGGACACCGCCGCCTCGCGACTTCGACCTCGACGCGGCCCGGCGTCTCGCTCATCGAGTCGGCGTGTTTGGTCGCGGCGGCCACGTCGCGCTGTGCGCCGCCGGCCTCACCGATGGGGAAGAGGGTGTGGACCGCGGGCGAGAGGTCACGGCGCTCCGATTTCTCGGGGCGGCCCATCCGGTTGCCGATGCGGGTCGGAGCGCGCTCGCGGACCTCGAACGGCGAGATTTCGTTGACCGCCTCGATGGCGTTTCGGCCCGCCGTGTCGCCCAGTTCGTCGTCGACGTAGCCGATGGCGTCGGCGGCCTCCTGCTCGCCGTAGGTCACGGCGTGTTCGGAGACCTCGTCGGTGGTCCAGTCCCGTTCGAGCGACTGCGAGAAGCCAAGCGTCCGGACCAGCGGGAGCCAGTCGGCGACGACAAGCCGGTCGTCGTCCTGCGTGTGCTCGACGAGCAGGCGTTCGAGCGCCTGCCGGACGAGGTCGGTGTTTTCGATGACGAGGTCGCCGTCANNNCCGGCCGCGTCTCGCGCGCGCCATCCGTCGTCGCGACCTCCCCCGTCTCGACGGCGTCGGCTAACGCGGCGAACTGCTCGATGGTCACGTCGTGCCAGAGGTAGGTGTATTTCGGGTGCAGCGGCGCGTCGTAGTCAGTGGCCCAGTCGAGGGCTTCGGCGGCGCTGGGATCCGCGAGGTCGATGCTCGGGTCGTCCCGCATCGCCTGCACGTCAGCACCGGCCGCCTCGAAGTCCTGCTCCCACCACTCGACGGTGTAGGACGCCGGCGCGAGCGGGTGGTTGTTCTCGACGAACTCGCCGTAGTTGACGAGGTACTCCCCGAGGTCCAGAACCTTCTCGACGCCGTTGCCGACCTCCCGGGCCTCGGCGACGTCGTCGATACGGCGGACGTCCCCGTTGGCCAGTCGTACCGTGGGCCCCTCGATGCTGTCGACGGGGACGACCCCGGCGGCCTTGCCCGGCCGCTCGGTCTTTATTTGGGTTCCCGTCGCGAGGAAGTCGTCGACGAGGTGCATCGTCGCCGGGTGGACCCCGGCGGTCGCGAACCCGTGGTTCCTGGCGCGGCCGTAGCGAAGGCGGAACCCGCCGGATTTGGAGGGGTGTGAGAAGACGGGACGGCCGGCGATGAGGTCCCGGAGGTACTTCTTTTCAGGTTCGACCCGGGGCGGGCCGGCTCGGTCCTCGCTCTCGTCTTCCTCGTTCTCGCTCGCGGCGTCGCCACCGTCGGCGTCTCCGGACCCGCCCTCGTCGTCGGCCTCGCCGTCTTCCCCTATCGTCCCGTCGATGAGGTCCTGGAGCCACGGCCAGTCGACCTCGTCCAGGTTGCGGGTGTAGCGCTGAATCTTGGGCGCTTTCAGCGCGATGCCTTCCGCCAGCACCAGGCACATTCCGCCGCGGGCGGCGTTGGAGTCCACCCGTTCGAGGTCCCGGTAGCCCGACACCTCCTCGTCGCCGGTGGCCTCGCCGTCGAGCATGATCGGCATGTGCTCGGCGATGAACTTCGTCTCCCTCTCCTTGGGCGAGTACTGGAGCCCGGTGTCCTTGTCGTAGAGGGCTATCTCCTCGGCGTAGCGGCCGATCTCTTCCTTCCGGGCGTCGTACTGTTCGATGCCAAGCAGTGCGCGGGCGTAGTCGGCGACGAGGACGGAGAGCGCCTGTGCCGTCCCGCCGGCGGAGCGGATCGGGCCGGCGTAGTAGACGTTGATGAACTCCGTCCCGTCGTCGTTTTCGAGCAGTTCGACGCGGTCGATACCCTCGATCGGGGCCGCGACGACCCCCTCCGTGAGGAGGGCAACTGCGGTCCGGACCGCCCCCTCGACTTTCCCCTCGCGGGTGTCGTAGTCCCCGACGGTGCCCTCGACGAAGTCGTCGACGAGTTCGAGGGCGGCCTCCTCGCGGGACATCTCGTCTTCCAGTTCTCGCACCCGCTCGGCGACGCCGTCGATCCCGAGGATGTTCTCGACCCGGTCGGCCATGTCGCGGGCGGTCGGAATCTCGACCTCGGGTTCGGGGTCTTCGCCCCGCTCCCGGGCGCGCTCGGCGACGCGCATGGCCGCATCGAGCTCCGTTTCGAGCGTCTCGAAGTAGCGCTCGTCGGCCTCGCGCATCTATAGCTCCCAGAGGTCGAGGTCGGTCGGCTCGTCGTGGACGCGGTCCAGCGACGCTTCGAACGCGCGGACGTACAGCTCCCCGGCCCAGACGGTGGCGCTATTGAGGTGGCCCGCGATGGCCTCGCCGTCCGGTCCGGAGAGGACGGCGTGAGTGTGGGCGAACCGCTCCCCACTGCTGGACTCGCGTTGCTCGTCCGACGAGCCACCCGAGCGTGGCTCGGCGACGTCCAGCCACGAGATATTGCCCACGCAGGCGGCAACCTCCAGGGGCTCGGCAAAGACCATCGAGTCGTACTCCCGGTCGTCCTGGTCGTAGAACCACACCTCGGCGTCCTCGACGGCGCCCAGCCCGTAAAAGAAGGCGGCGTCGATGGCTTCCTCGTCGGCCAGCGACTCGATTTCGGCGCGCCAGTCTGCGCCGTGGTCCAGCCGGCAGACGTACTCCTCCGTCGTCTCGACGGACCGATAATCCATACCGACTGCGAGGGTCGGTGACGGCAAAAACGTTGCTACGTGTCGGCTGCCGCCCGTGTGCCGCCGGCGTAACGGCCGCTGAGCGTGTCATATAAAAGAACCTTACCACTGTACAATAAATTTATGTACCAGCGGAAAAATTATAAAATAATGAATCTAGTGGACGAATCGGGCTGGGACGTACGGGTGGAGGAACGGACCGTCGTCGTCGAACTCGGGCGGCGGGTGATACTCGACGACCGGGAGAGCACGCGGCTGTACGACGCGATCTCGACAGCCGTTACTCGCGACGTCGACCGGGTGTTGACCCTTGTTGACGTCGAACACCCCCTCACCGACGCCCTGCATGACGCGGTGGTCCGGGGTGCCCACGCCGCCGCCGCCAACGGCGTGACCGAGTGGCACGTCGTCGCCGAACACGAGTCGAAGGCAACCGCCCTTGCGCGCGAACTTCCCGGCGTGGAAACAGCAGTGTTCGCCGACGAACACCGGGCCCGCCGGCAGGCAGCGTGTAGCCCTTAGGCCGGGAGCGAGATGCGGCTCACCCACTGACCGCGGTCGGCGTCGAAGCAGACGAGTTCGTCGACGGCCCACTCGACGGGCTCGATTTCCCGTTCGACCAGCCGCCGGGCCGCCGCCGGGTCGCCCCCGCGGGCGACGGTGACGTGGGGGACGTACGCCTCGCCTTCCATCCTCTCGACGGCGTCAAACTCCGCACAGAGCCGTTCGTGCAGCGCCCGCAGTTCCGGGCTCTCGACCGCCAGATAGACGACCGGCGAGGGGCCCGTCACGGCCATCTCGAAGTAGTCGACGCCGGTGGCGCGGACGCCGAAGGGGACAGTCCCGCCCAGCACGTCGCGCGCCCGGGCCTCCAGTCGGGCGTAGTCCGCGTGGTCGCCGCCGCCCAGCCGCTTGAGTACCAGCGTGTGCTCGCCGCGTGGTCGGGCCCGCGCCCGCGGGAGGTCACGCGCCAGCCGACCGGCCAGCCGGGTCACCGACGACGGCAGCGGGACGTTCAGGCTGTACACACCGAAGGGAGTCGCTGCCCCGGCAAAAGGGGGTCGGTATCAGGAGCGTGTCGATGTCGAGTTTGCCGCGGTCCATGACCAGCGGTTCCGGACCGACGAGACGGCGAACACGCTCCCGGCCGAGGCGCTCAAAGCCAACGGCGTCAGCGCCACTGCGATACGGCGCCTCTCGGACCGCGCGGCGAACCTGACCGGTTCCGAGACGGCCGAGATAGCCCAGTCCATCGCCGGTGACGGGGTCGGGCGGGCGGCCCACCCCGACGCGGCCGACGACCGTAGCGGTGCGCCCGACAACCGGACCGGTGCCGGCCCAGACCGAACCGACGACGCGGCGCCGTCGAGCTCCGACGGGCGGCCCGCCGACGGAGACAGTTCCGCCGGAACCAACGAGACTACCACAGTGGCCGGTCAAGACTAACCGATGACCGGCCGCCACACACTACTGACGGGTGTCGTTCTGGGTGCGCTGCTGGTCGGCACGGTCGCGGGACCGGCCGGAGCGGCCCGGACCGACGCGTCACCCGAGCCGTCGCTGACCGTCGACCTGGCCCCCGACGGCGACGCGCGGGTGACCCTCGTCTCCACGTACGACCTCGACGACGAGAGCGAGCGGGCGGCGTTCAACGAGCTCCGGACCAACGAGACGGTCCGTAACGCCTACGAGGAGCGGCAGGCGGCTCGCTGGCGCACGCTGGCCGACGACACGTCCGACCGGATGACGGTGCGCAACAGCTCGCTGACGCTCTCGCGGTCGAACGCGACCGGCGTCGCGACCGTTTCGGTCACGTGGACGAACCTCGCGGCGGCCGAAGACGGGGTACTGACGTTCGGGGAGCCGTTCGCCAGCAGCGGGGGGGTCGACCGCCCGCTCGTCGTCGTGTTCCCGGAGGGGTACCAGGTGACGAGCGTCTCGCCCGGACCGGCCAACAGCAGCGACGGGCGGCTCGTCTACGCGGCCGACGCGGAGCTAGACGGCCTCAGCGTCGTCGCCACCTCGGCGACGGCGCCCAACGGCACGCCGGCGCCCAGCCCGACGCCGGTCGGAACTACGGGCGGGAGCGGTCCCGGTTTCGCCGTTGTCGGTGCGCTGGTGGCACTGCTCGCAGCCGCGCTCCTGGCCGGCCGACGCGGGTGAGAACGGGCCACACGGGTACCGGAACTCGGAACTTATTAGTACGTGACCGACAGTAGACGCTGGTACATGATGCGGACTGTCGACGCTGGGGCGCTCGTCGCCGCCAGCGACGGGTCCGCTTCCTTTTCGACCCGACGCCGACGGAACCGACGGCGGGCCTTCCGCTAGGCCCACTACTACCTCTCCTCTCGACGGTTCGAATCGTTCACAAGCGTCGCCGGTCGGCTGTCCGGCGCGTTGACGGGGACACCGTATCCGTTTCCGGGTATCGCCGGCTTCACGCCGGCACAGGCCGGGAAACCGGGATGACGCCCCCTCGCACTCCAAACCGACAGTCACACTACGGTAACGTACGACTACACATTCATGACAGACGGAAACGGCACCGTCGCGCTCGCCTTCTCGGGCGGGCTCGACACCACGGTCTGCGTATCGCTGCTCAAAGAGGAGTACGGCTACGACGAGGTCATCGGCGTCACGGTCGACGTCGGCCAGCCCGACTACGAGTTCGAGGAGGCCGAAGAGACGGCCGAGGCGCTCGGCGTCGAGCAGTTCGTCGTCGACGCGAAAGCGGAGTTCGCCGACCGCTGCCTGAAGGCTGTGAAGGCCAACGCCGACTACCAGGGCTACCCTCTGGGCACCGCGCTCGCCCGTCCCGTCATCGCGAAGGCCATCCTCTCGGTCGCCGAGCAGGAGGGCTGTGACGGCATCGCTCACGGCTGTACCGGCAAGGGCAACGACCAGCTCCGCTTCGAGGCTATCTGGCGCGACTCGGACCTGGAGGTCATCGCCCCGGTGCGTGAACTCGGCTTAACCCGCGAGTGGGAAAACGAGTACGCCCGCGAGAAGGGGCTCCCGGTCGAGGGCGGCGACGGCGGCCGCTACTCCATCGACACGAACCTCTGGAGCCGCTCCATCGAGGGCTCCGAACTGGAGGACCCCAGCACGGTTCCGGCCGACGACATCTACAAGTGGACCGAGAACCCCTCGGGCAAAGACGCCGAACTCGTCGCGGTCACCTTCGAGGACGGCGAACCGGTTGCTGTCGACGGCGAGACACTCGGCTCGGTCGAACTGATCGAACGGCTCAACGAGCGGGCCGGTTCGCACGGCATCGGTCGCACGGACATGATGGAGGACCGCATGCTCGGGCTGAAAGTGCGCGAGAACTACGAGCACCCCGCCGCGACGGTGCTGCTGACAGCTCATGAGGCCCTGGAAGGGCTCGTCCTCACACAGGAGGCGCGTTCGTTCAAGACACAGGTCGACCAGCAGTGGTCCCAGAAGGCCTACGAGGGGCTCGTCGACGCGCCCCTGACCGGCGCGCTCGAAGCGTTCATCGACGACACGAACGAGCGCGTCACCGGGACCGTGACGGTGAAACTGGAGGGCGGCCACTGCCGTCCGGTCTCGCGCGAGTCCGACTACGCCGTCTACAGCGAGTCCGCAGCGTCGTTCAACGAGGAAGCGGTCTCGGGGGGTATCACCCAGCAGGACGCCACCGGCGTCGCGAAGTACCACGGCTTCCAGTCCCGTCTCGCAAACGACATCCGCGAAGACGTCACGGAGCGCCGAGCCGTCACCGACGGGAACGGCGGGGCCGACCCCTCGGAGGAATAGACGAATGAGCGAGGAGCACGAGACCGACCACCGGGAGGCCTCGGGACGGGCGAGCGGGCAAAGCCCGCGAGCGGACGGTGACGCGGGCGGCGACCGGACGGCCGTTCGCCGCGACCGCTTCAGCGGCGGCCCCGCCCGGTCCTTTCTCTCCTCGCTCGCCGACGACGAGCGCATCTTCGCCGCGGACCTCGCCGTCGACCGCGCCCACGTCGTGATGCTGGTCGAGCAGGACATCGTCGAGGCGGACACCGCCGGCGAGATCCTGACCGCACTCGACGACATCGAGGACGCGGGCCACGGCGCACTGCCCGACGGCGAGGACGTCCACGAGGCCATCGAGAGCGCGGTCATCGACCGCGTCGGCCAGTCGGGCGGGAAGATGCACACCGCCCGCTCGCGCAACGACGAGGTGGCTGCCTGCATCCGCTATCGCCTGCGCGCGGACGTACTCGAACTGGTCGAGACGCTGGTGGGCGCCCGCGAGCGACTGCTTGCGGTGGCCCGCGAGCAGACTGAGACGGTGATGCCGGGGTACACGCATCTCCAGCCGGCCCAGCCGACGACGGTGGCCCACTGGCTCCTGTCGTACGAGCAGGCCCTGCAACGGGATACGGCTCGCTTGCTCGATGCCTACGTGCGCATCAACCGGAACCCCCTGGGGGCGGCGGCCTTCGCCGGGACGCCCTTCGACGTGGACCGCGAGCGCACGGCCGAACTGCTCGGCTTCGATTCCGTCGCGGAGAACTCGATGGACGCCTCCGCGGCCCGCGATTTCCTCGTCGAGACGACCAGTGCCGTCGCGGGGCTGGCGACGACCCTGTCGCAACTGGCCGAGGACGTCATCGTGATGGCCAGCAAGGGCCACGTCGAACTCGACGACGACTACGCTTCGACGAGTTCCATCATGCCCCAGAAGAAGAACCCGGACACGCTGGAACTCGTTCGCGGGCGCACGAGCGACGCGACGGCGGGGCTCTCGGGCCTGCTGACCAACCTCACGGGCCAGCCCCGCGCGTACAACCGCGACCTGCAGCGGGCGGGTCGTCACGCCTGGGACGCCATCGACAGCGTCACCGAGAGCGTCGCGGTGGCCGCGGGTGCCGTCGCGACGGCCGACTGGCCGGCCGAACGGCTGGAAGCCGCCGCAACGGGCGGGTTCGCCACCGCGACCGGCGTCGCGGACCTGCTCGCGATGGCCGGGGTGCCGTTCCGGACGGCTCACGAGGTCGTGGCGGAGGTCGCCGCGGACCTCGATGCTAGCCAGGACGCCCCCGACTACGCGGCACTCTCGGCAGTCGCCGAGGACGTGCTCGACGACCCGCTCTCGGCGTACGTCGACCGCGAGGCCGTCGAGGCCGCGCTCGATCCGACCGAGAGCGTCGCGATGCGTGACTCCCGCGGCGGGCCGGCCCCCGAGGCGGTGGCGGACCAGCTAGCGGCTACAGCGGACGCGTTGGCGAGTCACAGCGAACGCCACGAGGCGGCACGAACGGGCGTCTCCGACGCAGCGACCCGTCTCCGGACGGAGGTCGAGGTGTATGTCTGAACGGCGACCCCCTCGCGGGGCAATCATACCAGAAACCTGATACGGAAATCGGGCACGTGCGGACGATGGCTCTCTGACACCGTTAGAGCGGCGTATGGGTGTGTAACTTTATCTGATAGGTTCGATGGATTTAAGTGGATAGCTCCGGGAGAGACAGGTACAATGGCAGACTGCATCGAGTGCGGGGCGGAAGTCTCCCTGCACGACAACCTCGAAGTCGGAGAGATAGTCGACTGTGCAACCTGTGGCGCCGAACTCGAAGTGATCGGCACCGACCCCGTCGAGCTCGACAGCGCCCCCGAACTCGAAGAGGACTGGGGTGAGTGAGGTGGCCGTCGCGTGGCCGCTCGGCGGCCACGACGCGGTGGTTCACACGGAGCCAACAGCATGAAGATCGGACTCCTCTACTCGCGCATCCGCACGGACGAGAAGCTCCTGCTCTCCGAACTGCGTGAGCGCGACCACGACGTCGAGAAGATAGACGTCCGCAAGCAGCAGTTCGCCGTCAGCGGGGCCCCCGAGGTCTTCGACGACCTCGACATCGTCGTCGACCGCTGCCTGTCGACCTCCCGCAGCGTCTACGTGACGAAGTTTGCGCGAGCCTACGACGTGCCCGTGATCAACGGGCCCGACGTGGCCGAGGTCTGTGCGGACAAGGTCAAGAACAGCCTCGCCTTGGTCGAGGCCGGCGTCCCGACGCCCGACACGGACGTAGCCTTTACCAAGGACACGGCCCTCGAATCCATCGAGCGGTTCGGGTACCCCTGCGTGTTGAAACCCGTCGTCGGCTCGTGGGGTCGCCTGATGGCGAAGATCGACTCCCGTGACGCCGCCGAGGCCATCCTCGAACACAAGGCGACGCTGGGCCACTACGAACACAAGATATTCTACGTCCAGGAGTTCGTCGACAAGCCCGGCCGCGACATCCGCGTCCTGGCGACCGACGGCGAACCGGTCGCCGCGATGGCCCGCTCGTCTGACCACTGGCTCACCAACGCCGCGAAGGGCGCCGAGACCGACACCTTCGAACTGGACGACCGCGCGCTCGAACTGGTCGAGAAGGCGAGCGCGGCCGTCGGCGGCGGGCTGCTCGGTATCGACCTGATGGAAGTCGGAGTATCGGAAGACAGCGAACCGGACGACTACACCGTCCACGAGGTCAATCACACTGTGGAGTTCAAGGCGCTCAACGAGGTCGCCGACGTGGACGTGCCCGGCGAGGTCGTCGACTGGCTCGAATCGAAGGCCCAAAGCGAGAGCGGCGCGGAGACGCCCACATGACCCACTCCGCGAGCGTCGTCGGGGGCTCCGGGTTCACCGGCGGCGAACTGCTTCGCCTCGTCGACGGCCACCCCGAGTTCGAGCTTGCACAGGCCACAAGCCGGTCGAAGGGGAACAAGACCATCGGCCACCAGCATCCGAACCTGCGCCACTCGGACCTGCGTTTCACCTCGCCGAGCGACCTGGAACCGGTGGACGTCCTGTTCGCGGCGACGCCACACGGCGTCTCGATGGAACGGATAGACGAATTCCAGGACGCCGCCGGGACGGTGGTCGACCTCTCGGCGGACTTCCGACTCGATGCCGAGGCGCAGTACGACGAGTGGTACGACGGGCACACCCGCCCGGAACTGCTGGCCGACTCGGAGTACGCGCTGCCGGAACTCAACCGCGAGAACCTCGAAGGTGCGGACCTCATCGCATCGGGCGGCTGTAACGCCACGGCGACCATCCTGGGGCTGCTCCCGCTGTTCGAGCACGGCGTTCTGCGCGGCGACGAGCGGATAGTCGTCGACGTGAAGGTCGGCTCCAGCGAGGGCGGGGCCGGCGGCGGCGCGGCCTCCTCGCATCCGGAGCGCTCGGGCGTCGTCCGCCCGTACGCCCCGACGGGCCACCGTCACGAGGCCGAGATTCAGCAGTTCCTCGGCGTCGACGTCTCCTTTACCGTCCACGCGGTGGACATGGTCCGTGGCGCCAGCGCGACCTGTCACGTCTTCCCCGACGGCCCGGTGTCGAAGGGCGACCTCTGGGGCGCCTACCGCGGCCAGTACGAGGACGAACCGTTCGTCGAACTCGTCGCCGGCGGTGGCGGCGTCTACCGCTACCCCGAACCCAAGGCCGTCGCCGGGACCAACCGCGCGGAGGTCGGCTTCGAACTCGACCCCGGCAACAAGCGACTGGTCGTGTTCTCGGCCATCGACAACATGATGAAGGGGTCGGCCGGTCAGGCCGTCCACGCCGCCAACGTCGCGCTCGGTATCGAGGAGACGGCTGGCCTGGAGTTCCAGGGGCTCCACCCCGTCGGCACACCGTAACACCTGGAGAGGATTTTCATGACAAGCAATAGACGATCCCGCTCGCTACCGCTCGCTCGCCGCGACTATCCGACCCGCTCGTTCCACCGGGGGCGGCACGAATGACAACCGTTATCAAAGTCGGCGGCGCTCGCGCAGTAGACCCCGCGGGTGCCCTCGCGGACGTGGCATCGCTCGTCGAGGACGGCGAACAGGTCGTCGTGGTTCACGGCGGCTCCACGAAAGTCGACGAGACGCTCGAACGGCTCGGCCTCGAACCCGAATACGTCGAGACGCCGTCGGGCGTCGTCGGCCGTTTTACCGACGAGACGACGATGGAAGTGTTCGAGATGGTCTTCGGCCATCTCAACACCCGGCTCGTCGCCGGCCTCCAGAGCGAGGGCGTCGACGCGGTGGGACTGAACGGCGTCGACGGGACGCTGCTCTACGGCCCCCGGAAGTCCGCCGTCCGGGTGGTCAAGGACGGCACGAAGAAGATTCGCCGCGGGGACCACTCCGGAACGATAAAACAGGTTAACGGCGACCTGCTCCGGTCGCTGCTC
>PXQZ01000112.1:680-13211 GCA_003021755.1 Halobacteriales archaeon QH_8_67_36 | reverse complement strand
GAGAACCTCTAATTTCCTCTCTTAATTAGTATATGTTCCCGGCCCTCCGCCTCCGGAGGAACACCCTGAGACTGTTGAGGAGCGGTTATTTTGACGTTCAGTTGGTCAACATTGGTATTGACCAACTCCTTACTGAAAGCAGACAGACGCGGATTTGGAAATAATACCTACTACAATGTACTCAAAATTATTCGTTCCGTCAATAACGAGTGCATCTCTTATGTAAGAGATGCAGACCTCGGCACTCATAGGGTTCGTCACCGCCGGGGAGTCACCCCGGCTCGGAACACCGGCTCGTCATCGGCCGGGCGGCTATACCCGCCGCGTTCGGTTGTCCCTTTCGGGTGGGAATTGGAACAAGGGCTAAACCACGGTGGTCCATCCAGTCAGCTATGAACAGACGACGCGTCCTGGCGCTCGCTGGTGCGGGTACCGTCGGCTCGCTGGCGGGCTGTGGCGGGAGCGGGGGTGAGTCGGGCAAGCCCATCGAGGAGCATCCGGCGGCCGCGGGCCTCGACGGGCTCCCGCGACAGGGAGATCTCGGGGGGCACGTGGTGCTGGCGTTCGAGGACCCCTCCTGTAGCCGGTGTGCGGCGTTCCACGAGAACACGGTGCCACGGATACGGTCGAACATCGTCGACGAGGGGGCAGGAGCGTACGTCCTCCGAACGTATCCGGTGGTCTACCAGTGGGGAAAGCCAGCGACGCAGGCGCTGGAAGCCACCTACGCCCGCAACGGCGGCGCGTTCTGGGCGCTACTGGACCACTACTTCACCGAGCAGAGCCAGTTCGACACCGACAACGTGCTCGACCGGACGGAGACGTTCCTGAACCAGTCGACGGACCTCGACGGGTCGGCGGTGGTCGAGGACGCCCGGAACGAGGTCCACGACGACGCGGTGCAGGCGAACATCTCCGCCGCGGAGGACGCGGGACTGGGACGGACGACGCCCGTCGTCCTGCTGTTCCGTGACGGGGAATTCGTCCAGAAGGCCAACGGGAGCGTGAGCTACGACCTCGTCTCGGAGGCACTGGGTGTGTAGATGCGGGGTCCGAGGCTCCCGACGCGGGGACCCGACTGGCGGCTGATGGGCCGGACGGCGAGGCTGGTCCTCACGCTGCCGACCTACGCCGCCGTGGCCGCCGTGGCCGCCGTCGTCGCGCTGACCGGGTTCGTCGTCTCGCTGAACGTGCCCCTCGTGTCGGGGCTGGTCGTCGGCGGTTCGCTGCCGCTCGACAGCCGGCTACTCGTCCTCGCTGAGCTGTACCCGTTCGTCGGGACCAACTTCAGCGCCACGCAGGGGGTCCTGCTGGTGGCTGTCGCCACACTGACCGGTGTCGACGTCGCGATGGCGACCTACCACTTCCGTGAGCACGGGCTGGACCTCCAGCAGGGCGGGGCCGGCGCGGCGGGCGTCGTCCTCGGAACGCTGGGGGCCGGCTGTGCGGCCTGTGGCTCAGCGGTGTTGCTGGGGCTGCTCTCGCTCGTCGGCGTCTCCACGTCGCTGCTCGTTCTCCCGCTTGACGGGCTGGAGTTCGCGCTGGGAGCGCTGGTGGTCCTCACGCTCTCCATTTACTGGCTGGCCGACGGGATGCGCGGCGGCGAGATAAACGGCTGTCCGGTGGACAGCTGAGCTCGTCGTCCGAGTCGTTGCTCGTCAGGGACACCGGTGGACCGGTCCGCAGGCTCCGGCGCGAAACCGCAGTCTCGGGGGTATCAGGACGTCCACGCCGTTGTCCTCACTCGCCGATGCGTTCGCGGGCGGCGGCGACGACCAGCGGCAGCGTAATCGTGGCGTCGGCGTAGACGGAGACGTTGCGGGCGTCCTTCTCCAGTTTCCCCCACGACCGGGCCTCGTCCAGCGTCGCTCCCGAGAGCCCGCCAGTGTTCACGGGGTCCATCGTCAACTGAACGGCGTAGTCGTAGGCGTCGGGCGAGACGAGCATCGTCTGGAGGACGTAGTTCTTGGGGACGCCGCCGCCGACGACCAGCGCGCCGGCGCTGTCGGCCTCGTAGGCGATGTCCGTGATCGAGGTCATGTCCGCCAGCGCGTCCACCGTGAAGTCGCTCGTCTGGGAGTACATCCACGCCTGCAGGCCCAGCACGGAGTCCTGGAAGGCGGGGCAGTACACCGGCACGTCGTTCTCGTAGGCCGCGGCCAGCACCCCGGCGTCCTCGGCTACGTCGTCGCGCTCGTTGACCTCGCTGTTGGCACGGCCGAGTTCCTCGGTCATGCGCCGAATGGAGACCGCGCCCTCGTCTTCGAGGACGGTAAAGACCTCCTCGCGGAGGTGGGACTCGAACAGCGCGAAATGTTCCTGTGGGAGGTAGACGTTGTAGATGCGGTCGACGCCTTCGTCCCGGAGGTTCTCGTCGTGTTCGCGCTCGGTGTTGCCCTCGGCAGTGACTTCGCCGTGGTGGTGTTTGCCGCCGATGGCCTCGATGGTGTCGTGGGTGCAGTTCGCGCCGGTCGTGACGAGCACGTCGACGTGGCCGTCCCGGATGAGTTCGGAGACGATGGCGCGCATCCCCGTGGGCACCATCGCGCCGGCCAGGCCGACGAACGTGGTTACGTCATCGTCCAGCATCTCGGCGTAGACGTCGACGGCCTCGTGGAGGTCGGCGGCGCCGATGCCGGCCTGTCCGTAGCTGTCGGCCAGTTCTTCGACGGTCATCCCCGCCCGCGCTTCGGCGTGGCCGATGGGGTCGTGACGGAACGTCTCCCGGTCGTCATGGTCGCTCATTGGTCCCCCGTGGACGGCGCGTAGGCTTCAACGGCGTGGTTCGTCGCGCCGCGACCCGGAGAGCACAGCGGACCGTTCAGCACAGCGGCTTGGCATCATCCTGCGTGTGAACGCGGCGGAATCCTGAGTCAAGCGAATCGAAGTGGTTCGAGACGGCTTCGCCGTCTCGTCGTGCCGAAAGGCCCAACGCGCCTTTCGTAGCAGTTCGCGTACGTCGTAAACTTCGGTTTGCTCAGCAGTGAGGACTGTAGGTCTGACAGACCCGCCGAGCATCCAGACGGTGGGGGTCCGGGGGATGCTCGTGGTCTGAGCGGGTGGGACTGCTCGGAGTGTCGAGCTCCCGGGACTCCTATCTTCCGTCATATACGGACCCCCAGTGTTGTTTGCCACAGGGAGTCCGGCAGGGTTCAAGCGGACTCGGAGTTACTTTGCGACGTGTACAGCAGTCAGGTACCGCATCGGTTCACTGGCGGAACCAACCGTTTCACCCGACTGGTTTCGAGTCCTGTCCGATCGCTTGGGGCGGGCAGGCCGTCATCGCAGGACTGACGAGAATCGCTCTACTCCATGTCGATCCTTGTTCGTACGAACACTCGCCCGCCAAGTAAAACTCCGGGTGTGAAATCTCACACCGTACGGCGAACGGTGATTGTTTTCCGGAGACGACGCGTATCCCGCCGTGGACGGCGCGATGTTGCGTCTGCTCCGCCTATAAAGAGTTTAGACGGGGGGCGGCAAACCCGAGGGTATGACCGACTACACCGTCTCCTTCGTCGGGACCGGCGAGCAGATAACGGTCTCCGGGAAGGAGACCATCCTCTCGCGCTGTATCGAGGAGGGTATCGCACAGGAGTACTCCTGTCGCGTGGGGATGTGTCTGGCCTGTTCGGCCGAGATCCTCTCGGGCGAGGTCGTCCAGCCGGCGGCCCGGGGGCTCACCGAGCAGGAGCGGGAGAACTACGCGCTCACCTGTATGGCCCGGCCCGCGTCGGACCTGGAACTGGACCGCGGCGAGTACCCGCCAAGCATCGGGGGCGACGCGGACGCGGCCGCGGCGGACGACTAGCGAGGGTTCTCGTGGCGCGAGCATCCCCGTATTCCGAACGGTGAGTGAAGCGAGCCGTGAGCGGAGAGACATCGGGTGGCGTCAGAATCCGCAGAAATCGACCGACAGTGTGAGGGTAAGCGCCCGGTCTCAGGTCACCGTCTGCCACGGCCTCATCTGCATGAGAATACGATACACATTATGTCCGATTGATAGAATAGAAGGGCAGATCATATAAGTCCGTGGTTCATAGTATACGCTGCCATTAACGTCAGCGGACGGCCGTCGACGACTTGACACACTCTCCCAACCATGACCAGCCGCGTATACAGACTTCACTCGACGCTCGAACTGCCACTGGAAGACGCATACGATTTCTTCGAGGACCCGAACCTTCCACCCGAAATCGCTGACGTAGACATCACCCGTCGGAACAACACGCTCATCGTCAGTGCCGTCGCGAAAGACGACAGCATGAGCAAGTACACGCCGACAGCACAGCTGAAAGCCAGCGTCACCGAGAACCGCGTCTACGAGGAGGACCCCGAGGAGATGGGGCCACCCGGCGCCGCCTCGACCGGGTCAACCGGCGGCGGCCCGCAGTGGGGAACCCTCGAAGAGGAGGAGGAAGAGATCGAATCCGAACTCGTCGAGTACGCCTGCTTCAAGGGCGACCGTGAGACCGTGCTCCAGAACACGGCGCTGCAGTACGCGATGTTCGAGGTCCTCTGTGAGGTCGCGAAGGTCGCGGAGAAGGGCACGCTGACGGCCATCGCCGCCGTCGACGGGGAACTGGAAGCCGCCCGCATCGTGGACGGGGAGGAACACCCCGCGTCCATCAACGTCGTCGAGGACCCCGCCGACGAGGACGAGGAAGAGGGCGTCAACTGGCGCGACAACGAATTCATTAGCTGATTAACACGTCTTCGAAGGTTCGTCGATCGCCATCCATCACGACGTATCTATCTACCTAACTATCAATAACACTTCAATCCTATCAGTGAAAATTCAACTATTGCGCTAAAGACGAACGGAAAGTTCCGCCAGTAGCCAGTTGCCCAGCCGGTATGGGTGGGACTGAAAGGAACCGTGTTCCGGGCGAACCCTGTTGACGTGCGTGACGAAGCGTGCAGCAAGGCGCGGGTCGCGAGGGAGACGGTCACTCGTCTCGGCGAGCGAGCCTACGGCCCGCGAACCAAAGCCGAGAACATGGGGGCTTTCTACCGAGTCAATACCACCGTCTCATCCGACGACGAGTTCCCCACCGGCCACGCGTTCGGCCAGCACCAGCGTGACGTTGGCCTCGATGTAGGCGGCGACCAGTATCAGGACGGCCGAGAACGCCATGAGCCACCCCGCTTCCCGGAGGTCCCGGCGGGTGACGAGTGTCTCCTCCAGCCCGCGGATGTACCGGACTGTGAGCCGGGCGAACCGCAGCCCGACGGTCGAGGCGACGAGCAGCGCCGGAATCTCCAGCACGCCGTGGGGGAGGATGAGCAAAGCGACGACGAGCGGGTCGACCTGCTGGACGGCGATGCCGACGACGGCACCGACGAGCAGGCCGTTGAGGACGAGTCCGAAGAGGGTGACCAGCCCCAGCGAGACGGCCCCCAGTGACAGCGCGACCATCGCGACGAGGTTGTTCACGGCGAGGTCGACGGTCGTCAGCGCCGGAAAGGGACTGCTGGCGCTTCCCTCGGCAGTGGGAAGCGAGTCTATCGGCACGGCGCTGCCCAGCAGGAAGCCGACGGCGGTGCTCGCGCCCAGTACCAGCGCGGCGACGGGCAGATAGAGGCGTAGCCAGCGGCGGTAGATAGTCCACACGGCGACCAGGCGGGAGCCCATACCGGACACAGGGCCGTCGCCGGGAAAAACGACTGGGGCGGCGAACGAGCGCCGTGTCAGGAACTCACACGCCGTATGCGTATCCAAAAAGTTCTTACAGCCAGTAATTATATCTCATTATACGATGTCCGAAACAGCCGAGTTCCCCGACTATCTCGACGTCGACTACGCCGACGGCGAGGGCGAGGAACCCGAGGAGTACCCGACGGTCACCCACAAGATAGAGAAGGCTATCGAGGTCACGAAGCAGGGCCTCGAACAGTACGAGAACCCTGTCGTCATGTGGACGGGCGGGAAGGACTCCACGCTGACGCTGTACTTCGTCAAGGAAGTCGCCGACCGCTTCGACCTCGAAGTGCCGCCGGTCGTCTTCATCGACCACTACCAGCACTTCGACGAACTCATCGACTTCGTCGAGTACTGGGCCGACGAGTGGAACCTGGACGTCATCTGGGCCCGTAACGAGGACGTTGGCGATTACGTCGAGGAGAACGGGCTCACCCCCGGCGACGACATCCCCGTCGACGCGCTCTCCGAACACAACCAGCACCACATCCGGAACATCCTCGAATACGAGGAGGAGACGTTCCCGTTCCTGCTTGACACCTACGTCGGCAACCACCTGCTCAAGACGGTGGCGCTCAACGATACCATCGAGGAGCACAGCGTCGACGGCATCATCTCGGGTATCCGCTGGGACGAGCAGGAGTCCCGCGCCGACGAGACGTTCTTCTCGCCGCGACACGACCCCGACATCTACCCGCCACACGACCGCATCCAGACTATCCTCCAGTTCGCCGAGCCCGACGTCTGGGAGGCCTTCTGGAACTTCGTCGTCCCGGACACCGTCGAGGGCTTCCCCGAGGAAGGCTACGTCCCGCAGGGCGAGGACGACCTCCCCGAGGGCATCGAGAAGGAGGACGTCCCCGTCTCGCCGAAGTACTTCGCCGGCTTCCGCTCGCTCGGCAGCGAAGTGTCGACGGACAAGTCCGCCGACGAGCCTGCCTGGCTGCAGGACATGGCGAACACGACCGAACGCGCCGGCCGCGCCCAGGACAAGGAGGACCTGATGGAACGCCTGCGCGACCTCGGCTACATGTAGGATCGGCCCGGTAGCGGGCTCTCCGTCGCGGTTTTGTTTTTCACCCGCACAGTCGCCAGTCCAGCGGGGCCACTCATAGTGATTCGTGTAGCGGTTTACCGGTATGCGCCGACCCCGCAGGCGCTATCCGGAAATAATCTACAATAATCACTATCAGTCGTACGTCCAGTAGCTTGCGGAGCCGACATCGACACGGACGGCCGTATTCTCCTCCCAGGCGTCCTCGTCGGCCCCGTAGCGGCGGTTGATGCGCCGCAGTATCTCGCGGCCCTCGGCGTCGTCTTCGACGACAGTCGCCGTCCCGCGCAGGGTCATGCCCCAGTTCGCGTCACCGCCGTCGTCGTCCTGTACCGACAGCGCGACGCGGGGGTTCCGGCGGACGTTTTCGAGTTTCTGCCCGGTGATAACGAGTTCGACGGCGCCGTCGGCATAGTCGTACCAGACGGGCGCGACGTGGGGCCGGTCCTCGTAGCAGGTCGCCAGGTGGGCCACGTGGACACCACCGGTGAGCAGTTCCAGAGCTTCTTCGGGGATCGCGTTCGACATACCGCCGCTACGGGTCCCCGACCCAAGAGTATGTCACATGTCCAACTGGCCCGCGCGCCGCTCACTCGGTGGCCCGGGACTGCTCCCCGTCCCGATCCAGTCGGCCGTTGACGACGGCGATTTTCGGCGCGCGGTCGACCTCCCGCCTGTCGGTGGTCGTCGCCCCCGTTTTCCCGTGCCGACCCACCGTTCAAACGTGAGTGAGCGCCGAGCGCGGGCCGTCCTCGCGTCCGTCGTCTTCGTCGTCCTGCTGGCGCAGGTGTTGCTCTACCCCGGGGTCGACACGCTCGTCGCGGCGCTGGGCGCCAACACTGTGCTCGACGGGATACTGACCGAACTGCGAGCGATTCGGACCGCCGTGGAGTCGGGCGTGGCGGACGCGGCACAGCCCTCGCGCTGGCCGGGTTCGCGGTACCGGCCGGCGGCGCGTGGCTCCGGCCGTGGGCGACTCGCTACGTCCTGACCGCCGCCGCGCTCTACCATCGGACCGGCGTGCTCTCACTGACCGTGACGGAGCTTCGGCTGGGTAAGATACGGAACACCAGCTACAGCCAGGGCGTGTTCGGGACCACGGGACCGTCACCGTCGACACCGCCGGGAGCGAGGGCGCGGAGCTTCGGTTGCGGCAACTGGACGACCCGAAGGCGGTCCACCAGCACGTTGCCGGGCAGGCGGGCCGCGCGAAGGGCGAACGCACGGACGGGATTCCCAGCTCGCTCGACGCCTGGAAAGCAGTCCATGCGGAGGGCCGGCGGATTCGAGCGGCGGCAGTCGAGAACTAGCTGGCGTCCTCGATAGCATCCAGCGCCTCGGGGTTCTCGATGCTTGACATATCGCCGAGTTCCTCGCCGCGGTACACCGTGCCGATGACCCGGCGGAGTATCTTCCCGCTCTGGGTCTTCGGGAAGGCGTCGACGAACAGCACTTCCTGGGGTCTGAACGGCTTGCCGAGTTCCTCGCTGACGGTCGCCGCGACACTCTCGCGGAGGTCGTCGGTCGGTTCGTTGGCGGGTTCGAGGACGACGTAGAGGACGACAGCGGTCCCCGTTGTATCGTCGGGAACGCCCACCGCAGCGGCCTGATTGACGGCGGGGTGGTCCATCGCCGCCCCTTCGACCTCCGCGGGGCCGACCTTCCGACCGGCGACGTTGAGCGCGTCGTCGGCCCGGCCGTGGAGGAACCAGAGCCCGTCCGCGTCTTTCTGGGCCCAGTCGCCGTGGTTCCAGAGGCCGTCCCACCGGGACCAGTACTCTCGAATATACCGTTCGTCGCCGCTCCAGAGCGACGTCGTCATCGAGGGACACGAGTCCCGGGCGACGAGATACCCGCGCTCGTGCGTGTCGGCGATGGAGTCGCCGGCCTCGTCGACGACGTCGATGTCCATCCCCAGCCCCGGCCCGCCAAGCGTACAGGGTTTGAGCTCCTGTATGGGCATCGGCATCAGGAAACAGCCCATGATTTCGGTGCCACCGGAGATGTTGATGATGGGACAGTCCCCGCCGCCGACGTTCTCGTAGAACCACTGCCAGCTCTCGGGGTCCCACGGCTCGCCGGTCGACCCCAGCAAGCGAAGGCTAGAGAGGTCATGGCCCGCCAGCCACTCGTCGCCCTGCTTGCGAAGCGCGCGGACGGCCGTCGGGGAGACGCCGAAGACGGTCAGGTCGTGGCGGTCTATCATCGCCCAGAGGCGGTCGGGGTCGGGATGGTCCGGCACGCCCTCGTACATGAAGACGGTGCCACCCAGCGCGTGGTTGCCGAGCAGGGTCCACGGCCCCATCATCCAGCCGATGTCGCTGACCCAGAAGAAGCGGTCGCCGGGCTGGTGGTCGAAGCCGAAATGAATCTCCTTGGCCGCCTGCAGGAGCGCCCCCGCGTGCGTGTGGACGATGCCTTTCGGTTCGCCCGTCGTTCCGGAGGAGTACAGCAGCATCGACTCCTGCTCGCTGGGCAGCGATTTGGTCGCGTAGCTGTCGGACTGGCCTCCGATGGCCTCGTCCCACCACTCGTCCCGGCGGGTCCACGTCAGCGTCGCGTCGGGATCATCAGCGGTCCCGATCCTGTCGGACACGACGGTGTGTTCGACCCCGTCGCCGTCAACCCGGTCCCGCGCCCGTTCGATAGCCTCGTCGGCGGTGTCCTTGAGATGGATTGCCGAGCCCCGGCGGTAGAACCCGTCGCCGGTAAAGAGCACCGAGCAGTCGGCGTCTGCGAGGCGGGTGGCCGTCGCGTCGACGCCGAAGCCGGAGAAGATCGGGACGGCGATGGCCCCGGCTTTCAGACAGCCATAGAAGACACTCGCCACTTCCGGGACCATCGGCATGTACAGCCCGACCGTATCGCCCGTCCCGACGCCGACCGATTCCAGATAGTTGGCGACCCGGTTGCTCTCCTCGTGGAGGTCGTGATACGTCACCTGCCGGACGTCGCCGGGCTCGCCCTCCCAGATGAGCGCGACCTGATTGCGTACGTCCGTGTCGGGCGCGGCGTGGCGATCCACAGCGTTGTGGGCGGCGTTCAGTTCGCCGCCGGGGTACCAGTTCGTGAACTGCGGGCCGTCGAAGGTCTCCGTTTCGCCGTCGGCCGTCTCGACGGTTCGACTCTCGGTCTCGCGCACCGCGTCGTAGTCCTCGAAGAACTCGATGTGGAGGTGGTCGACGAGTTCGTCCCAGAACCAGTCGACGCCGGACTCCTCGACCCCCTCGATGTCGGTCGTCGTCCGGCGTATCAGTTCGTCGTATTCCTCGATGCCGAAGGTCTGCATGAACTGCCAGACGTTGGTCGATTCGACGGCGTTGCGTGTGGGCTCGTGGACGACGCGGTCCAGCTCTTCGAGTGAGTCCGGGGCCATAGCATGACAGTAGATGCCACACGAGTAAGTAAGTGACCGGCTGAGACGGGCTAGGCGCACGCACAGCCACTGCCGTTGGCCCCCGGAAACCCTTTTGCACGGGGACGGCCAACGTTCGGTCATGTACGTCCGGGATGCGAAAAACCGAGAGGAGGTCTGGCTGCTGGACCACATCGAGGAGATGGGGCTGGACGCCCGACGACGGCGCCCCCATCTGCGAACTCACGAGCATCGGCGTCCTCCCGGAGTGGCGCGGCCAGGGCGTCGGCGCTCACGTCATCGAGCGCCTCGTCGAGTACGCCTCCGACGAGGGGTTCGACGTGGTGTATTCGTTGACCGGCGCCGACCGCTATCTCGCGCAGTTCGGCTTCGAGCGCATCGCCGCCGACGAGCTGCCGCCGCGGCTTCAGGACCGACTGGAGACCAAACGGGAGAACATCCAGCCCGACGCCGTCCCGATGCGGGTGGAGCGGGCCGACTTCTCCGTCCCACCCCGATTCCGCGAGCGGTTCAAGGACGCCTCGGCCCACGAACCGGACCCCGAACCCGAGGACACCGCCGAGGACTTCGGTATCGACCCCGACGAAGCGACCTACAAGTACGATACCGGGCGCTAGCAGTGTTTTCTAGGGTTGTATGTTCTCTCTTGGCGGTGTTTTACCGATTGTTAGGCGTTGTCGACCGCCAGAAAGCCCAGAGCGTCTCAGTCGAAGCACGACGACGCAAGCACTGAAGGAACGAACACAATGAGTAACGAGACGCGCAGCGAGGCACGCGAGCCGAGACGCTCGCCCCCTTCAGTCCACCCGCACCCGGTTGACCAGCCGGCATGGGTGGATTGAAAAGGCCTTCTGGCGCTATGAACCGCTAGCAGTCATAAATACGACGGGTATCACCTCACCGAACGTCGATGACTTCGATATCGAACACGAGCGTGCGGCCCGCGAGTTCGTGGTTGAAATCCACCTGGACGGCGTCCTCGCGCACCGCGGTCACGTCGCCGTGGAGTTCGTTTTTCGCTTCGACGTGGACGCCGACCTCCGGCTCCTGGCCCACCATCTCCTCGAAGGCCTCGGGGTCGTACTCGCGGAGCTTCTCCTCCTCGAACTCCCCGTAGGCCTTCTTCGGTGGCACCTCGATGGTCCTCTCCTCGCCCGCTTCCATCCCGACGAGGGCCTCGTCAATGCCCTCGATGATGTCCCCGCGGCCGACGGTGAACGAAAGCGGTGCGTAATCCGCGGGCTCGTTGCCCTGTGCCGTGATGAGGTCCTCATGGCGGGCGACCGCCTGTCGCGACGTGTCGAAGAGACTCCCGTCCTCGAACCGTCCCACGTAGTGGATGGTCACCCCGTCCCCGGGCTCGATTGGCATACCACGTGTTCCGTGCAGGGACGGTTTAAACCCGGCTTTTGCTCGCTGTCGTCCGCGTTAGGGGTACCGACAGCACTGAGTCGGACTGGCTGACCGGTTCCGGTGACAGTTCCCGAAGCGATGCCGACCACCGCGAACGCTTAAGCCGGCGCCAGCCCACGCGTTTCCCATGTTCGACCCCGAGGAACTGGACGAGATCCGCGAGGCGAAAGCCGAGTGGGAGCGCGAGGACGTCCAGCCGACCGTCGACCGGTTCGGCGAGCGCGAGGAGCGGTTCACGACGGACACGGAGGGGCAGGAAGTAGACCGGCTCTACACGCCGGCGGACGTAGCGGACCTCGACTACGAGGAGGATTTGGGCTTTCCGGGGCGGGAGCCGTACACCCGCGGCGTCTACTCGACGGGCTACCGGGGGCGGCTCTGGACGATGCGACAGTACGCGGGCATGGGGACCGCCAGCGAAACGAACGACCGCTTTCACTACCTGCTGGACGAGGGGCAAACGGGGCTGTCGATGGCGTTCGACCTGCCGACACAGATGGGGTACGACTCCGACGACGCGATGGCCGCCGGCGAGGTGGGCAAAACCGGCGTCGCCATCGACTCGCTGGCCGACATGGAGACCGTCTTCGAGGGGATTCCGCTGGACGAGGTCTCGACGTCGATGACCATCAACGCGCCCGCGGCCGTCCTGCTGGCGATGTACATCGCCGTCGGCGACATCCAGGGCGTCGACCGGGAGGAACTGCGGGGGACCATCCAGAACGACGTGCTCAAGGAGTACATCGCACGCAACACGTTCATCTACCCGCCGGAGCCGTCGATGCGCCTGATAACCGACATCTTCGAGTTCTGCGCCGAAGAAACGCCGAAGTTCAACACCATCTCCATCTCGGGCTATCACATCCGCGAGGCCGGGTCGACCGCGGCCCAGGAAATCGCGTTCACGCTCGGCGATGGCATCGAGTACGTCGAAGCCGCCATCGAAGCCGGGCTGGACGTCGACGAGTTCGCCCCACAGCTCTCCTT